>JBDHWC010000024.1:0-33739 GCA_039809985.1 Thermomicrobiales bacterium | reverse complement strand
GCGGCGTTGGGGCGGGGGCTCGCGCCCCCGCCCCGGACCGGGCCGCCGCGACGGCCCGAGGGCAGACGAGGCCGCGCCGCGCGCCGCGCGGGCACCGGCACAGGAGTGCGACGATGACGACGCAATGGCCCCGCCTGAACTTGGCCGCCGGGCCGGTCGAGGTGATGCCGCGGACGCTGCGCGACCAAGGGCGGCCGATCCTCTACCACTACGACCCGGCCTTCATCGAGTTGTTCGGGCGGACCAGCGACCTGCTGCAACAGGTCTTCCGCACCAGCTACGACGTGGTGATCATGCAGGGCGAGGCGATCCTCGGCCTCGAGGCCGCCGCCGCCAGTCTCATCTCCCCCGGCGACAAGGTGCTCAACCTCGTCTCCGGCGTCTTCGGCAAGTGGTTCCAGGACTTCATCGAGAAGTACGGCGGCGAGACGATCGAGCTCGCCGTCCCCTACGACGACGCCGTCGACCCCGAGGACGTGCGCCGCGCCCTCCACGCCAACCCCGACGTCAAGTTCCTCTCCGTCGTCCACTCCGAGACGCCCTCCGGCACCCACAACCCGGTCCGCGACATCTGCCGGGTCGCCCACGAGTTCGGCGTCCTGACCATGATCGACACCGTCTCCGGCCTCGGCGGCGAGCTCTACAGCCCCGAGGACTGGGGCATGGACGTTGCCGTCGCCGGGCCGCAGAAATGCCTCGGCGGCACCCCCGGCCTGACCCTGATGAGCGTCAGCCCGGCCGCCTGGGCGGCGATGGAGGCTCACCGGCCGGCCCCGCTGCGCGGCAGTTTCCTCTCGATCCTCGACTGGAAGAGCGCGTGGCTGGAGGGGAAGCGCTTCCCCTACACCCCGTCGGTGAGCGAGGTCTACAGCCTCGAGTCGGTCCTCGAGCAGACGCTCGCGATCGGCATGGAGCGCTTCGTCGACCGCCACCAGCAGATCGCCGCCGCCGCCCGGGCGGGGATCCGCGCCCTCGGCCTCGACCTCTGGCCGGCGCGCGACGAGATCGCCGCCGCCTGCGTCACCGCGGTCACCGTGCCGGACGGCCTCGACGAGGCGCTGCTGCGGCAGACCATGCGCCACCGCTACGGCGTGATGATCTCCCCCGGCTACGGCTCGTTGCAGGGGAAGCTCTTCCGGCTCGCCCACATGGGCTCGGCCCAAGTCCACCCGACCACCCTCGCCGCCCAGCTGGCGGTGCTGGAACGGTCGCTGGTCGACATCGGCCACCCGGTCCCGCTCGGCGCGGGGGTCGGCGCGGCGATGGCCGCGCTCGGGAACTGGAACGACGAGGGGTAGCGCGGCGGCCCGCGCCCGGCCCCGCCAAGCGCCCGGCGACGGGCGGGAAGGAAGCACGATGCCGATCTCGATCAAGGACAAGGTGGTCGTCGTCACCGGCGGGGCCGGCGAGATGGGCTCCGCCATCTCCCGCCGCCTCGCCGCCGAGGGGGCGAAGGTCGTCATCGCCGACATCGCCGACGGCGCGCCGCTCGCCAAGGAACTCGGCCCCAACGCGCGCTACGTCCGGACCGACGTCTCGGACGAGGCCCAGACCGAGGCGATGGCCGAGGCCGCCGTCGCCGCCTTCGGCCGGATCGACGCCCTCGTCAACAACGCCGGCCTCTTCACCCCGAAGCCGTGGGACGAGCTGACGATCGAGGACTGGCGCGAGCGGTTCCGGGTCAACGTCGAGGGCACCTACCTCGCCACCAAGGCGGTGGTGCCGGTGATGGAGAAGACGGGCGGCGGCAAGATCGTCAACATCGGCTCCGACACCGTCTGGATGGGGACCCCCGGCTTCGCCCACTACGTCGCCAGCAAGGGCGCCGTCCTCGGCTTCACCCGCGCCATCGCCACCGAGCTCGGCCCCCGCGGCATCACCAGCGTCTACGTCTCCCCCACCCTGCTCGACACGCCCGGCACCCGCAAGTCGTTCGCCCAGGGGCACTTCGACTTCGTGCTCGGCCACACCCCGATCGGCCAGTTCGAGAAGCCGGAGGACGTCACCGGCCTCGTCGTCTTCCTCTGCTCCGACGACGCCAAGTTCGTCAACGGCGCGGCCTACAACATCGGCGGCGGCATCAGCATGCACTAGCGGCACGGGCGGACGCGCCCCGGCCGGAGGACCAACCGACACCATGAGCACGGACCAGATCACGAAGGTCGCCGTCGTCGGCGCGGGGACGATGGGTCCCGGCATCGCCGCCACCTTCGCCCGCCACGGCTTCAAGGTGACGCTCTTCGACCCCTTCCCGGCCCAGCTCGAGAAGGCCCGCGGCGCGGTCGACTTCGTCTACGCCACCCTCGTCAACGGCGGCTTCATGACCGCCGCCGAGGCCGACGCCGGCCGCGCCAACCTGTCGTACACCGACGTCCTCGCCGACGCGGTCGGCCCCGCCGACTACGTGGTCGAGACCGCGCCGGAGAAGCGGGAGATCAAGCAGCAGGTCTTCCGCGACGTCGAGGCGCTCGTCGGCGACGACGTGATCCTCGCCTCCAACACCTCTGGCATCCCGATCAGCGCCATCGCCTCGGTCTGCCAGAAGCCGAGCCGGGTCGTCGGCATGCACTGGTCGAACCCGCCCCACCTGATCCCGGTGATCGAGGTGATCCGCGGCGAGCACACCGACCAGGCGACGATCGACACCACCTTCGCGGTCGCCAAGCGGATCGGGATGATCCCGGCCGCGGTCGACAAGGACGTCGCCGGCTTCGTCGAGAACCGGATCCTCTACGCGATCATGCGCGAGGCGCTCCACCTCCTCGACGAGGGCGTCGCCAGCGCCGAGGCGATCGACGCCATCACCAAGTGGGGCATCGGCTACAAGCTGTCGGTGATCGGCCCGCTCGAGTTGCTCGACGTCGCCGGCCTCGACATCTACACCAGCGTCGCCTCGTACCTGAACAAGGACCTCAGCGCCTCCCCCGACGTTTCCGCGACCGTCACCGAGAAGGTGGCCGCCGGCAAGCTCGGCCTGAAGACGCAGGGTGGCCTCTTCGACTACACCCCGGAGCAGATCCAAGCGCTCGGTCAGCGCCGCGGCAAGCTGCTGCTCGGGGTCCGCCGCGCCCTCGACCAGTCCTGAACCGCGCTCGGCCCACTTCCCGGACCGAGCGCCGACAAAGCGGGCTGCCTCCGGGGAGCGGCCAGAAAGCGGCAACCCGGGTCATTGGGAGATGGCAGATCCTCCCCAGCCGCCATCGCCTCCTCGCCTGCCGCCACTTGGCGAGCGACCAGGGGCGCGGAGGAAGGCTTGCCCTTTCCCAATCGATCGCTCCCCCGCCTCCCGCCGCGGCTTGCGGAAGGGTGACTGACCGAAAAGCCGCCGCGCCACGGCAACCGGGGGTCCGGGGGAGGGCTTGGCCCTCCCCCGATTCAGTTTCTCCCCCCGCTCACCCCCGCGGCTGACAGGGGGAGGTCTCCGCTGGAAAGCGGCCGCGCCGCGGCAACTGGGAGTTCGGGGGAGGACTTGGCCCTCCCCTGAATTGGCTTCTCGCCCTCTCCCGCCGCCGCGGGAGAGGGGGCTGGGGGGTGAGGGCGGTCCCGACGGACCCGGCCGCGAGACCCGGATACCGCTCCCCTTGGATACCTCCCCCTGTCAGCCGCCGCCGTGGGAGAGTGGGCTGGGGGGTGAGGATGGACCGAGCGAACCCGGCGGAGCGCGGAACCCGGGCCTAGCCTTCCGACTGATCCCCGCCGTCGCCCGCCGTCAGGGCCCGGTACCAGACTGCGAGGTCCTGCAGCCGTCGCACACCGTCCGGGTCGACCTCCCCGAGGTCGAGCGACTCCGGCACCCCCGCCAGTGTCAGCGACTCCCGCATGGCGTCGATCGCGGCTTGGTGGGTGTCGAGCATGATCTGGTGCTCGGGCTGCAGGCCGCCCGGCTCCCGCTCGGCCTGCCCCAGCGCGTAGGAGACCACCCCGAAGACCGTGAACGCCCCGAGGAAGTCGTCGACCAAGGGGTTGTCGAGGTCGACCGGCGTCCCGAACAGGACGCGCCAGAGCCGCTCGGCGTCCGACTTCATCTCGGCGGCGGTCGCGCCGGCCGGCATCGCAGCGACGATCTGGGCCTCTTGGTCGGCGACGATCTCGTCCATCGTTCCCATGGCTCCGGTGCCGGGGCCGTCCCCGGGATGCGTCCCACAACGGCGCGCCGCGCCGACGATCACCCTCGCCGCGAGCGCGGGTCGAGCACGTCGCGCAGCCCGTCGCCGAGCAAGTTGAAGGCGAGCACGGTGACGAGGATGGCGATCCCCGGGAAGGTCGAGTACCACCACGCCTCGCGCAGGTACTTCCGGCCGTCGGCGATCATCACCCCCCAGTCAGGGGTGGGGGGCTGGGTGCCGAGCCCGATGAAGCCGAGGGCGGCAGTGGTCAGGATCGCGAACCCGATGTCCATCGACGCCTTGACGAGGATGGTCGGGAAGGCGTTCGGCAGCACGTGCCGGAAGAGGATCCGCTGCGGGCTGCTCCCCATCGACGAGGCCGCCTCGGCGAACTGCGAGTCGCGCAGGGCGATCACGTTCGCCCGCGTCAGCCGACAGTAGCCGGGCCACCAGACGAGCGAGACGGCGATCATCACGTTCAGCAGGCCCGCCCCGAGCGCCGCCGCGAACGCCATCGCCAAGATCAGGTCGGGGATCGTCAGGAAGATGTCGGTGACCCGCATGATCGCCTCGCTGGTGCGCCCGCCGTAGTAGCCGGCGATCGCCCCCAGCAGCGTCCCGATCGTCAGGGCCAGCGCGATCACCACCACACCGGCGACGAGCGAGATGCGCGCCCCGACGATCACCCGCGTGAAGACGTCCCGCCCCACGTGGTCAGTCCCGAACCAGTGGACGAGCGACGGCGGGTCGAGTTTCTCCTTCAGGTTCAGCTTGCCGGTCGCGTCCTTCGGGTAGGGCACGAAGAACGGCCCGACCACCGCGATCGCCAGCATGACGAGGATGATCGCCAGCCCGGCGACCGAGAGCGGGCTCTGCCCGAAGCGGCGGATTGCCCGCCGCTGGCCGTCGGACAAGCGCAGACCGCGCCGCGCGGCAACGGAATCTCCGGGGATCGTGTCGCCGAGGGCGCTCGCGCTCATCCCCGCCTCCCTCAGGCCCGCCGGATGCGGGGGTCGAGCAGCCCGTAGGTGACGTCGACCGCGATGTTGATCAGGCTGAAGACGATGCCGTAGAGCAGCGCGATCCCCATGATCGGCTGGAAGTCGAGCGTCAGCGCCGACTTCGTCGCGTACAGCCCGATTCCCGGCCAGTCGAAGACGGTCTCCACCAGCACCGAGCCGCCCATCGACCAGCCGATCGAGAGGCCGACCATCGTCACCAGCGGGATCAGGGCGTTGCGCATCGCGTGGCCGAGCACGACCGAGCGCTCGGCTACCCCCTTCGCCCGGGCAGTCCGCACGTAGTCCTGCCCGAGCACCTCGAGCAGGCTGGAGCGGGTGAAGCGGGAGACGGTGGCCAGCGTCGGGAAGCTGAGCGTCAGCGCCGGCAGGATGATCTGGCGCAGCGCCTGCCCGAAGGTGTCCCACTGCCCGGCCAGCGCGCTGTCAACCAAGTAGAGGCCGGTCACCGACGGCGGCGGCACCACCCCCGGCAGCAGCCGGCCGCTGGCCGGCAGCCAGCCGAGCCGGAGGGCGAAGAAGAGCTGCAGCAGCACCGCCAGCCAGAACGCCGGCACGCTGACCCCGAGCAGCGAGACGATCCGCGCCACCTGGTCGCTGGGCCGGTCGGCCCGCACCGCCGAGAGGACACCGAGCGGGATCCCAACCACGGTCGCGATCACCATCGCCACCAGCACCAGTTCGAGCGTGGCCGGCCAGTATGTCTGCAGGTCCTCCATCACCGGCCGCCGCGACAGGATCGACTTGCCCCAGTCGCCGGTGACGATGCCGCGCACGTAGTCGAGGTACTGGGTCGGCAGCGGCTTGTCGAGCCCGAACTCGTCCCGGATCTGCTGGTACATCTCCGGCGTCGCCTGCGCCCCGGCCGCCAGCCGGGCCGGGTCGCCCGGCACGATCCGCGACAGCGCGAACGTCAGCAGCGAGACCCCGACCAGCGTCGGGATCAGCAGCAGCAGGCGTCGCAGGGTGAAGGCGAAGAGGTTCATCGGCTCAGCCAAGGGGCCGGGGGGCGCGACTCCGCCCCCCGGCCGGCGCGGCCCGGCCGGTCAGCCGGGAACGGCGCTACTTGAAGCCGATCACCCGCGGATCGCCGCCCATGATCGGCACGTAGGTGTAGTTCAGGTCCGCGGTCCACGCGGTGTTCTCGGTCTGGACGTAGACGAAGATCTCGACCGCGTCCTCGACGATCCTCTGCTGGACGTTGTTGTAGAGCTCCTGCCGCTTCGCCTGGTCGCTGGTCGCCCGCGCCCCCTCCAGCCACTGGTCGACCTCGGGGTTCTGGTACCACGACGCCGCCGACCAGAAGCCGGCCTGGCTGGAGTGGAAGCCTTGCCAGAGGAAGTTGTCCGGGTCGGCGTAGTCGGTGCCGGCGTAGACGCACATCGCCGGCGGCGCGGTGTCCGCCTTCGACGCCCGGGCGACCATGTCGGGCCAGACCAGCGGCGTCATCTTGACCTCGATGTTCAGCTCGGCCGCGTTCTGGAGCAGGATCAGGCCGAACTGCTCCTCCTCGGTCAGACCGGTGACGTAGACGTACTCCATCGAGAAGCCGTCCTTGCTGCCGCTCGCCGCCAGCGCCGCCTTCGCCGCGTCCATGTCGAACTTCAGGACCGGCAGGTCGGCCTTGTGCCACGGCTGCAGGCTGGTCGGCAGGGGGCCCTGCATCACCTCGCCCCGGCCCGAGACCGCCTCGAGCGCCGAGTCGTAGTCGAAGGCGTGGCTGAGCGCCTTGCGCACGTTCAGGTCGCTGGTCGGCCCCACCTTGTTGTTCAGCTTGATCGAGCACGGCGACATCGACGGCGCGTCGTTGACCACGAACGTCGGGTTGGCCCGCAGCCCCTCGAGGTCCTCCGGCGTGAAGTTGTCGCCGAGCTGGACCTGCCCCGTCTCCATCGCGATCCGCTTCGTCGACGACTCGCGGATGATCTGCCAGACGAACGAGTCGAGCGGCTTCGGCGCGTCCTCGGCGGTGTACCAGTAGTTCGGAAAGCGCGCGAACTGGTAGGTGCTGCCCGGCTGCCAGTTGGCGATGGTGAACGGGCCGCCGCCCGCCTCGTGGTCCTTCAGCCACCCCTCGCCGAGGTCACCGTCCTTCTCGTTCGCCTCCACCACCTTCGGGTTGGCGACGAACAGCCACGGCAGGACCGCCTCGAACGGCCCGAACGGCTTCACCAGCGTCACTTTCACCGTCGTCGGGTCGACGACCTGCGCCGACTTCTCGTCCATCGCCGTCGCGAACATCCAGGCGACGCCGAGGTTCTTCTTCAGCATCCGGTTGAAGTTCCAGACGACCGCCGCGGCGTCCGCCGCCGAGCCGTCGTGGAACGTCGCCTTCGGGTCGAGCTTGATCGTCCACTCCGTGGCGTCCGGGCTGCCGCTCACCTCGGTCGCCAGCAGCGGCTTCAGGACCGGCGGGTTCCCCTCGTAGCGCAGGAGGCTGTCGTAGACCGCCCGCTGGCCCCACGTGATCGAGTAGTCGTGGCCGGTGTGCGGGTCGAGGTTCGAGATGTCCTGCCCGCTGCCGAAGACGAGCGTGTTCTCGCTCGCCTGCCGGCCCGCCAGCCGCCGCGGCGCGCCCGGGCTCGGCGCGGCGGCAACCGGCGCGCCGTGGCTGAGGCCGGAGGCGAGCGCCGCCGCCGCGGCCACCTGCATGAACGTGCGTCGGGAAACGCCCTCGGTCGCCAGCGCCTCGCGCAGGTCCCGGTAGCGGGCCTCGATCTCCTGCCGGTTCGTCATCGGGGAACTCCTCCGTGCGTCGTCGCTCGCGTCGCCGTGGTGCTGTTGTCCGCCGACCACGCTCCGGTCACCGCCCGACGACCGCGATGTCGCCCGCGAGCCGCTGCGTGCTCCTGACACGATTCTACCGAACCGCCGCCGCCAATTCTCGCCCCGGCCCGGTGGGCCGCGCACCACCGGCGACATCTCGGGGCCGTGCCTGCCCGCCGACCACCGCAGCGCCGGACGGCCATGGGCCGGGGAAACTGACCGGGGGAGGTGTGCATCGGGATACGGAACCCGCGCCTCACAGCCGGGCCCGCTGGGACCGCCCCCCACCCCTCCTCTCCCGCGGCGGCGTCAGATCGCGATGGGAGAAGGGAAGAACATGGCTCGGGGGAGAGCCACGCCCCCGGACGCCCGGATTGCCACGGCGCGGCCATCTCCTGATGGACGCCTCCCTCTGTCAGCCGGGGGGCGGGAAAGAAGCGCGAGGGAACGTCGTGGCCACCGCTGCCAACGCCGCGAGCGGCGGGCTTGGCGCGCCCCGTCAGCCGTCAGGGCCGCGACGTGACGGACTCAGGCACCCCGTGCGGACGTGAGATCGGCTCGCGATCAGCGCCAGTCGTCGATGACGTGGGCGTCGGGCCGGTGGTAGGCCGGATCGTCGCGCCGGTGCATGGCGACGCCGAGGAACTCGGGCGCGAAACCGCGCGCCAACATCTGCCGATAGGCGGCATGCTGACCCGTGCTGATGCCGGCGACCAGTCGGCTCAGCCCCGCCTCGGCGGCCAGCGCCTCACAGGCGTCGAGGAGCCGCCCGAACCGGTCGGCAGCCCCGGCACCGGGCGCCGCCGCCCCGAACTTGATGTAGCAGGCATCGCTGCCCGCCTCCGTGCCGCCGCCGCAGTGACAGACCGCGAATCCGGCCAGTGCCGCGCCGTCGACGAGCAGCACCGTCTCTCCCAGCGCCTGTGCCGCGGCGGCCTCGATCTCGGTCCCCAGATCAAGCCCCGGGCAGATGGCATCGGTCAGCGCGCGGCACGCCTCCCGACATTCGGCCCGCTGCCCAGCCGCCAGGTCGGAATAGCGCGTCCACCCACCGCCCTGCGTCCCGCCTCGCACCGACATCCCCGTGATCGCCGTCAGGTGGCCGGGCCAGAAGTCGAACTTCTGGTAGAGGTGGAGGTGCTGCGGGCTGTTGGCGATGGTGAACAACCCGGCGTGCGCAACACCTCGTTCCTCGAACCGGCCGAGGACCGGCTCCATCAGTCGACTGGCGATCCCCCGGCCCCAGAACTCGGGCGACACCGTCAGCGGCCCGACGACGCCCAGACTCCCCCAGATGCTGGCAATGCCCGAGCCGACGACCACCCCATCCACGACGGCCACGAACGCCCCCGCCGGGTCGGTTCGCCAGCGCGTGCGCACGCACTCGGCGTCACCCATGAAGGCTGCGGGGTCCGGCATTCCGAAGAGCGTGCCGAACGCCCGCCGCATTACCGTGTCAGCCACGTCGAGATCGTCGGCACCCATGGGTCGAATGGTCAGGTTCGCCCCGGTGTCCGCTCGCACGGCCATGGCGGCAGCCCCGTTCGCTTCCGGTGAGGAACCTGTCGCACGGTTGGCGCGGACCGTCGGCGCACTGCGCGACCGGATCCGATCGCCAGCCATGTTGCCCGGCCCGGATGTGAATCGCCTGTGCGCGCCCCGGCCTCGTGCTCGGGGCCGGACCGACCGGCGGTCGCCGCCACCAGCCACCCGTGCGGAAATCGATTTCTCCCGGGGCTTGGTTGGTTGGGGCGGAAGCGGGCGTTCGCCCGGGCGAACCTGTTGACGCCTCCGAGGTCGCGTGATACATACGAGAAATCGATTCCACAGCACTTCGGGCGGGGCCGCCGTGGACGACGCGCCGATCCTCGACATCCGGCAGGTGAGCAAACGATTTCCGGGCGTCCGCGCGCTGCACGACGTCTCGTTCGAGGTTGCCCGCGGCGAGATCCACGCCCTCGTCGGCGAGAACGGGGCCGGCAAGTCGACCTTGATGAAGATCCTCAGCGGCGTCTACCCCGACTACGACGGCGAGGTCGTCTTCGACGGCGCGCCGCTGGCGCTCTCCTCGCCGCGAGACGCCCAGCACCGCGGCATCGCCATCATCCACCAGGAACTGAACCTGATCCCCGAGCTGACCGTCGCCGAGAACATCTTCCTCGGCCGCGAGCCGCGCACCGCCGCCGGCCTGCTCGACCGCGAGCGGATGAACCGCGAGGCGCGCGCGCTCCTCGCCCGGCTCAACCTCGCCGTCCCGCCCGACCGGCCGGTGAAGTGGCTGCGCGTCGGCGAGCAGCAACTGGTCGAGGTGGCCAAGGCGCTCTCGCTCGACGCCCGGCTCCTGATCCTCGACGAGCCGACCTCGGCCCTCAGCCAGGCCGAGATCGACCGCCTCTTCGCCGTCGTCGCCGGCCTCAAGGCCGACGGCGTGACCATGATCTACATCTCGCACAAGTTCGACGAGGTGTTCCGCCTCGCCGACCGCGTCACCGTCCTCCGCGACGGTGAGTGCATCGGCACGCTGCCGATCACCGCCACCGACGCCGCCGCCCTGATCCGGATGATGGTCGGCCGCAGCCTGAGCGACCTCTACCCGAAGGAGGACGCGACGGTGGGCGACGAGGCCCTCCGCGTCGAGCACCTCCAGCTCGTCCCCGACGAGGGGCGCGGCGGCCGCGACCTGCGCGACATCTCGTTCGTCGTCCGCCGCGGCGAGATCGTCGGCGTCGCCGGGCTGATGGGCGCGGGCCGGACCGAGCTGCTCGAGACGCTCTACGGCGCACGGCCGCCGCGACAGGTGCGCGGCAAGGTCGTCGTCGCCGGCCGGGAACGGCGGATCGCCTCGCCGCGCGAGGCGATCGAGGCCGGCCTCGCCTTCGTCACCGAGGACCGCAAGACGCAGGGGCTGGCGCTCGCCCTGTCGGTCGCCCACAACATGACGCTGGCCGCGCTCGGCCGCTTCCTGCGCTTCGACATCGTGCGGCAGGCGGAGGAGCACGCCGCCGTCCTCGGCGAGATCGAACAGTTGCGGATCAAGGTGCCGGGGGTCGACGCCGAGGTCGGCAAGCTCTCCGGCGGCAACCAGCAGAAGGTCGTCCTCGCCAAGTGCCTGCTGACCCGGCCCAAGGTCCTGATGCTCGACGAGCCGACCCGCGGCATCGACGTCGGGGCCAAGGCGGAGATCTACGCCATCATCAGCCACCTCGCGCAGCAGGGCTCGGCCATCCTGATGGCCTCCTCCGAGCTGCCCGAGCTGCTGGCGATGTGCGACCGGGTGCTCGTGCTCTGCGAAGGCCGGCTGATGGCCGAGCTGAGCCGGGCCGAGGCCACCCCGGAGCGCATCATGGAAGCGGCCACCGCGCGACAACAGGCCCGCACCGCCTGACCCGGGAGCGAGACGCATGGACCAGGCGGCGACCACGCCGGAACGCACGACGCAGGACCGGCTGGCTCGGCTCGGCTCCGTCCTGTTCCGGTTCCGGAGCCTGTTCGGGCTGCTGGCGATCGTCGCCCTCGCCGCCGTCCTCTCGCCGAGCCGCAACGGCGCGAACGTCTTCCTCGAGCCGCGCAACCTGCTCAACATCGTCCGCTTCGCGTCGGAGAACGGGATCATCGCCGTCGGCATGACCCTCGTCATCCTCACCGCCGGCATCGACCTCTCGGTCGGGGCGGTGCTGGCGCTCTGCGCCGTCGGCGCGGCCAGCTTCCTGATGCGCTACGGCTGGGGCACCCTGCCGACCATCCTCGCCGTGCTGGTGATCGGCGCGATCGTCGGCTTCGTCAACGGCTTCGTCACCACCCGCTTCAACGTCCAGTCGTTCATCACCACGCTGGCGATGCTCGGCGTCGCCCGCGGCATCGCCTCGCTCTGGGCCGGCGGCTACGCCATCCCGCTCGCCTTCGGCGACGGGCCGGGCCTCGCCCCGCAGAGCTTCAAGTCGATGTTCGCCGGCAGCGTGCCGATCCTCGGGGTCGGCGTCCCGGCCCCGGTCTTCTACTTCGTCGGCGTCGGCGTCGTCGCCACCTTCCTCCTGCGGCGCACCGGCTTCGGCCGCCACGTCTACGCGGTCGGCGGCAACGAGACGGCCGCCCGACTCTCCGGCGTCGCGGTCGACCGGGTGAAGATCATCGTCTTCGTCATCTCCGGCCTGCTCGCCGGGCTGGCGGCGCTGCTCCACGCCGCGCTCGTCAACCAAGGCAGCCACATCGACGGCAACGGCTACGAGCTGAACGCGATCGCCGCCGTCGTCATCGGCGGCACCAGCCTCAACGGCGGGGTCGGCACCGTCGCCGGCTCGATGATCGGCGCGATCACGCTCAGCGTGCTCGACAACATCCTCGGCCTGCGCAACATCCAGTCGGAGTACCAGGCCATCCTCAAGGGCGTGATCATCGTGCTGGCCGTGATGGTCCAGCGCCAGCGTCGCTAGGGTGCCGCGGAGGGACTCGGCATGGAGCGAGACGCCCCGCGCCACGGACCGCGCGCGCCGCCGTCGGACGGGCGGCACGGCACGGTTCGGCGCGGTTCGACGGACGGCCGCGCGACCCGACGACACGAGGAGTGGTCACCGATGACTCCACGCTTGTGGCTCCTGATGGCCCCGCTGGCGCTGTTGCTGGCGTTCAGCGGCATCTCGACCGCGGCCGGGCAGGGCACGCCCGCCGCCGGCGCCGGCGCGCCCGGCACCTGCCTGCCGCCGGGCGGCATCCCGAAGAAGGACAGCTACCTGATCGGCATGTCGCAGGCGAACAAGGGCGAGCCGTGGCGGCAGGCGATGAACGACCAGATCGCCGCCGCCGCCGCCAAGCACCCCGAGCTGAACGTCGTCTTCGCCGACGCGGCACAGAACAACGCCAAGCAGGTCGCCGACGTCGAGAACTTCCTGCAGCAGGGGATCGACCTGCTGATCATCTCGCCGAACGAGGCCGCGCCGCTGACCGACGTCGTCGCCAAGGTGTGCGACGCCGGCATCCCGGTCATCGTCCTCGACCGCAAGGTCAACGGCGACAAGTACACCACCTGGATCGGCGCGGACAACACGGCGATCGGCAAGACCGCCGGCGAGTACGTCGACAAGTGGTGCAAGGAGCAGAACCTCAACCCGTGCGGCGTCCTCGAGATCCGCGGCCTCGAAGGCTCGACGCCGGCCAAGGAGCGCGGCGACGGCTTCCGCGCCGGGATCGAGGCCGACCCCAACGTCAAGATCATCGCCTCCCAGAACGCCGACTGGCTGCGTGAGAAGGCCATCCCCGTCTCGCAGGCGATGATCCAGGCCAACCCGGACTTCAACGTCATCTACGCCCACAACGACCCGATGGCCGAGGCCGCCATCATCTCGGCCCAGAACGCCGGCGTCGACCTCAGCAAGGTCCTCGTCGTCGGCATCGACGGCCTGCCGACCCCGGACGGCGGCATCCGCTCCGTCCTCGACGGCCGCATCAACGTCACCCACGTCTACCCGACCGGTGGCGCGCAGGCGATCGACACCGCCGTCGGCATCCTCGAGAACGGCGAGGTGCCGCCGAAGGAGATCGTCCTCGACTCCGAGGAGGTGACCAAGGACAACGCGCAGCAGGTGCTCGACCAGTTCACCGGCGGCGGCGCGGCCGCCACGCCCAGTTCGTAGGACGGCCGGGGCGCGCCGACGTCCCCGCTCCCCCGCCCGTCGCCACGCGTGACGGGTCACCCCCGGTCCGCGCTCCCGCCCCGGCGGGCGCCGGACCGGGGCCGGGGGCCGGACGGGCCGCGCGCCGACCACGCGGGCGGGCACCACCGTGGCGCGAGCGCGATGACCACCATCAAGACGGTCGCCGAGCAGGCCGGCGTCTCTCCCGCGACGGTGTCGCGCGTCCTCTCCGGCGCGGCCAGCGTCGACCCGGAACGGCGTGAGCGCGTGCTGCGCGCCGTCGCCGACCTCGACTACCGGCCGAACCGGCTGGCGGCGAACCTGCGGCGGCAGACGACACAGGCGATCGGCGTCGTCGTCTCCGACATCGAGAACCCCCACTTCACGCAGATGGTCCGGGCGGTCGAGGACGCCGCGTTCTCGCGCGGCTGCCGGGTGCTGCTCTGCAACACCGACGAGACCGCCGACAAGCAGCGGGCCTACCTCGAGATGCTCGCCGGCGAGCGGGTGCAAGGCGTCATCCTCGTCCCCTCCGACCCGGCCGGGGCGGAGATCGGCCGCCTGCTCGACCTCGGCATCCCGCTCGTCGCCTTCGACCGTGTCGTCGACGACCCCCGGGCCGACGCGGTGATCATCGACAACGCGGAGGCAGGCCGCCGCGCCGCCGACCACCTGATCGCGGTCGGCCACCGCCGGATCGGCCTCATCGGCGGCCGGCCCGAGACCCAGACCGGCGTCGAGCGGCTCGCCGGCTACGAACGGGCGATGGCCGCCGCCGGGCTCGCCTCGATCGTCGCCGACGGCGGCTTCCGCCTCGACGGCGGCCACCGCGCCGCCGGCCACCTGCTCGACACCGAGGACGTCTCCGCCCTGATCGTCTCCAACAACCTGATGGCGGTCGGCGCGCTGCGGGCCGTCCGCGAGCGCGGCCTGACCGTTCCCGCCGACGTCGCGATCGTGTCGGTCGACGACCCGTTCTGGGCCGAGCTGGTCGACCCGCCGCTGACGGCGCTCGCCCAGCCCGTGCGGCGGATGGCCGAGAGCGCGGTGCGGCTCCTCTTCGAGCGCATCGCCGGCGCGCGGACCTCCCCCCGCTGCCTCGTCTTCGACGTCGAACTCCGGGTGCGCCGGTCCTGCGGCGCGGGCGCGACGCGCGAAGCGGTCGCGTCGTAGGCGACCGGCCCTCCCGCAGAACCGCCCGACGCACGGGCGTCGATCCCGCAAGGCGTCTTGGACGCCTGGGCACCTTCGCGGCATCCGGCTGCGGCGCGCTCGCAGCCAACCGGTACAATCGGCCACCAATCCGACCCTCGTGCTCGTCCGGGCCAGCCCGACCGTCGCCCCGGACCGGGACCGATCCGGTCAGCGACCGAGTGAACGCGCCGGCACCGGTTCATCCTCGCCAAGGAAACGCCGCATGACCACCGAGCCCGCCGCCCCGATCGTCTGGCTGCGCGACTGGGACGAGGCCTTCGCCCGCGCCCGCCGCGAGCGCAAGCCGGTCCTCGTCGACGTCGAGAAAGAGCACTGAATCGGCTGCGAACTGCTGGATGCCGTGACGTATCCGGACCCCGCCGTCGCCCGTGCCGTCTCCGGCCGCTTCGTGCCGCTCCGGCTGCACCTGTCGCACCCGCGCGTCCGCGACCTGAACCTGCTCTGGCTGCCGACCGTCTACGTCCTCGACCACCGCGGCGTCGTCCACCGCCGGAGCGTCAACCAGCTGCCGCCGGCCGACTTCCTCGACACGCTCGACCTCGGCGAGGCGCACGCCCGGCTGAAGCAGGCCGGGCAGGCCGCTGTCGCCGCCGGCCTGCTGCGGGACGCCCTCGCCCGCCGCGACGACGGCCCGCTGCACCCCGAGCTGCTCTTCCTGCTCGGCATCGCCGACTACTTCGCGGGCGAGCACGACCACGCCGGGCGCGACCAAGTCTGGGCCGGCTTGGTCGCCCGCTACCCCGACTCGGTCTGGGCCCACCGCGTGCCGTGAGGCCGTTGCCCCGCTACAGCCCGATCCCCTCGCCGTAGCGGCCGGCCAGCGGCCGGTACGGCACGTCCGGGTAGCCGAACGCGGCCGGGCCGATCACCCGCAGCGCCTTCTCCGTCTTCAGCAGACCGGGGGCGGGGATGCCGAGCACGGCGATCCGCAGCCCGTAGCGCAGCAACTCGGTCGTCACCGGCTCACCCGACTCGACGTCGACGATGCAGATCAGGTCGGGGACCGTCGCCAGGATCGCCCCCTCGTTGTCGCGGGCGATCAGGTTCTCGTTCTGGAAGTCGATCCGCAGCCGGCGGCCGGCGTCCGTCCCGGTCCCGTCGACGTCGAGCAGGCCGCGGGTGAACCCGCCTTCCAGCCGCCGCGCCACGTCGACGATCTTGCCGGTGAAGAGCCGCTCGCCACCGGTCACCGCCAGCGTCGCCGCGATCGGGTCGGCGTGCCGGGCCCGGGCCGTCAGCACCGCCTCGCCGAGACGGGTCGCCAGCGTCACGGTGCCGGGGATGGTGGTCCGCCTCACCTCCTCGGCCGTCATCGGCGGGAAGGCGTACCCCGCCGCGCCGCCCATCTGGATCGTCACCACCCGAGCGTAGCGCTCCAGCGTCTGCGCCTCGTCGATGCCGTAGAAGACCGCCGTGTGGCCGCGCGGGTCGCAGAGCGTGCCGGGGGTCGGCCGCACGCCGTAGATGGTGAAGGTGTCCATCTGCAGCTCGGGGAAGGCCCGGCCCATGCCGTCGCCGTCGACCACCGGCAGCCCGGTCTGGCCGGAGACGACCATCGGCTGCATCCCGTTCGCGCCGCCGATCTCCCCCGGCAGCACGTGGCTGAACTGCCGCCCGAGGTGCCGCTCCAGCGCGCGCATCGCCATCAGCGGCTCGTCGCCGCGATGCACCCGCTCGACGCTGACCGTCGGCGCGCCCATGCCGCCGACCGTGGTCGCGAAGGCGTCGTCGGGCAGCTCGTCCATGCCGATCACCCGGATCGTCTTGCCTTGGCGCAGTTGTTCGCGCGCCTCCAGCTTGCCGATGTAGGGGTTGCCGCCGCCCCCGGTGCCGAGGATGCCGCAGCCGATCGCCAGCGCCTCCAGATGCGCCTCAGTCACTTCCCACATGCCAGCCCGCCCGTCCCTGTTCCGGCCTGCCGCCGCGCGTGCGCCCGGCCGATGATCGCACGCCGGGCCGATTGTGCGCCCCGCCCCGCCTTGCTACCATCGCCCCGCTCCCCGGCGGGGAGGGCGCGCCGGCCGGCCCGGCGCGCCGCAGGGCGATCGCGCGACGCGCGGGGCGGGGCCAAGATGAGTCTGCGGATCGGGGTCGATGTCGGCGGCACCAACACCGACGCCGTGCTGATGGACGGCACCACCGTCGTCGCCAAGATCAAGACGCCGACGACCGAGGACGTCACCGGCGGCATCGACGCCGCCCTCCGCCACGTCCTCGACTCCTCCGGCACGCCGACCGGCAGCATCGCCGCGGTGATGATCGGCACCACCCACTTCACCAACGCCGTCGTCGAGCGTCGCCGCCTCGCGCCGACCGCCGCCGTCCGGCTCGGCCTGCCGGCGACCGCCGCCCTCCCCCCCTTCGTCGACTGGCCGGACGACCTCGCCGACGCCCTCGGCCGCCACGCCTTCCTCTGCCACGGCGGCCACGAGTTCGACGGCCGCGAGATCGCCCCCTTCGACGAGGCCGAGCTGCGCGACGTCGCCGCCGCCATCCGCGAGCGCGGCGTCACCGCCGTCGCCGTCTCCGCCGTCTTCTCCCCGGTCAACCCCGCCATGGAGGAGCGCGCCGCCGAGCTGATCGCGGCCGAGGTGCCGGGCGCCAGCGTCACCCGCTCGCACGAGATCGGCCGCATCGGCCTGCTGGAGCGGGAGAACGCCGCGATCCTCAACGCCTGCCTGCGCCCGCTCGCGATCCGCACCGTCGACGCCTTCCGCCGGGCGCTCGCCGACCTCGGCATCGTCGCCCCGCTCTACCTGACCCAGAACGACGGCACCCTGATGAGCGCCGACTACGCCATGCAGTACCCGGTGCTCACCTTCGCCTCCGGCCCGACCAACTCGATGCGCGGCGCGGCCTTCCTCTCGGGGCTGAAGGACGCGATGGTCGTCGACATCGGCGGCACCACCAGCGACGTCGGCGCGCTGGCCAACGGCTTCCCGCGCGAGGCCTCGGTCGCGGTCGACATCGGCGGGGTGCGGACCAACTTCCGGATGCCCGACGTCCTCTCCTTCGGCCTCGGCGGCGGCTCGCTGGTGCGCGAGCATCCGCTCGCGGTCGGCCCCCAGTCGGTCGGCTACCGGATCACGCAGGAGGCGCTGGTCTTCGGCGGCGACACGCTGACGACGACCGACATCGCGGTCGCCTCCGGCGCGGCCGAGATCGGCGACGCCGCCAAGGTGGCCGGGCTCGACCCGGCGCTCGTCACCGCCGCGATGGGGCGCATCCAGGAAATGTCCGAGGCCGCCGTCGACCGGATGAAGACGAGCGCGGCCGACGTGCCGGTGATCGTCGTCGGCGGCGGCAGCATCCTCGTCGCCAAGCCGTTGGCCGGGGCCAGCGAGATGGTCAAGCCGCCCCATTTCGAGGCTGCCAACGCCGTCGGCGCGGCCATCGCCCAGATCTCGGGCGAGGTCGACCGCGTCTACTCGCTCGCCGGCATGAGCCGCGAGGCGGCGCTGGACGACGCCAAGGCCGAGGCGGGGGCCAAGGCGGTCGCCGCCGGGGCAGACCCCGCCTCGCTGCACGTCGTCGACGTCGAGGACGTCCCCCTCGCCTACCTGCCGGGCAATGCCACCCGGATTCGGGTCAAGACCGTCGGCGACCTCGCGCTCACCCGCGCCTAGGACCGGGCACAGCCCGGGCGGCCGACGGGCGGTCGCGCGAGACCGCCCGTCGGCCCGGTCCGGCCACCGACGATTTCAGGTCCGCAGCGGGAACCCGGCGCGACGGCCGGCCGCCCCGGCACGGAGAACCCCCAATGGCGACGACGATCACCGCCCGCGACCTGCCTGACATCGCCCGTGGCGCGGCCTTCCTCGGCACCGGCGGCGGCGGCAACCCCTACGTCGGCCGGCTGATGGTCGAGCGCGCGCTGGTCGAGGCCGGCCGGCCGCTGACGCTGCTCGACCTCGACGAACTGGCCGACGACGACTTCGTGATCCCGACCGCGATGATGGGCGCGCCGACCTGCATCGTCGAGAAACTGCCGGCCGGGAACGAGGCCGCCCGCTCCCTGCAACGCCTGGAGGAACGGCTCGGCCGCCGGGCCACGGCGACGATGCCGATCGAGGCCGGCGGCGTCAACTCGATGATTCCCCTCGTCGTCGGCCTCCGGCTCGGCCTGCCGGTGGTCGACGCCGACGGCATGGGCCGGGCCTTCCCCGAACTGCACCACGAGACGTTCCACGTCTACGGCGTCCGCGGCAGCCCGATGGTGCTCACCGACGACGCCGGCAGTCAGGCCGTGGTCGAGACCGTCGACAACCGGGCCATGGAATGGCTCGCCCGCGGCATCACCGTCCGGATGGGCGGCGTTGCCTACATCGCCGAGTACGCGATGGACGGCGCGACCGCCAAGCGGGTCTCGATCGGCGGCACGATCGGCGTCTGCGCCAAGATCGGGGCGGCGATCCGCCACGCCCGCGAGCGCCACCTCGACCCGATCGACCACCTCGTCGCCGCGCTGGCGGAAACGACCTATGCCCCGGCCCGCCCGATCTTCTCCGGCAAGGTGGTGGAAGTCTTCCGCCGCACCGTCGAGGGGTTCGTCCGCGGTGTCGTCGCCATCGCCGAGTCGGGCAGCCGTGACGGCGCGGCCGGTCGCCGCATGGAGATCGAGTTCCAGAACGAGAACCTCGTCGCCCGCGTCGACGGAGAGGTCGTCGCCATCGTCCCGAACCTGATCTGCGTCCTCGACGCCGACACCGCCGAGCCGATCACCACCGAGGAACTCCGCTACGGCCAGCGGGTCACCGTGCTGGCCGTCTCGGTGCCGGAGATCATGCGCACCCCGGCCGCGCTCGCCGTCTGGGGGCCGCGCGCCTTCGGCTACGACGTCGACTTCGCGCCCCTCGCCTGACCGCCCGCGGCTGGGTTGGACAAGCGGGCACCGGCGGGTGTAGGATGCGCGGGCACCTCAAGCGGGGGTAACTCAGTTGGTAGAGTACCTGCTTCCCAAGCAGGCTGTCGCGGGTTCGAGTCCCGTCCCCCGCTCCACAGGAACGGCCAGCGCGCGGCGGACCAACCCGCCGCGCGCTGTTGTCTTGCCCGGCCTGAGCTTGTGAACCCGGCCGTTCCCGTCCTTCCGGGGACCATGGCTGGCGGCTCGCCGCACGCACGACCGGCGGGGGATGGCAGCCCGATCGCGCCACCCTCCGCAACCTCCCCCTGGCCCCGGGCCCGCGAGGGGCATCGGCCCGGGAACCGGCGTGCGGGTTCGACATGCGGGCGCGGCGCCTGCCCGGGTGGCTCGCCCGAACCGGAACGGCCGCGCCCGATCCGGTCGACTGCGCCGCGCGCGAGCCGGGAGCCAGCCTGCCGGCGGGGCGGCATCGGCTCCGACGAGAACGCCTGTCGTGACGACTGACGGCTGAACCCAACCCCGTTGCGGTGGAGACTGGTTCGAACCCTCCTACGGGGCACTCGAGCCCCGCCCCCACGATCGGCGCGGAAGGTTCGCCCGTCGCGGAACGCGCCGACGCCGAGGACGCCGCCAGCGTGTCGAACAGCGCGCCGCCCCCCAACCAGCGTGCAGCGACGCTCGCCGGCCGACGGCCTTGCTGTCCGTCTGAGTGCTCCCTTGGTCGCCCCTCCTCCCTCCGGCGGGCCCCGCGGATCCGGAGCATCGTCGCGGTGACCAACGTGCCGCCGCCCCGCGAACGAGTTCACGCCCCAGCCCGACACCGTGGCCCACGATCTCCGGAGAACGACCGTGGCACTCACCGAGGACCTTCGTCGCCCCGGAGCGCCCGCAACTCGTCCGCGACCTCCCTGCCGCCGCCCCAAGGTCGCGAGGGTCCGCGCCCCTGACCGGTCGGCTCGTTGGCTCGCTGCGTGCGATGGTGCATCATGCCCAACGCAAGGCAGGAACAATCGAGCGGGCCGGCAGACGGTCGTTCACCGCGCCTCGCCGTCATGAGGAGGAACCATGTCCCGCCGAGCCGGCCTCTACCCCCACCGCGCGGTCAGTCGCCGTGCCGCCGTCGCCGGCGGCGTCTCGCTTGCCGCCGCGGCTGCCGTTCGCGGGGTCGCCGTCGGCCAGTCCGCCACCCCGGTGGCCGACGGCGGCGTGCCTGAGTCGATCGCCGAGGTGATGGGCCGCCCGGTGTTCCCGAGCTTCACCCAATGGGGCATCCACGTGGCCGACCAGGCAAGCGGGGAAGCGCTGCTCGACATCAACGGCGACAACCGCTTCGTCCCCGGCTCGACCACCAAACTCTTCCCGGCCTCGGCCTCGCTCGTCCTCTACGGCCCCGACTACCGGTTCGAGACCCCGGTCTACGCGCAGGGCACCGTCGCCGACGGCACCCTCGACGGCGACCTCGTCCTCGTCGCCAGCGGCGACCTCACCATGGGCGGCCGCGACCTGCCGGACGGCACGATGGCCCACGGCAACATCGACCACACCGACGCCAACGCGGTCCCCGGCTTCGCCGTGCTGACCGAGACCGACCCGCTGGCCGGGCTCGACGCCCTCGCCCAGCAGGTCGCCGCCGCCGGCATCGAGCGGGCCAAGGACGTCATCGTCGACGCCCGGCTCTGGGGGCAGATGCCGAAGGACGACTACGTCCTCTCGCCGATCATGATCAACGACAACGTCGTCGACCTGACCATCACCCCCGGCAAGGAGGGCGAGCCGGCGACCCTCGTCTCCCGGCCCGAGACCGCCTTCTACTCCGTCACCGCCGACATCGCGACCGCCGCCGCCGGCACGCCGCTGGCGATCGACTCGACCACGCCGCCGATGGGCGACGTCACCGTCAGCGGCAGCATCGCCGCCGACAGCGCGCCGATGGTCCAGACCTTCCAAGTCGAGGACCCGCCCGCCTTCGCCCGCGCCCTCTTCATCGAGGCGCTGGGCCGTGCCGGCGTCGCCGTCGATGCCCCGGTCCGCGCCGTGAACCCGGCCGACCGGCTCCCCGCCGCCGGCAGCTACGCGGACGCCGACCGGGTGGCACTCTTCACCTCCCTCCCCCTCTCGGAGGCAGTGAAGGTGGTCATGAAGGTGAGCCTGAACCAAGGGGCCGACACGCTCGTCTTCCTCATCGCCGTCAAGAGCGGCACGCCGACGTTCGACGCCGGCATGGCCGCCATCGGCGACTTCCTGCCGACCGTCGGCGTCGACCGGAGGGCGGTCTCCCTCGGCGACGGGCGCGGCAACGAACGGGCCGACCTCTTCAGCCCGCGCACGGCCTGCGACCTGGTGCGCGGCATGGCCGCCCGGCCCGAGGGCCCGGCCCTGCGCAACTCGCTGCCGATCCTCGGCGTCGACGGCACGGAGTGGCAGTCGATCCCGAAGACCAGCCCGGCCCTCGGCAGGATCGTCGCCAAGAGCGGCACCACCGCCACCGGTGACCTCGTCAACCAACGGATGCTGCTGCTCGGCAAGGCCGACGCCGGCTACCTGACCTCCGCCAGCGGGCGCGACCTCGTCTGGGCGGTCTACGTCAACGACGTGCCGGTCGACGACATCTCCGGCGTCCTCGAGGTCAGCGCCGCGATCGGCGGCATCGCCGAGGCGATCTTCAACGAATTCTGATCGGCCCGAACGTCGGCCGGCCCGGGATCACAAGGGGGAGGGCGGCGCGCTCTCCCCCTCACCGCTCCTCCGAAGGTTCCGGTGTCGGACCGAGCATCGACTCCACGTCGCCCAGCTCTCCGGCAAGGCGCGCGATCGCCCGGTCGGCATGACCGGCGGCACGGGCCGGGCCGACGATGTCCCGCGCCAGATCGGGCACCCAGCCGCGCATCACCGTCGCGCCGTCGCCGGACGCCAGCGTGCCGCCCGCGCCCGCCGGCACGATCACCGTGCCGCCCGGGGCCAGCCGCACTGCGTCACCGTCGCTCACCAGATGGCACGCGCCCGCGACACAGGTCAGCACTTGCGAGGACCCGGCCGGCAGGAGGTCGACCGCCCCGCCGCCGGAAACCGACAGCCGTTCCAGCGCGAAGTAGCGGGTCGCGGCGAGCAGCTCGCGGCGCGCTCCAGCGCTGTCCGCGACCACCAGCGGTGGTCGCGGCTCTGGGCGCCACTCGGGCATCATCGCCCGCTCGCCGAGGTCGTGGTGGAGGTCACGGCCCACCCCGTCGGGCCCGACCCGTCCCCAGTCCCAGAGCCGGTAGGTCGTGTTGCTCGGCTGCTGGATCTCGTACAGGACCACGCCCCGCCCTAGCGCGTGCACCACTCCGGCCGGCAACACCACGCTGCTGCCAGGCTCCGCCGGCACCGACCGCAGCATCGTCGCGACCGGCTCGCCGCGTCGCGCCGCGGCGAAGAAGTCGTCGAGGGTGACGCCGTCGGCCAGCCCGAGGTAGAGCACCGCGCCCGGCTCCGCGGCGAGCACGTGCCACGCCTCGGTCTTGCCGGTCGCCTCGCCCTGCTCCCGCGCCAGCGCGTCGTCGGGGTGGACTTGGACCGAGAGGTCGTCCCTGCCGTCGATCACCTTGGCCAGGACCGGCAGCAGGACGGCCCCGGCCGTCGCCCGTGCGCCCTCCGGCCCGAGGTAGGCGTCAGGGTTGGCGGCAACCGCCTCCGCCAGCGTCATCGTCGCGCCGCCGACTTCAACCAGCGCGTCGCCGTGGGAGAGCAGCGCCTCCCCGAGCGGCCCGCCCCCGGGCAGCGCGAACCCGAAGGCCGCGAGCCGGTCGCCGCCCCACGGCTTCTCGTCGAGTCGCGGCCGCACCCGGAGCACCCCGGACGGTCCGCCGAACTGCCGCATTCCGCTCCGTCCTCCCTCCGGCCGATTTGCTGCCGCCAGCCTTTCATTATCGGCCCCGGCGCGGCCCCCGGCCCACCGGGACTGACAAGGGGAGATTTCCGAAGGATAGTGGCGTCCGCATCTCGCGGCCGGGCCCGCCGGGACCGCCCTCGTCGCCAGCCCCCTCGCCCGCCGCCTGACAGGGGGAGGTGTCCAAGCGATGGCGGGTTCCGCGTCTCGCGACCGAGTCCACTGGGGCCGCCCTCACCCCCCAGCCCCCTCTCCCGCGGCGGCGGGGAGGGTGAGCAACAGCCTCAGGGGAGGGCCAAGCCCTCCCCCGAACCCCATTTTGCCGCGGCGCGGCGGCTTCCCGATGGATACGTCCCCTTGTCAGGCCACCTGACCGGGGAAGGCATCCGTTAGAAGTTGGCCGCGCCGCGGCAAAATGGGGCCCGGGGGAGGGCCAAGGCCTCCCCCGGGCTATGTTCTCCCCCTCTCCCATCGTAATCTGACAGGGGTAGGTATCAATCAGGAAGTGTCCGCGCCACGGCAAATGGGAACCGGGGGCGGGCCAGAATCTCCCCTGAGACTGCTTCGCCCTCTCCCCCTCTCCCGCCGCCGCGGCTGACAGGGGGAAGTATCGACTGGAATGCCGCCGCGCTGCGGCAATCCGGGGGTCCGGGGGAGGGCTTGGCTCCCCCCGATTCTGTTGCTCCCCCTCTCCCGCCGCCGCGGGAGAGGGGGCTGGGGGGTGAGGGCGGCCCCGGCGGGCCCAGCCGCGAGGCGCGAAAGCCCCTTTCGGAGATAGCCACCCCTGTCAGGCGGCGGCGGGCAAGGGGGAGTTCTTGAACCGGGGGAGGGCTTGGCCCTCCCCCGGACCCCGACTTGCCGGCGCGCGGCGACGTCCCGACGGCCCTCCCTTGCCGGGCCCACCGGGAGGGAACGAGGTTTGCGGGAAGGTTCGTCGCTCGCCGCCGGATCAGCCGCATCTCGGGTGTGCTACCGTGCCGGGCCACCGGAAGGAGGCGACTTGATCGAGCCGGACCCGGACGCGACCCGCGACGACGCCCCGGTCAAGGGCGAGCCCGGCTTCTGGGCCGTGATCCCGGCCGGCGGCTCCGGCACGCGGCTCTGGCCGCTCTCCCGCTCGGCCCGGCCGAAGTTCCTGCTGCCGCTGCTCGGCCGTCGTTCGCTGCTGCAGGAGACCGTCCACCGGCTCGGCCCGCTCGTCCCGCCCGAGCGGACCTTCGTCGTCTGCGGCCCGGCCCACGCTGCCCCGGTCGCCCGCCAGCTGCCGGCGCTGCCGGAGTCGCACGTGCTGGTCGAGACGTCGCCGAAGGGCTCCGGGCCGGCGATCGCCCTCGCCGCCGCGATCATCGAGCGGATCGACCCGGACGCGGTGATGGGCTCCTTCGCCGCCGACCACGAGGTGGCCTACGAGGACGCCTTCGCCGACGCCGTGCGGGCCGCCATCGCCGCCGCCCGCGACGGCTGGCTGGTGACGATCGGCCTCAGCCCGACCCGGGCCGAGACCGGATACGGCTACATCGAGCGAACCACCGAGCCGGTCTGCACCACCCGCCACGGCGTCGCCTACCGCGCCGCCGGCTTCGCCGAGAAGCCGTCGCAAGCCACCGCCGAGCGCTTCGTCGCCTCCGGCAGCCACCTCTGGAACGCCAGCATGTTCGTCTGGCAGGTGGCGACCCTGATGGCCGAGCTGGAGCGACTGCAGCCCGACCTCGCCCGCGGCGTCCGGCGGGTCGCCGCGGTCTGGGGCACGCCGGAGCAGGACACGGTCGCCGCCGAGGTCTGGTCGGCGATCGAGGAGTCGACGATCGACCAAGGAGTGATGGAGCGGGCCGAGCGGATCGCGGTCGTCCCTGCCGACCTCGGCTGGTCGGACGTCGGCGACTGGCACGGCCTCGGCGAGCTGATCGCCAACGACCCCTACGGCAATGCCGTCCGCGGCGACGTGGTGCAGGCCGACACGCGCAACAGCGTCGTCTGGTCGGAGACCGGTCGCCTGATCGCGCTGGTCGGGCTGGAGAACATCGCCGTCGTCGACACCGAGGACGCGCTGCTGGTGATCAACCGCGACTCGGCGCAGGAGGTCCGCCGGATCGTCGACCAGCTGAAGCAGCTGCGGCGGACGAGCTACCAGTAGTCCCTGGCCGCGCGCCCGCGGCGTCAGATCGACCAGTCGCCCATCGCGTGCGCGAGGTCGCTGACCCCGTAGGCCCCGTCGACGTTGATCCGCTGCAGCAGATAGGGGTTCGCGGTGCCGTCGAGCGGGATCGGCGCCCACGAGCAGAGGAAGGCCATCAGGTAGCCGGAGTCCTTGACGGCTTGGATGGCGCTGTCGTTGTAGCCGCCGAACGGGTAGGCGAAGCAGGTCACCGGCTTGCCGATGATCCCCTCCAGCCAGACCTTGTTGTCGTGCACCTCGGCGTACTGCTGGTCGTACCCCATCCAGTCGAGGTGGGCGTGGTCGACCGTGTGGCCGCAGACCTCGCCCCACTGGCTCATGCCCACGATCTGGTCGGGGGAGAAGGCCGCGTAGTTCGGCAGCATGTAGGCAGCGGTCAGCCCGTACTTGGCGATGTAGTTCATGAAGATCTGCGCCGACGGCCAGCCGTCGTCGATCGACAGGACCACCGGCTTGGCCGGCAGCGTCCCACCCTGGTACAGGCCCCAGTAGAGTTGCGACGGCGTGATCGCCGTGTAGCCGGCGTTCACCATCCACGACAACTGCGCGTCGAGCTGCTGCGAGGTGACGCCGTACAGCCCGAGCGTCTCGTCGATGTGGTGGTAAATCAGGACCGGCACCGATGACGCCGCGCTCTGCGCCCCCGCCGGCCGTTCCGCCAACGGCGTGAACACGGCGACGACCAGTGCCGCGAGCAGCAGCGCCCGGGCCACGAGCGCCGTCCGCGCCCGCACGCCGCCACGACGAAGGGGCCTGCGCCCCGTCGTGCTGAGGACCATCTTCGCCCCTCCACCGGTGCCCGTTGCCGGGCACCCCCTTCCCCGGACGACCCGAAGGACGCGCCCGAGCCGTGGGAGTCGCCGCGAGTGGCCCCACTGTAGCAGAAGTTTGGGTCGGATCGCGATCTGCGGCATGGCGGCAACACCAGAACGCGCCAGCATGCGGTGCGTACGGACACTCCGGCCGGTCGGTCTTCCCGCCCGTCCCCGGTGCTACACTCCGGGGCGAGCCACCGTCCGCCGCCAGCCTGCCGGAGTCCGCGCGTGACCGTCCCGTCCCCTCGCCCGCCCTCCGCGACCCTGCACACCGGAACGCCGGAGGACGACCCCCTGCTGCGCGGGCTCAACGCCGACCAGCGGCAGGCGGTGCTGACGACCAGCGGGCCGGTCCTCGTCGTCGCCGGGCCGGGCTCCGGCAAGACCCGCGTCCTCACCCACCGCATCGCGTGGCTGATCGAGCGCGAGCACGTCAACCCGGCCGAGATCCTCGCCGTCACCTTCACCAACAAGGCCGCCCGCGAGATGCGGCAGCGGGTCGAGAGCCTGCTGCACGACCGCGAGGTGACCGGCCTCGTGATGGGCACCTTCCACTCGTTCGGCGTCCGCGTCCTGCGCCAGCACCCCGGCCACGTCGCGGACCGGCTCGGCGTCCTCAAGAACTTCGTCATCTACGACGACGGCGACCAGGTCGAGATCGCCAAGCGGAGTCTGGTCGAGGTCGGGCTCGACCCGAAGCAGATCGCCCCCCGCCGGATGCTCGCCCACATCTCCAGGGCGAAGAGCCAGATCCTCTCCCCCGACGAGTTCGCCGCGCAGGTCGAGACGTACGAGGACGAGATCGCCGCCCGCGTCTACCGCGCCTACGACAAGGCCCTGCGGAAGGCGAACGCGGTCGACTTCGACGACCTGCTGGTCCTGCCGATCCGCCTCTTCGACGCCGCCCCGAGCCTGCTCGAGCAGCACCAGCGGCGCTTCCGCCACATCCTCGTCGACGAGTACCAGGACACCAACCGGGTCCAGTACGTCCTCGTCTCCGCCCTCGCCGACCACCACCGCAACCTCTTCGT
This sequence comes from Thermomicrobiales bacterium, assembly GCA_039809985.1. Lineage (GTDB taxonomy): Bacteria > Chloroflexota > Chloroflexia > Thermomicrobiales > UBA6265 > JAICJJ01. The sequence goes on along the minus strand of JBDHWC010000024.1, from coordinate 6,255 downwards.
CGTCGGCGACCCCGACCAGTCGATCTACGGCTGGCGGCAGGCCGACATCCGCAACATCCTCGACTTCAAGACCGACTACCCCGACGCCACCGAGATCCACCTCGAACTCAACTACCGCTCCACCCAGCGCATCGTCGAGACCGCCGACCGCGTCATCAGCCGCAACACCCAGCGGATCGACCGCCGGCTGCGGACCGAGAACGACGAGGGCGGCTACATCGTCCTCCGCGAGCTGAGCGACGGCCAGCACGAGGGCTCGTTCGTCGTCGACGAGATCCGCCGCCTGCGGGCCACCGCCGGCTACCGAAACGACGACATCGCGGTCATGTACCGGACCACCGCCCAGACCCGCGACCTCGAGGAGGCCTTGCGCCGCAGCGAGATCCCCTACCGGATCGTCGGCGGCCTCCGCTTCTACGAGCGGAAGGAGATCAAGGACGTCCTCGCCGTCCTCCGCCTCCTCGCCAACCCGCGCGACGAACTGAGCCTCGAGCGGGTGATCGCCAACTTCCCGGTCGCCAAGGGGATCGGCCCCCGCGCCCTCCAAGCCGTCCGCACGTGGGCGACGCTGGAGGGCAAGACGCTGGTCGACGGCTTCGTCGCCCTCGTCCCCGACCTCGACGCCGCCCGCCCCGCCCCGGACATCGTCGGCGCGGGCCGCACCGCCTCCCAGAAGCTCGGCGGCGTCCTCGCCGAACTCCGCGGCGACGTCGGCCGCCTCTCGCTCGAGGAGTTGTTCGACCGCATCGTCAGCCTCACCGGCTACCAGCAGCTCTTCACCGCCGACCCCGACAACGACGAGGAGCTCGACCGCTGGGCGAACGTCCTCGAACTGAAGAGCGACATGGCGCGCTACGACATCCTGCCGCCGGAGGAGGCGCTCCCCACCTACCTCGAGCAGGTCGCGCTCGTCTCCGCCGTCGACGACATGAAGGAGGACCCGGAGGGGCAGGTGACGCTGATCACCCTCCACTCCGCCAAGGGCCTGGAGTTCCCGGTCGTCTTCATCGTCGGGGTCGAGGAGGGCCTGCTGCCGATCAACCGCGCGATCGAGCAAGAGCACAGCGACCCGACCCAGATGGAGGAGGAACGTCGCCTCTTCTACGTCGGCATCACCCGGGCCGAGCAGCTCCTCTACCTGACCCTCACCGGCGGCCGCGCCCTCTACGGCAGCTACCGGCCGACCGTCGCCTCCCGCTTCCTCGACGACGTGCCGGAGCACCACGTCGCCACCCTGACCCGCCGTCGCGCGTCCGGCCCCTCGCGCGTCCTCACCGGCCCGGGCCTCGGCAACCGGGTCCGCCTGCGGGCCGCGGACGACGGGGGCATCCCCGCCGCCCCCGCCAAGCCGGAGCCCGCCCCCGAGCCGCCGCGGCCGGTCGTCACCTACGCAGCCGGCCAGCGCGTCTTCCACGCCAAGTTCGGCGAGGGGGTCGTCACCGAGGCGACCGAACGGCGCGGCGAGCAGGAACTGGTCGTCAACTTCGTCCGCCACGGCGTCAAGCGCCTGATGTCCGGCATGGCCCCGCTCGAGATCATCGTCGACTGAGGCCGCATGACCGACCACCCCTCGATCCGCGCCATCCTCGAAGCCCGCGAGGCCGCGTGGCTGGCCCCGGCCGCCGCCCGCGCCGCCGACGCCCGCCGCGCCCGGCCCGAGGCCGAGAGCGAGGTCCGCACCGCCTTCCAGCGCGACCGCGACCGGGTCCTCCACACCAAGAGCTTCCGCCGCCTGATGCACAAGACGCAGGTCTTCATCGCCCCGACCGGCGACCACTACCGGACCCGGCTCACCCACACGCTGGAGGTGACGCAGGTGGCCCGCACCATCGGCCGCGCCCTCGGCCTGAACGAGGACCTGATCGAGGCGATCGGGCTCGGCCACGACCTCGGCCACACCCCCTTCGGCCACGCCGGCGAGCGGGCCCTCGCCGAGGCGTTCCCCGGCTTCCGGCACAACGAGCAGAGCCTGCGGGTGGTTGAGGTGCTGGAGCGCGACGGCCGCGGCCTGAACCTGACCGAGCCGGTGCGCGACGGCATCCTCCGCCACTCGAAGTCGCGCGAGAGCATCACCGGCGCGATGTCCGGCAAGCCCGCCACGCTCGAGGGCGAGGTGGTCAAGATCGCCGACGGCATCGCCTACATCAACCACGACCTCGACGACGCGATCCGGGCCGGTCTCGTCGCGCCCTCCGAGATCCCGGCCGCGGTGGTCGACGTCCTCGGCCCCTCGCACGCCAAGCGGATCAACACGCTCGTCGGCGACGTGATCGCGCGGTCGGACGCCAGCGCCATCCCCGGCGCGATCCGCGTCTCCGACCCGGTCCGCGACGCCGCCAACGTCCTCCGCGACTTCCTCTACGACCGGGTCTACACCCCGCTGAACGAGGACGCGAACACCGCCCGCGCCCAGCACATCGTCCGCGCCCTCTTCGCCCGCTTCGCCGCCGACCCCGGCCAGTTGCCGGAGGAGTTCCGCCGCGAAGGCGACCCGCCCGAGCGGCAGGCGGCCGATTTCGTCGCCAGCATGACCGATCGGTACGCGATCGACCTGTACGAACGGCTCTTCGTGCCGCACCATTGGAGCGTGTAGGCGCACCCGTCGCCGCCCGTCCCCGCCGGATCGTCCGTCAGGTTTGCCCGGTGCCCGACCGAGGCCCGGTTCGGCTGTGGGGAGGAACGCATGGCCCGGGACGCCGTCGCCGAGGTTCGCGAGCGGACCGACATCGTCGAGCTGGTCACCGCCTACGTCCCGCTGAAGCGGGCCGGCCGCTCGTGGAAGGGCAACTGCCCCTTCCACCAGGAGCGGACCCCATCGTTCGTCGTCTTCCCCGAGTCGGGCAACTTCCACTGCTTCGGCTGCGGCAAGGGCGGCGACGTCTTCTCGTTCTACATGGCGATCGAGCACGTCGAGTTCCGGGAGGCGCTGACCGAGCTCGCCCGCCGGGCCGGGGTCGAACTGGCCGCCGTCCCGACCGTCGCCCCCGAGGTGGATGCGCACCGCGAGCGCCTCGTCGAGCTGAACGAGCTCGCCGCCGGCTTCTACGCCAACATCCTGCTCAACAGCGATGCCGGGGCCGTCGGCCGCGCCTACGCCGCCGAGCGCGGCCTCGACGACGAGACGATCCGCCGCTTCGGCCTCGGCTTCGCCCTCGACCAGTGGGACGCCCTCCTCCGCTACCTGACCGCCCGCGGCGTCGACCCCGCGCTGGCGGCCGAGGCGGGCCTGCTCCAGACCCGCGACGCCGGCGGCCACTACGACCGCTTCCGCGGCCGCTTCATGTTCCCGATCCGGACCCGCGAGGGACGGGTCGTCGGCTTCGGGGCGCGGGCGATGGGCGACGCCCAGCCGAAGTACCTCAACTCCGCCCAGAGCGCGATCTTCGACAAGAGCACCCTCGTCTACGGCCTCGACCTCGCCAAGGACGCGATCCGCCAGCGCGACCAGGTGGTGATCGTCGAGGGCTACATGGACGCCATCGCCGCCCACCAGTTCGGCCACGCCAACGTCGTCGCCGCGATGGGCACCGCCGTCACCGAGGCCCAGATCGGGCAAGTCAAGCGCCTCACCAAGCACATGGTGCTCGCCCTCGACGCCGACAGCGCCGGCCAGATGGCGACCCTGCGCAGTCTGGAGGCGATCCCCGCCGTGCTCGACGCCGACGCCGTGCCGGTGCCCGTCCCGGTCGGGCCGGACGCCCGCGCCGTCGTCCGCTGGGAGCGCCGTCTCAACGCCGAGATCGCCATCGTCCGCCTGCCGGAGGGGAAGGACCCGGACGAGCTGATCCGCCGCCACCCGGAGCAATGGCCGGAGGTGGTCGCCAGCGCCCAGCCGTTCCTCGACTTCGTGGTCGAGACGGTCGCCGCCGGGGTCGACCCGGCCGACGCCCACGCCAAGTCGGCGGCGGTCGCCCGGATCGCGCCGATCCTCCTCTCGGTCGGCGACCGCGTGGTGCAGGCCCATTACGCCAGCCTGCTCGCCCGCAAGCTCGGCCTGCCGGAGGAAGTCGTCCGCAGCGAACTGCGCCGGATCGGCCTCCAGCGCCCGGCCCGTCCCGCCGCCGGGCACCCGGCCGGCGAGCCGCCCGCGGCGGACCAGCGGCGACCGCTCCCCGGTCGGCTGGCAACGCCCCGCGTCTCGCACGAGGACCACCTTCTCGCGCTGCTGCTCGCGCACCGCGGGCTGCTCTGGCAGGTGGTGGCGCAGGTGCCGGACGAAACGCTCGCCGACAGCCGCAACCGCGAACTGCTGGTCACCCTGCGCGACCCGGCGATCCCGCTCGAGATGGAGCCGGAGGCGATCGTCGCCGGCCTCGACGACGCCATCGCCGACCACGCCGAGCGGTTGCTCGCCACCCTCGCCGACTCGCCCGCCCGCTACCCCGGCGAACTCGAGCGCGACGCCCGCCGCGCCATCGAGCGCATCCGCAAGGAACGGATCGACCTCCTGATGCGCCAACTGCTCGACGAGGTCGCCGCCGCCCAGCAGGCGGACGAGACCGAGACGATGCGCGACCTGCAAGTCCAGCTCGCCCGGCTCGCCCAGGAGGCCCGCCAGTTCGACCCGCCCCCGAGCAGCTACTTCCGCGACAGCCGCGACGACCCGCCGCCCGGCCGCGGGGTTCGCACCGCCGGTTGACGCAACACCGGTCCGAGCGGCTACCATTGGCCGGGGAGAAGCAATCGGTCACGATCGAGGCCGGCTCGCCGAGGCAGGAGGAAGCGTCATGGGGCTCCGCAACCGCATCTCGAGGATCGTCGTCGTCGCGGCCGTGGCCGGCATGGTCGGCGGCATGGCGCTGCCGGCGGCGGTCGGCGCGCAGGAGGCACCGCGGGCACGAACCGTGGCCACCACCGCCGCCACGTTCATCACCACCCAGATCATGACCAAGGCCGCCATCATCAAGTGGTCGGCCGCGGACCTGCGCACCCGCCTGACCACCCCGTAGGGCGCGTCGATCCTAGGAGCAACGCGCCGGGGCGGCCGTGCGGCCGCCCCGGCGTCGTCACATGTGGTGGAATCCCCCGGCGTCGCCGGGCCGCTCACCGACCGCGGGCAACCCCCGCGACCACCGCCTCCCGCAGCCGCTCGTCGTCCTCCGGCAACACCGTCCGCAGGTCGAGCAGCAACCGGCCCCGCTCGATCCGCCCGAAGACGCCCGGCTCGCCGGTGCGCAAGTGCCGCGCGAGTTCGTCGACCCCCCGCCCCGCGGGGTCGATCGCCACCGCCCGGCTCGGCAGCGTCTCGCCCGGCAGCGACCCGCCGCCAACCGTCGCCACGCTCGCCACCGACTCGGCGGCCACGCCACGCTCGCACAGGGCGGCTGCCAGTGTCTCCGCCCGCGCCCGCAACGCGGCTTCCGGCGCGGCGATCATCCGCCAGATCGGCACCTCCGTCGTCGCCTCGCCCCGCGCGTAGTGGCGGAGAGTGGCCGCCAGCCCGGCCAGGCACGTCTTGTCGGCCCGCACCGCCCGCGCCAAGGGGTGGCGCGCGACGCGCTCGACCCACGCCGCCCGGCCGACGATGATCCCCGCCTGCGGCCCGCCGACCAGTTTGTCGCCGCTCGCCATCGCGAGGTCGGCCCCTTGGCCGAGACTGTCGGCGAAGGTCGGCTCCGGTGCGAGCCCGAACGCCGTCGTGTCGAGCAGCGCCCCCGAGCCGAGATCGTCGAGCAGCGCGACGCCCCGCTCGCGGGCGACGGCCGCCAGTTCGCCGACGGTTGCGGCATGGGTGAAACCGACCATCCGGAAGTTGCTGGCGTGGACCTTCAGGTACGCGGCGGTCTGCTCGTCGGTGGCCGCGAGGTAGTCGCGGGCGTAGGTCCGGTTCGTCGTCCCGACCTCGGCCAGCACCGCCCCGCTTTGCCGCAGCACGTCGGGCACCCGGAAGCCGCCCCCGATCTCGACCGCCTCGCCGCGGGAGACGACCACCTTCCGCCCCGCCGCCACCGCCGAGAGCACCAGCAGCGTCGCCGCCGCGCAGTTGTTGACGACCAGCGTTGCCTCCGCCCCGCAGAGGAGGCGCATCAGGCGACCGACCTCGTCCATCCGGCCGCCGCGCTCGTTCGTCTCGGGGTCCAGCTCCAGCGCCACCGCCCCGGTCGCCGCCGCCATCGCCGCCGCCGTCGCCGCGGAGACCGGCGCCCGTCCGAGGTTGGTGTGGATCACCACCCCGGTCGCGTTCAGCACCGCCGCCAGCCGCGCCCGCTCCAGCGCGAGCACCCGGCCGGCGGCCCGCTCGACGATCGCGGGGCA
>JBDHWC010000023.1:0-34235 GCA_039809985.1 Thermomicrobiales bacterium | reverse complement strand
CCAAACGCTGCGGTTGACCAGCGATCGACGATGGCTGCACGTGATTCCTCCTCTCAGCGCGCCATTCCACCGACGAAGGTTACGTCCGTAGAGTTCTGTAAATTGGGAGTGGCTGGCCCTTGGAGGGAGCGGCCACCGGCCTCCACGATAGCAGCGGATTAGGAACTGCGATCGAGGAGGCGCACGATGGCCGAAGGCGATAGTAGGGAGTTGGCGGCAACGGCGCAAGCGGTGTTGCTGGACGACCCGGACTTTCTGCGGGAGTTGGTGCAGAGCGCCCTGCAGGCGATCCTGGAAGCGGAGATGACCGCCCATCTGGGAGCCGCGCCCTATGAGCGGACCGCAGGACGAACCGGCCACCGCAACGGCTACAAACCGCGGACGCTGACGACGCGGGTGGGGACGCTGGAGTTGCGGGTGCCGCAGGATCGGGAGGGAACCTTCTCCACCGAGGTCTTCAGCCGCTATCAGCGCAGCGAGCAGGCGCTGGTCACCACCCTGATGGAGATGTACGTGCAGGGCGTCTCGACGCGCAAAGTGACGGCGATTACCGAGCAATTGTGCGGCACGAGCTTCTCGAAAAGCCACGTCTCGGCGCTGGCCGGACGGCTGGACGCCGAGTTGGCGGCCTGGCGGGAGCGGCCGTTGCCGGCGACCAGCTGCCCCTACCTGAGCGTCGATGCCCGCTATGAGCACGTGCGCGTCGATGGGCAGGTGGTCAGCCAGGGCGTGCTCGTCGTCGCCGGGGTGCGTGACGACGGGCGACGCGAGATTCTGGCGGTCGAGGTGGCCGACACCGAGAGCGAGGCGACGTACCAGGGCCTGTTCCGCCGGCTCAAGGCGCGGGGACTGCACGGGGTGCGGCTGGTCACCAGCGACGACCACGCCGGGTTGCGCTCAGCCATCGCGCGCCACTTCCAGGGGGCCAGCTGGCAACGCTGCCAGGTGCATTTTGCGCGCAACCTGCTGGGGCGGGTCGGGCGCCAGGACCGCGCCCGCCTGGCGGAGGACCTGCGCGCCATCTTCGCGGCGCCCGATGCTGCCCAGGCGCGGGCAACGGCGCACACCTGCGCCGAGCGGTGGCGCGCCCGCCACCCGCGGGTGGCGGGCGCGCTGGAGGAGGACCTGGAAGACTGCCTGGCCTGCTACCACGCGCCATCCTCCCACCGGCCGCGCGTGCGCACCACCAACGGCTTGGAACGGCTCAACCAGGAGCTGAAGCGCCGCACGCGGGTGGTGCGCATCTTCCCCAACCGGGCGGCCTTGTTGCGGTTGGTGAGCGCGTTGGCGATGGAGCAGTCCGAGGAGTGGGTCAGCGGGCGGCGCTACCTGACCATCGAGCCGCCAGAGGAGGTGCCGGCACCAGCGGCGACACCCGTCACCCAAGCGGCATAACGACGACGACTACGACGTCCGTGGAGGCCTTTTACAGAACTTCTCGGAATTGACTACCGACCCGCTGGCATTCATCCCCACCACGTTCGGTAGTCGTGGACGTCATGGTTCTGGAGGTCAAGCGGACACTCCCAGACATTGCCATATTGGTCGTGTCGGACCATGAAGACGTACATCACGTCGTACCAATGCGACGCGGCTTGCCCCCGAAGCAACCGCTGACCTTTGGCACAACGCGATGCGAGGTGGAGTTCGCGCCCTCTCAGTACCCAACCAGAGCGTCTGCTTTCTGCCCGAGTTGTCCACGGAACCGCCAAGAACTCCCGTTTTCATGCCCTAGAATGCCCCTTGCAACCGGCCATGCCGCCGGGATCACCGACGAACCGGCCCGCAGACGCGACGAGGGCGCATGGCAGTCGAACCGTACGGCGTCCTCAAGGGGCGGGCGATCAAGCTCGACGTCGAGGCGCGGGGGCGCAGCCCCCACTACCAAGTGCTGGTCCAGGCCGGGCCGCGCCGGTTCCGGCTGGCGGTCAACGTCAAGTCGGTCAAGGGCCGGCCGCCGGATCGCGACCTCCTCGTGGCGCTCGAGCGGGACTGGCGCAACCCGATGCGCGGTCGGCTGGCCGGGCTGCCGCACGGCTTCACCCCGCTCGACCGCGACTCCGGCCTCGCCCTCGACTACGTGCGCGGCGGCCTCGTCGCCTGCCACCAGATGGTGCCCGTGCCCGCCTTCGAGCCCGGCGACAACAACGACTTGGTCGACATGCTGAACCTCGTCTTCGGCGTCGCCGTCGACGAGGAGGTCGATCTCTACGCGTGGGGCATGCGCTGGGGCCCGGAGCCGGGCCACCCGGACGAGGTCTTCGGCTTCGACCCCGGCGACGGCATCCACAACATCCACATGAACCAAGGCAGCCGCGGCAAGCACGCCGCCGAGAACGCCCCGTGGCACGACGGTGCCATCGTCGGCCACCGCCGCCAGCGCAACGAGTGGGTGGCCATCTTCCTCGCCTTCCAGAACCAGTGCTGGGAAACCAGCGACCGCGGCGAGCCGCTGGTGCCCGCCGCCGACTGACCGAAGGAGTCCGCGCGATGTCCGTGACCGACCTCTCGACCGCCGACCTGCTCGCCGTCTACCGCGAAGGGGCGAACGACCTCGCGTCCGCCGTCGCCGGTCTCGACGAAGCCGCCCTCGACGCCCGGCCGGGCCCGGACGACTGGACGGTCCGCGAGATCGTCTGGCACATGGCCGACAACGAGCTGATCGCCAGCGTCCGCCTCCGCTGCCTGCTGACGCAGGACGCGCCGGACCTCGTCGGTTACGACGAGGCGCGCTACGCCACCGCGTTCGACTACGCCGGCCGCCCGCTGACCCACGCCCTCGCCCTCCTGCAGGCCGGGCGGGTCGCCAACGTCGAGGTGCTCGAGCGCCTCGCGCCCGAGCAGTGGACGCGCAGCGGCACCCACCCCGAGTCCGGGCACCACACCGTGCGCAACCTCGTCGAGTCGAACATCCGGCACATGAACGCCCACATCGAGCAAGTGCAGAGCAACGTCGCCGCCACGGCGTGACCCGGGCGGTCGTCGTCGGCATCGATCATGCGTTCTGAAGGCTCCGCCGGCGGCCCGCGCCGACGCTCGCGGAGGAGCCATCGCGTGAACGTGCCGAACCTCGTGCTGCTCTACGTCGAGGACCCGGTTGCGAGCGCCGGGTTCTACGAGCGCCTGCTCTCCACGTCCCCCGCCGCCGTCTTCCCGACCTACGCGGCGTTCGCGTTCGAGAACGGCCTGCACCTCGGCCTGTGGTCCACCAAAGCCCGCGACTTCGTCTCGTCCGGCACCGGGCACCGCTCGGAACTGGCCTTCATGGTCGACGACGAGGCGAAAGTCCGGGCCCTCCACGACGCGTGGAAGGCCGACGGCGTCGAGATCGAGCAAGACTTGGCGACCGCGGTCTTCGGGCTGACCTTTGTCGCGCTCGATCCGGACGGGCATCGCATCCGGGTCTGCCTGCCCGACCGCTGACAAGCATCGCCGAGGAGGGCGCTACCCCGACGGGGCGTCGGGGGCGCTTGCCCCGGCCCTGCGACCCCCCCGAATTGCCTCGAGCGCGACCGGCAGCCACGCCACGAGCAGCGCGAGCACGGCCGCGCCCAGAAGCAGGCCGCCGAGCACGTCGCTCGGCCAGTGCGCCCCGAGCCGAATCCGACTGAGCCCGATCAGGGCCACGACCAGCACGCAGCCGGCCCGCAGGATCCCGACCCACACCCGGTTCGGCACCAGCGCCGGCATCACGATCGCCAGCGCCCCGTAGAAGAGCGCCGCCCCGAAGGCGTGCCCGCTCGGGAAGCCGTAACCGTGGGCCGCCTCCGTCACCCGCACGAGGTCGGGCGTCGGCCGCGGACTGGCGACGATCAGCTTGGTCAGCACATTGAGCGACCCCGCGACCGCGGCCAGCGCGACGAAGAGCGCCTCCCGCCGCCGCCCCCGAGCGGCCAGCAGCAGCACGAACAGCGTCGCCAGCACGGTCTCGCCCGGCCACGACCGCCCGATCTCGGTCATCGCCCACGCCAGCGGGTCGAGCCACGGCCAGCCCGGCGCTTGCACGGCGCGCGCCATCGCCACGTCGGCCGGGAGGACGCTCGGCCCCCGCGCCGCCAACGCCAGCGGCAACGCCAACAGCACCAGCAGAACGGCCAGCGCGGTCAGGCGCGCCCGGAACGCTTCCGGCCGGCCGAATGCTGCCGGGGCCGACACCGCGGTCACGTGGCCGGCACCGCGACGGCCGCCGGCCGAATCCGGCCGTTCCGGTCGTAGACCGCCCGTGCCGGCACCGAGACGGTCTCCCGCTCCGGCCAGCGGAAGGCCGTCAGGGCACCGCCGAAGACGCAGCCGGTGTCGATGTCGACCGTGTTCGCCGTCCAGGCGGGGACCGCGACCGGGGTGTGGCCGTAGACGACGAACGGCGCGCCCCGGTAGGTGTCGGCCCACGGCACCCGGATCGGGTGCCCGAGGTCGTCGTTCTCGCCGGTCCACTCGCCGAAGGTCGCCAGCCGGCGCGCGTCGCGGTCGTCGCGCCCGTGGTACGCCTCCGGCAGGCCGGCGTGGGCGACCAGCAACGCGCCGCCGTCGAGCAGCAGATGGTGCGGCAGCCGCTCGAGGAAGCGCAGCGTCGTCTCGCGGAACGCCGACGGCTCGGCGTCGAGTTGCTGGACCGACTCGGCCAGCCCGTGCGTCATCGCCACCGACCGCCCGAGCAGGTGGCGACGCAGCTTGTCGTCGTGGTTGCCGCCCACCACGTAGCCGCAACCGCCGCGCGCCAGGCCCATCGCCAGCCGCAGCGTCGGCACCACTTTCGGCCCGCGGTCGACCAAGTCGCCGAGCAGCACGAGGCAGCGGCCCCGGTCCGAGGCCACCACGACCCGCCCCTCCCCTTCCTCCGTCACCCGGTAGCCGAGCAGGTCCAGCAGGTCGCGCAGTTCGTCGTAGCAGCCGTGGACGTCCCCGACCACGTCGAACGGGCCGTGGTCGGCCCGACGGTCAACGGTCGCGGCGACGGCGTGCGAGGCGTGGGCGTGGAGGGCGGTGCGGTGCGGCATGACGGAAGCGTACCCGGAACGGGCCGAGTCCCCCGTACGTACGCCCGGGACGGGCGGCGCGGGCGCGAAATCTGCGCGAAACGCTTGACAACGCGCCGCGCTTGCCCGTATGGTCGGGGTGCGGCCGGTGGTGGCCGCTTGATCGTCTGCTGTCGCCCCGGCATCCGGTGGCGGCGGGCAGCGGGCGACATTGCCGTCGCTTGGTCGAGCAACCTGTCCAGCCCCGCGAGGGGTAGCTGCCGAGCGGGTCGCCCGCCGGCGGAGGCCGAGGATGATGACGACCATCGCGGGACGGCAGAGGCCACCTTCCCGCTCTCCGCTCCGGCGGCCCGCGCGTCGGTCCCGTCCGACGCGCTGACGGCCGCCGATCCGCGGATCGATCAGCGCTTCGCTGCTCAACCCATGACCTCTCGTCCGCGACCCTTCGCCTCGGCTGGGGACGCGCGACGATTCCCGCATCGACGGGGAGGAGTACGGGTCACCAGTGCCAAAGCGACTCGGGGACGGTGGGAGCCCGGGAACGGCACGAGAACCCGGAACGCGCCCCCGAGCGGCCGGCCGAAGAAAGCCTGACCCACGTCGGGCAAGTAGGACCGGGTGGCTGGCACCCACGACCCCAACTGCTGAGAGATGCGCCCCGCCGCACGGTGCGGCTGGACTCGCGCAAGAAGGGTGGTACCGCGGGGGCTGACGCCCCTCGCCCCTTCTCGCTGATCCCCTCGGGGACCGGCGACCGGCGTCGTGACGACGATCGGGCACGAAGGGAGCGAACCATGCACGAGGCGTCCCTCGCCGCGACCACTGCCGTCCGGACCGCGGCCCCGGAGCTCAAGACCGTTCAGGTGCCGGCCGACGCCAACGGGCAGGCGCGGGTCGCCACGCTCGGCGGCATCTTCGCGCCGAAGCCGCCCAGCTTCACCATCTCGACCCGGCTGCAGGGCCGGTCGGTCCTCACCGACACCGACCTGACTCCGGACGAGATCGGCGAGGTGCTGGAGACCGCCGCCCGGCTGAAGCAACTGCGGCGGGACGGCCAGCCCCACCCCTACCTCGCCGGCAAGAGCCTCGGCATGATCTTCCAGCACCCAAGCACCCGGACCCGGGTCTCCTTCGAAGCGGGCATGGCCCAGCTCGGCGGCCAGGCGATCTTCCTCGGCGTCAACGACCTCCAGATCAAGCGGGGCGAGACGATCGCCGACACCGCGCTGGTCCTCAGTCGCTACGTCGACGGTCTCGTCGCCCGGGTCAAGTCGCACGACGACATCGAGGAGCTGGCCGGCTCGGCCTCGATCCCGGTCATCAACGGCCTCACCGACAAGGCCCACCCGATGCAGTCGCTGAGCGATCTGCTGACCCTGAAGGAGCAGTTCGGCGGCCTCAAGGGGCTGCGGCTCGCCTACCTCGGCGACGGCAACAACATGTGCCACTCCCTCCTGCTGGCGGGCGCGGCGATGGGCGTCAGCGTCGCCGTCGCCGCCCCGGTCGGCTACCAACCCGACCCGGAGGTCGTCCGGCAGGCGTCGTGGCTCGCCGCCGCCAGCGGCGCTGGCAACAGCGTCGCCGTCCTCGAGGACCCGCTCGCCGCGGCCGAGGGGGCCGACGCGGTCTACACCGACGTCCACGTCAGCATGGGCCAGCAGGACGCGCCGGCCCGGGCCGTCGCCCTCGCCCCCTACAAGGTGACCCGGACGGTGATGGACGCCGCGAAGCCGACGGCGGTCTTCATGCACTGCCTGCCGATGCACCGGGACCAGGAAGTCGAGGCCGCCGTCGCCGACGGCCCGCAGTCGATCATCTTCGACCAGGCCGAGAACCGGCTCCACCTGCACAAGGCCCTGCTGCTCCACACCCTCTGCCCGACGCAGGCGGCGTGGTAGGCCGGGAAGCGAGACATCCGTGAGCGCGACCGTGGCCCAGCCGACCGACAACGCAGCCGACCTCGCGGCCTTCCTCCGGGACACCCCCGGCGGCGCGGAGAGCGCGCGCCTCGCCGGCCGCGGCATCCTCTCCGACCTCGACCTCTCGACCGCCGAGATGGCCGGGCTGATCGAGACCGGTCTCTGGCTGAAGGAGCTGCGGCACGCCAGCCAGCCCCACCCGTTCCTGTACGGCAAGAGTCTCGGCATGATCTTCCAGCACCCGAGCACCCGGACCCGCAACGCCTTCGAGGCGGGGATGGAGCAGCTCGGCGGCCACGCCACCTTCCTCGGGGTCAACGACCTGCAGGTGACCCGCGGCGAGACGCTGCCCGACACCGCCGGCATCATGAGCCGCTACGTCGACGGCATCGCCGGCCGCTTCCAGCGGCAGGACGACCTCGAGGCGTTCGCCTCCGGCGCGACCGTGCCGGTCTACAACGGCCTCTCCGAGCGCTTCCACCCGATCGAGGCGCTGAGCGACCTGCTGACCCTGCGCGAGCGCTTCGGCGACCTCGCCGGGCTGCGGCTCGCCTACCTCGGCGACGGCAACAACGTCTGCCACTCCCTGATGCTGAGCGGCGCGACCTGCGGCCTCGACGTCGCCATCGCCACCCCGCCGACCGCCGCCCCCGACCCCGCGCTCGTCGCCGAGGCCGTCGCCCGCGCCGCCGCCTCCGGCGGCCGGGTGACCCTCACCGACGACCCGTTCGCCGCCGCCGCCGGCGCGGCCGCGGTCTACACCGACGTCCACGAGAGCATGGGCCAGCCGAGCGACGACGGGAGGCGGGCCGAACTGGCGCGCTACCGGGTGACGACGCGGACGATGGACGCCGCCGGCCCCGACGCCGTCTTCATGCACTGCCTGCCGATGCACCGGGGCGAGGAGGTCGACGAGGAGGTGGCCGACGGCCCCCGCTCGATCGTCTTCGAGCAGGCGGAGAACCGTCTGCACATGCACAAGGCCGTCTTGCTCCGGACCCTCGCGGGAGCCGGGTGAACGGGAACCGGGGCGATTGCCCCACGACAGTTCGGAATGACGTCGAACGACGGACGAAACGAGGAGCGAACCATGGGAACCTGTCCTGAGTGCGGAGCGGAGATCGAGGCAACCGGGGTCGAGCAGGGCGAGATCATCCCCTGCCCCGACTGCGGGGCCGAACTCGAGGTCGTCGGGGTCAACCCGCTGACTCTCGCGCTCGCGCCGGAGGAAGGCGAGGACTGGGGCGAGTAGCCCCCGGAACGGACGACGGGGACGGGCTCCGGGCGGGGTCCCGTCCCCCGGCGGAATCGGCGGAACGTCCGCCAAGGCCGGCAGGGCCGCGGCGACGCGCAAGCGAACGAGGGGACAGCGACGTGAACACCGGGGTGAGCGTGCTCTGCGCACGCGTTCGGGTCGAAGAGAAGCAGATGCTCGCGGCACTGGCCGACGCCGGCCTCGCCGCCGTCCAGGCACTGCCGACCGCCGCCCCGGTCCCGGTGTCGCCCGTTCCGCCGTGCCCGTCCCCGTCCCCGTCCCGGCCCGGCTCCGTCGGGGAGGCCGGGCTCGGGGTCCTGATCGACCGCCTGCGGGAGCGAGCCGCCGCCGGTGCCTACCTGCGGGCAGCCAAGACCCTCGGCGCGACCACGATCGACGCCGGCCTCGCCGCCACCGGCGACCGCCTGACGGTCGCCTCCGCCCTCGCCGCCGCCGGCGTCCCCCGGCCGGCGACCAGCCTCGCCCTCTCCGGCGAGGCCGCGCTCGCCGCGGTCGAGGCGGCGGGCCACCCGGCCACGCTGCTGCCCTTGTCGTTCGACGCTGCGCCGATCGCGCTGCTCGACGCCGACATGGCCGAGGCAGTCCTCGAGCACCGCGAGGTGCTCGGCGGCACGTCCGACGTCGCCGGCCTCGTCCAGGACGGCGTCGCCGCCGAGTGGCGGCGGGTTCAGGTCGTCGTCGTCGACGGCGTCGCCGTCGCGATGAACGGCCTCGTCGAGGGGCTCCTCGACCCGACCGCCCTCCGCGTCGCCGAGTTCGCCGCCACGGTCCTCGGCGCGTCCTGCATCGGGATCGAGATCGTCGCCAGCGACGGCGGCTGGCTGGTCTGGGACGTCTCGCCTACCCCCGACTTCCGCCATGCGGTCCCGCTCGTCGAGGGGGGCGCTCCGGTCGCGCTCGCCGCGCTCGCGTCGCGCCTGTCGCACGCCAAGCGGGCGAAGCGGACGGCCACCGCGGCCAAGGGGGCGGGTGTCGCCAGTCAGCAGGAGGTGCGGGGTGGCGTTGTCCTCATCGCCTGACGCCACCGCCGTGGTGCCCGCCTCGGCCGACGATGTCGCCATGCTGCGGCGGCTCGTCGAACTCGAGAGCCTCTCCGACCAGGAGGGGAACGCCGTCGCCGAACTCTGCCGCCAGATGGACGCCCGCGGCTTCCGCACGCGCGTCGACGCCGCCGGCAGCGCGGTCGGCGAGATCGGCAGCGGCGACCGGCACGTCGTGCTGCTCGGCCACATCGACACCGTCCCCGGCCGCATCCCCGTCAGGATCGAGAACGACGTGCTGCACGGCCGCGGCGCGGTCGACGCCAAGGGCCCGCTCTGCACCTTCGTCGCCGCCGCGGCGCTGGCCGCGCCGCGCCTGAAGGCGCGGGTCACCGTCGTCGGCGCGGTCGGCGAGGAACGGATCGGCTCCCCCGGCGCGACCGAGGTCGCCACGTGGCCCGCCCCGGACTTCTGCGTCATCGGCGAGCCAAGCGGCTGGGACGCGGTCTGCCTCGGCTATCGCGGCACGCTCTCGTTCCACTACCGGAACCGGCAGCCGGCGCGCCACATGGCCGGCCCGGGCGAGTCGATCGGGGAGCAGGCGATCGGGTTCTGGAACGCGCTTGTCGCCGAGTCGGCGCGCCGCAACGCGGCGGCCGAGGCGGCGACCACCTTCGCCTCCATCTCGCCGACGCTGCGGGCGATGCGGGCCGAGGGCGACGGCCTCCACGACGAGGCCCACCTCTCGATCGGCGTCCGCCTGCCACCCGGCGTCGCGGCCCGCGACCTGCTCGACTCCGTTCGCGGCTTCGCCGGCGACGCGACGCTCGACGTCGACGGCGTGCAGGAGGGGTACCGCTCGGACAAGCGCTCGCCGCTGGTGCCGCCGTTCCTGCGCGCGATCCGGGCCGAGGGCGGCTCGCCGCGCTTCACGGTCAAGCTCGGCACCTCCGACATGACGATCGTCGGCCCGGTCTGGCGTTGCCCGATCGTCGCCTACGGCCCGGGCGACGCCTCGCTCGACCACACGCCGGAGGAGCGCATCGAGCTGGCCGACTACGCCCGGGCGATCCGCGTCCTCGCCGGCGTCCTGGAGGCGTGCTGATGAGCAGCCTCACCGGGCGGCAGCCCCGCCTCGGCGTCCTCGTCTCCCACCTGCGGCAGGAGGAGAAGCTGATCCTCGCCGCCGCCCGCAACCGCGGCCTCGACGTGACGCCGATCTTCGACCGCGACCTCGTCCTCGACTTCTCGGCCCGCAACGCCGCTGAGAACGGGATCGACGTCGACGTCGTGCTCGACCGCTGCGTCGCCCACTCCCGCGCTGCCTACATCCTGCGGACGCTGGAGCGGTGGGGCATCCCGACCCTCAACACCGCCCACGCCGTCGAACTGTGCGACGACAAGGCGCAGAACAGCCTCGCGCTGGAGGCGGTCGGCGTGCCGACCCCGCGCACCCTCGTCGCCTTCTCGGTCGACTCCGCGCTGGAGGCGTGCGAGCAGGTCGGCTACCCGGCCGTGCTGAAGCCGGTCACCGGCTCGTGGGGCCGGCTGCTGGCGAAGGCGAACGGCCCCGAGCAGGCCCGCGCCATCCTCGGGCAGAAGCACGAGCTCGGCTCGTTCCACCACCAGATCTACTACGTCCAGGAATTCGTCGACAAGCCGGACCGCGACATCCGCGCCTACGTCGTCGGCGACCGCATCCTGGCCGCCTCGTACCGCTCGTCCGCCCACTGGGTGACCAACGCCCACCGCGGCGCGGTCTCGCTCCCCTGCCCGGTGACGCCGGAGATCGAGGAACTCGCCCTCCGCGCCTGCCGCGCGGTCGGGGCCCGCCTCGCCGGGGTCGACCTGATCGAGAGCGGAAGCGGTCTCCAGATCGTCGAGGTCAACAGCGGCGGCGAGTTCCGCGGCCTGATGACCACCACCGACGTCGACATTGCCGACGCGATCGTGGCCGAGGCGCTGAAGGTCGCCGAGGACGGCGTCCGCTCGCCGATCCACGTCGCTTTCGGGGCCTAGGCCCCAACGCCGGGCCGGCAACGCCGCCGTCCCGGCCACCCAACTCTTTGGACGCTGCTCGCAGCGTGCGCGGCCCAACCGGGGGCCGTGCTGGCGCGTCTGGCTACCACTGGCGCCCGATGTGGTCGGGGTGCCCGGAAAGGCTGAGATGGCTGCGCCGTTGACCGTCGGCATCCTCCTCTCGAGGGTGCGCGTGGAAGAGAAACTGCTCCTCGCCGAACTGGAGGAGCGCGGGGTCGAGACCGTCCGGTTCGACGACCGGGAGTACGTGCTCGACATGCACGAGCCCGACCCGGAGATGCTCCGCTGCGACGTGGTCGTCGAGCGCTGCGTCAACCACCTGCGGGCGTGGTACACCCTGCGGATCCTCGAGGACTGGGGCGTGCCGACGGTCAACACCTTCGAGGTGGCGACGGTCTGCGGCGACAAGATGCTGACGACCGCCGCGCTCGAGCGCAACCGGGTGCCGTCGCCGCGGACGATCCTCGCCTTCACGCCGGAGTCGGCGCTGGAGGCATGCGAGGAACTCGGCTACCCGGTGGTGATGAAGCCGGCGATCGGCTCGTGGGGCCGGCTGCTGGCCCGCGTCCGCGACCGCGACGCGGCCGAGGCGCTGCTGGAGCACAAGGTGACCCTCGGCTCCTTCCACCACGGGGCGTTCTACATCCAGGAGTACGTCAACAAGCCGGGGCGCGACATCCGCTCGTTCGTCGTCGGCGACGAGACGATCTGCGCCATCTACCGCGACTCCGAGCACTGGATCACCAACACCGCCCGCGGCGGCAAGGCCTCCAACTGCCCGGTGACGCCGGAGATCGACGCCCTCTCGCGCGCCGCGGCGCAGGCGGTCGGCGGCGGCGTCGTCGCGGTCGACCTGCTGGAGAGCGAGCGCGGCCTCCTCGTGAACGAGGTCAACTACACGATGGAGTTCCGCAACAGCATCGACACCACCGGGGTCGACATCCCCGGCCGCATCGTCGACTACGTGATCGCCGTCGGCGAGGCGAACCGGTCCCGCAAGGACGCCGGCCTCGCCCTCGCCGGCGCGAACGCCTAGCCGGACCCGGAGACGAACGTGCCCGTCAAGCTCGACTACGACCAACTCGCCGCCGACTACGGCCGCCACCGGGCGGTCCACCCCGGGGTGCTCGCCGCGCTCGTGGCGACGGTGCCCGAGGGCGGCCACGTGCTGGAGGTCGGCTGCGGCACCGCCAACTACCTCGCGGCGTTGCACGCGGCGACGGGCTGCGCCGGCTTCGGCGTCGAGCCCTCGGCCGAGATGCTGGCGCGGGCCGCCGCCAAGGACGCGCCGCTCGACCTGCGTCCCGGCGCGGCGGAGTCGCTGCCCTACGCCGCCGACGCCTTCGACGTCGTCTTCTCCGTCGACGTCATCCACCATGTCGGCGACCGCGACGCCTACGCGGCCGAGGCGCTGCGGGTGCTGCGCCCCGGAGGCGCGTTCTGCACCGTGACCGACTCGGCCGACGACATCGCCCGCCGCATCCCCCTCAGCAGCCACTTCCCGGAGACCGTGGCCGAGGAACTGCGACGCTACCCGCCAATCGCCACCCTTCGGGCCGAGATGGAGTCCGTCGGCTTCGCGCGGATCCACGAGACCGCGACCGAGGTCGACTACGACCTGACCGACAGCGCGTCCTACCGCGACCGCGCCTTCTCGTCGCTCCACCTGATCGACGAGGACGCGTGGAGGCGCGGGCTGGCGCGCCTCGACGCCGACCTGAGCGCGGGGCCGTTGCGCGCCCGTTCGCTCTACACGCTGGTCTGGGGCGCGAAGCCCCGGCCGGGAGGAGTCAACTAACCATGGCCGACGTCTCGATCATCGGCGGCAGCGGCTACGCGGGGGGCGAACTCGTCCGCCTCCTGCTCGGCCACCCCGCCACCACCATTCGGCAAGTCACGTCCGAACGGAACGCCGGCAAGTTCGTCCGCACGGTCCACCCCAACCTGCGGAAGCGGACCGACCTCAAGTTCACCAGCGCCGAGGGGCTGGAGCCGGTCGACGTGCTGTTCATCGCCCTGCCGCACGGCGTCTCGATGGGGATGATGGCCGACCTGCGGAAGAAGGCAGGGGTGATCATCGACCTCAGCGCCGACTTCCGGCTCCGCAACGCCGCCGACTACCCGAAGTGGTACGGCCACGAGCACACCGCGCCGGAGATGCTCGACGAGTTCGTCTACGGCATCCCCGAGCTGCACCGGGAGGAGATCCGCACCGCGAACCTGGTCTCCAGCGCCGGCTGCATGGCGACGACGACGATCCTCGGCCTCTACCCGCTCTACCAAGCCGGGGTGGTCGACCTCGCCAAGCCGGTCGTGGTCGAGGCCAAGACCGGCTCCTCCGGCTCCGGCGGCTCGCCCGGGCTCGGCACCCACCACCCGGAGCGCTCCGGCGCGATCCGCTCCTTCAAGCCGACCGGCCACCGCCACTCGGCCGAGGTGATCCAGGAACTGACGGTCGACGGCCGCGCGCCGGAGGTCGCCTTCTCCGCCACCTCGATCGAGGCGGTCCGCGGCATCCTCGCCACCTCGCACGTCTACCTGAAGGAGGCCTTGCCGGACAAGGACCTCTGGTCGATCTACCGCGCCGCCTTCAAGGACGAGCCGTTCATGCGGCTGGTCAAGGAGTCGAGCGGCATCCACCGCTACCCGGAGCCGAAGTGGCTCTCCGGCTCGAACTTCTGCGACGTCGGCTTCGAGCGAGACCCGGACTCCACCCGCGTCGTCGTCATGTCCGCGCTCGACAACCTGATGAAGGGCGCGGCCGGCCAAGCCGTCCAAGCCTTCAACATCCGCTGCGGGCTGGAGGAGACGACCGGCCTCGAGTTCACCGGCCTGCACCCGATCTAGACGGGGTGATGGGGGGTTGGGTGTTGGAGTGACTGGGAACGCCGGCCCCCCATCCCCCCGTCACGAGGAGAACGCCCATGCTCGTGGTCAAGATCGGCGGCGGGGCCGCCATCGGCGAAGGAGGCTACGGCAACTTCGCCCGCGACCTCGCCGCGCTGACGGAACCGGTGGTCGTCGTCCACGGCGGCAACGCCGAGTTCAGCAGCCTCAGCACCGCGCTCGGGATGCCGCCGCGGATGGTCACCTCGGCCAGCGGCCGGGTCAGCCGCTACACCGACGCGCCGACGATGGACGCCATGCTGATGGCCTACTGCGGCAAGGTCAACAAGCGTCTCGTCGCCACCCTGCGCGACGCGGGCGTCAACGCCGTCGGCCTCAGCGCGATCGACGGCGGGATCGCCTCCGGCCGCCGCAAGCCGGTCCTGCGCGGCACCGAGGACGGCAAGCCGAAAGTGCTGCGCGACGACCACGCCGGCACGATCGAGCAGATCGACCCGACGCTGGTCCGGCTGTTGCTGGCGAACGGCTACGTGCCGGTCCTCACCCCGCCGGCGCTCGGCGAGGCGGGCATCCCGATCAACGTCGACGGCGACAAGCTCGCGCTGGAACTGGCGATCGCGCTCGGCGCGAGCAGCCTCCTCTTCTTCTCCGACACCCCCGGCCTGCTCGCCGACCGCCACGACGAGTCGTCGCTGATCCGCGAGATCGACGCCTCGTCGCCCGAGTCCGCCAAGGCCGCCGCCGCCGGCCGGATGCTGGTCAAGGTGGAAGCCGCCCTCGGCGCGATCGAACGGGGCGTCGGTCGGGTCGTCTTCTCCGACGGCCGGGCCGAGCAGCCGGTCACCCGCGCCCTTGCCGGCGAGGGCACCGTCGTCCGTGCGGGCGTGCCGGCGTGAGCGGGCCGACGACCACGACCGGGAGCGTCAGGGTCGGGCCCGTCGGCGCGGCCGAGCGCGACGCGGTCGCCGCCCTGCTCGCCGACCTCTGGTTCGACGACATCGTCGTCGTCCACGACGACATCTACCGGCTGGCCGACTTGCCGACGCTCGTCGCCCGCGACGGCGACGTGATCGTCGGCGCGGCGACCTACCGCCTCACCGGAGACCGGGCTGAGCTGGTCAGCCTGAACAGCCTGCGCCCCGGCGCGGGCATCGGCTCGGCCCTCCTCGCCGCGGTGGAGCAGGCGGCGGTCGATGCTGGCTACGCCCTCGTCGAACTCACCACCACGAACGACAACGTCGACGCGCTCGGCTTCTACCAACGACGCGGCTACCGGATGGTCGCGATCGACCGCGGCGCGGTCGACCGGGCTCGTCGCCTGAAGCCGGCGATCCCCGAGACCGGCCTGCACGGCCTGCCGCTCCGGGACGAGATTCGCCTGGAAAAGATCCTCCCGGTTCGCTGACCCGATCGTCCGTCGCCACGAAGGAGCCTGCACCGATGGCCACGCTCACCCCCCTCGGCCTCGCCGAGATCAAGCAGCTCGAGACCGAGCACCAGCCGCCCCTCTACAGCAAGCGGGACATCGCGCTCGTTCGCGGCGAGGGGGCCTACCTCTTCGACAGCGACGGCAAGCGCTACCTCGACGCGATGAGCAACTACGGCGTCTCGGTCCTCGGCCACGCCGACCTCGGCTTCGCCGACGCCCTCGCCGACCAGGCCCGCACCCTCGCCAACTGCCACCAGAGCTTCTACAACGACCAGCGCGCCCTCCTGCTGGAGGAACTCGCCAGCATCATGCCGGCCGGTCTGACCCGCCACTTCCTCGCCAACTCCGGCTCGGAGACGATCGAGGGGGCGATCAAGTTCGCGCGCGGGGTGACCGGCAAGAAGAAGCTGGTCGCCGCCAAGCGCGCCTACCACGGCCGCACCCTCGGCGCGCTGGCGGTCACCGCCGACCCGAAGTACCGCGCCCCGTTCGAGCCGCTGGCCCCGACCGCCCACGTTGCCCTCGACGACGCCGAGGCGCTGGCCGCGGCGATCGACGACGACACCGCCGCCGTCATCCTCGAGCCGATCCAAGGGGAGGCGGGCATCTACCCGGCGTCGGCCGACTACCTGCGGGCGGTCCGCGACCTGACGCGCGACCGCGGCGTCCTCCTCATCGTCGACGAGATCCAGACCGGCTTCCGCACCGGCGCGCCGTTCGCGATCGCCGCCAGCGGCGTCACCCCCGACATCCTCGTCACCGCCAAGGGCCTCGCCAACGGATTCCCGATCGGCCTCGCCTCGATGACCGAGGCGGTCAGCGCCGCCCTGCCGGCGGCGGCCCACGGCACCACCTTCGGCGCGAACCCGCTCGCCTGCCGAGCGGCGGTCCACACCCTGCGCGCCCTGCGCGAGCGCGACCTCTACGCCAACTCCGGCCGCCTCGGCGCGGAGATCATCAGCCGCCTCGAGGGCTTGGGCCACCCGAAGGTGCGTGCCGTCCGCGGCCGCGGCTTCATGATCGGCCTCGAGCTGAAGGAGCGGATCACGCCGTCCCTGAAGGGCCTGCAGGATCGAGGCGTCCTCGCCCTCCCGGCCAACGCCACCACCCTCCGCTTCCTGCCCCCCCTCATCTACGGGCAGGCACAGGCGGACGAACTGGTCGACGCGGTGGCCAAGGTGCTGGGGTAGGGCGGCCGTTCCGGCCTTCGCACGCCGGCCCCCACCCCGCGCCCCCCCCGCGGCGGCAGACTTCCCATCGGCAAGCCGCCGCAACGCGGCAACCCGGGGTCTTGGGGGGAACTTGGTTCCCCCCAAATCAATTTCTCCCCCTCTCCCATCGCAATGGGAGAGGGGGCTGGGGGGTGAGGGAGATTCCTCCGCCCGGCCGCGCGGAGCGAACGCCGCATCCCGGGCGGGAGAGGGGGATTGGCTCGCGGGAACCGGGCTCGCTCCACACCCCCTGCCGCCCTCCGCGCGGCGAACCCGCCTCACCCCCCCGCGGCGTGCCCCGCGCCGGTGCCGGCGAGCGTCTGCCGGTGCGGGTGCAACGCCTCGTCGACCTGCTCGCGGGTCAGGCCTGACTCCTCGTAGGCGATCTCACGCACCGTGCGGCCCGTCGCGTGCGACTTCTTGGCGATGGCCGCCGCCTTGTCGTAGCCGATGTGCGGGTTCAGCGCGGTCGCCATGCTGATCGACTTCTCGACGTAGCCCTCGGCCCGCGCGACGTTCGCCTCGATCCCGGCGATGCACTTGTCGACGAAGAGCCGCGAGACGTTCGCCAGCAGCCGGACGCTCTCGAGCAGGTTGCGGGCCATCATCGGCAGCATCGTGTTCAGGTCGAGCTGGCCCCACTGGCCGCCGA
The DNA here is from genome assembly GCA_039809985.1 of Thermomicrobiales bacterium. Classification (GTDB taxonomy): domain Bacteria; phylum Chloroflexota; class Chloroflexia; order Thermomicrobiales; family UBA6265; genus JAICJJ01. Next base: position 16,905 of record JBDHWC010000023.1, on the reverse strand, counting down.
TCGTCACCGCCAGCGAGTTGCCCGTCACCTGCGCCCCGACTTGGATCACCGCCTCGCAGATGACCGGGTTCACCTTCCCCGGCATGATCGAGCTGCCCGGCTGGATGGCGGGCAGGACCAGTTCGGCCAGCCCCGCCTGCGGCCCGGAGCCGAGCAGCCGGATGTCGTTCGCCACCTTCATCAGCGACGAGGCCGCGCTCGTCAGCGCGCCGGCGGTGAAGACGTAGGCGTCCTGCGCCCCCTGCGCCTCGAAGTGGTCCGCCGCCTCGACGAAGGCGTGCCCGGTCATCGCCGACAGCTCGGCGGCGACCCGCGCCCCGAACTCGGCGTGGGTGTTCAGCCCGGTGCCGACCGCGGTGCCGCCGATCGCCAGTTCGCGCAGGCCCGGCAGCGTCGCCTCGACCCGTTCCGCCGCCAGCGCGACCTGCCGTGCCCAGCCGCCGAACTCCTGCCCGAGCCGGATCGGCACCGCGTCCATCAGGTGCGTCCGCCCGATCTTGACGATCCCGTCGAACGCCACCGCCTTCTCGCTCAGCGCCGCGGACAGGTAGCGCAGCGCGGGCAGCAACTGCTCCTCGATCGCGATCACCGCCGCGACGTGCAGCACGGTCGGCACCACGTCGTTGGAGGACTGGCCGAGGTTGACGTGGTCGTTCGGGTGGACCTTGCTGCCGAGGGCCCGGCTCGCCAGCGTCCCGATCACCTCGTTCGCGTTCATGTTGCTGGAGGTGCCGGAGCCGGTCTGGAAGACGTCGATCGGGAACTCGCGGTCGTGCTCGCCGCGCACCACCTGCTCCGCCGCCGCCTCGATCGCGCCGGCGATCGCGGGGTCGACCAGCCCGAGACGCAGGTTCACCCGTGCCGCCGCCAACTTCACCATCCCGAGCGCACGGATCACTTCGGACGGCAGCGGCTCGCCGGAGACCGGGAAGTTCTCCACCGCCCGCTGCGTCGACGCCCCCCACAGGGCGTCGGCGGGGAGGGTCATCTCCCCCATCGTGTCGCGCTCGGTTCGTGTCTTGGTCACTTTGAGAACTCCTCTGGCTCCGGGCCGCACTGCCCGCGTGCATCGGCGCGGCGCGTCGGGGCCGGGGGCCGCGCTGCCGCCCCGGCCCGGGCCGCTAGGCCGGCGGGTCGCCGCCGAGCGGGGCCATCAGTTCGGCCAGCAACCGCTGAACCGTCGGCACCACCTCGGCCAACGGCACGAAGACCGCCTGCGTCGCCGTTCGCGGCTTGATCTCGGCCTCGCCCTTGGCGAGGGTCCGGGCGCTGACCGAGACCCGGACCGGGTTGCCGATCAGGTCGGCGTCGTTGAACTTGACGCCCGGCCGCTCCGCCCGGTCGTCGTACAGCACCTCGACCCCGGCCGCGGTCAGGTCGGCGTAGAGCCGGTCGGCCGCCGCCACCGGTTCGTCGTCGTCGGCCGCGGCGAGCGAGAGGAGGGAGACGTGGTACGGCGCGATCGACGCCGGCCACGCGATCCCCTTCTCGTCGTGGTGCTGCTCGACCACGGTCGCGGTCACCCGGCCCGAGCCGATCCCGTACGAGCCCATCAGGATCGGGTGACTCTGCCCTTCGGCGTCGAGGTAGGTCGCGCCGAACTTCGCGCTGTAGCGGGAGCCGAGCTTGAAGATGTTGCCGACCTCGATCGCCCGCTCTGCCCGCAGCGCCGCCCCGCAGCGCGGGCACGGGAAGCCCGCCTCCGCCGCCGCGATGTCGGCAACGACGTCGGCCGCGTAGTCGCGCCCGAGGTTGACGTTGCGCAGGTGCCACCCCGGCCGGTTCGCCCCGGCAACGAGGTTCGGCGAGTCGCGGACGCTCTCGTCGGCCACCACGAAGGCGTCGCGGGTGCCGACCGGCGAGCCGTAGCCCGGCTCCGCCCCGATCGCCCGGATCTCCTCGGCGGTGGCCGCGGTCAGGCCGCCCTCGCCCGCCGCCTTCCGCAGTTTCGTCTCGTTCACCTCGAGGTCGCCGCGGATCACGACGAAGACGAACCGCCCCGAGTCGCCCTTGAAGAAAACCGCCTTCGCCGTCCGCGCCAGCGGCACGCCGAGGAAGTCGGCCAGCGCTTTGATCGTCGTCGCGTTCGGCGTCTCGACCTCCTCCACCGGCAGGAGGTCCTCGGCGACCGCCCCCTGCCGCTGGAAGGTGGCGACCTCCCGGTTGTCGGCGTAGCCGCAAGCGTCGCAGAGGAGGACGATGTCCTCCCCGTAGTCGGAGAGGGCCATGAACTCGTGGGAGGCCGTGCCCCCCATCATGCCGGTGTCGGCCCCGACGACGACGAAGCGCAGGCCGCAGCGGCGGAAGATGCGCTCGTAGGCCCGCCAGTGGTTCTGGTACTGGACGTCGAGCCCGGCCTCGTCGAGGTCGAGGCTGTACGAGTCCTTCATCGTGAACTCGCGGACCCGGATCAGGCCGCCGCGCGAGCGCGGCTCGTCCCGCCACTTGGTCTGGATGTGGTAGACGAGCATCGGCAGCTGCCGGTAGGAGTTGATCTCCTGCCGGGCGAGGTCGGTGACGACCTCCTCGTGCGTCATCGCGAGCACCATGTCGCGCTCGCCCCGGTCCTTGAACCGGGTCATCTCCGGCCCGACGTCCTGGTAGCGCCCCGACTCCTTCCAGACGTCGGCCGGGTGGACGACCGGCATCAGCATCTCCTGCCCGCCGATCGCGTTCAGTTCCTCCCGGATCACCTGCTCGACCTTGGTGACGACCCGGAAGCCGAGCGGCAGCAGGCTGTAGATGCCCGCCCCGAGCGGCCGCATCATCCCCGCCCGCAGCATCAGCTGGTGGCTCGGCAGCTCGACGTCGCCGGGGGCGTCGCGCAGGGTCCGACCGAAGAGATGTGCCATCCGCATCGAGTGCGCCGCCTTCCTTCACGAGCACGCGTCGCGACCGCCGCCCCATCCGGGCGCGCAGTCCGTCCTGACGGAGGGGAGGATACCAGTGGCACGCGGGAGACCGGCGCGGATCGAACGACCGCCGGAACGCGACCAAGTGCCGGCGACCCGTTCCTGGAGCGCGTCGCGTCCTCTGCGCCGAGATTCACGCGCCGGTGTTGTCGGCTCGTGCACGTCGGGTCATACCAGGCCCAGAGGACTTGTCCAAGCAGCCGGTCGGGTCAAGACGCGGGCAGTTCTCGGCCACCGCACGGGGAACCGTCCGTCCGGCAGCATCGAAGGGCAGCGTCACACACCCGATCCCGACGCAAGAGGGTCGGAGCAAATCAGAACGAGATCGATCAATCGTCATCGTTCGCGGATTCGATAGCCTGCGCGATCAGCACGCCCGTCGCCTCGTCCTCGGGGGGCCGGGCATAGAAGACGTAGCTCGGCTGGCTCTGCCGCGGTCCGTAGCGCCAGCGGTTGTACCGCGACAACACCCTTTGCAGGTGGTTCAGTCGATCATTGTCAGTTGCCGCCTCACCGGAGCCCTTGAGCATGAGGTACTGCCCGGTACGGTGAGCAAGCGCGGCCGCGGGTCGACCGTCGGCTTCAGCCTGACGCACCTTGGCGGTCAAGTCGCCCGCTTTCCGAAGGGCGGCCTTTTCCTGCGGGGTCAAGCTCGTCGCGCCTCCTCCGTGACCCAGAGTCGCCGACCGCTCGCGCCCATGCTGCCTCCTCCCCGTCGGCGTCGACCGGCGACGGAACCCGAGCCCGTTCCCTTCTCGCCCGGTGCCTCAGGCCTCGCCGCGCTCCCCCGTCTTGGCGATCGTCGGCCCAACCCCCGCCACGTGCTCCTCCCAGCGCGCCAGCGCGAAGAGCAACGACGAGAGCCGGTTCAGGTAGCGCAGCGCCTCCGGGTTCCGCACCTGGCCGATGGCGTCGAGCGCGACGAGCCGCCGCTCGGCCCGCCGGGCCATCACCCGCGCCCAGTCGAGCGCAGCCCCCTGCGGCGACTCGCCAGGCAGCACGAAGTCGCGGGGCGGCGGCGCGTCCGCCGTCAGGGCGTCGGTCTCGCTCTCGAGCCAGTCGACGCGGTCGGCCCCGATCACCACCCGCTGCGGGTATTGCTCGGTCGTGAACGCCAATTCGGCCATCAGCTTGTAGAGGTCGCGCTGCACGTCGGTCAGCACCGCCCGCGAGCGCTCCTCTCGCACCGCCGCCTTGGCCAGCCCGAGGGCCGACGACGCCTCGTCGAGCACGCCGAGGGCCTCGATCCGCGCGTCGTCCTTGCCGACCCGCTCTCCCAGCAGGTCGGTCTGCCCGGTGTCGCCGCGGCGGGTGTAGAAGCTCATCGCGTGCCTCACGGTGCGAGTCGGGGAGTCGGGGAGTCGGGGAGTCGAGGAGTCGAGGAGTCGAGGAGTCGAGGAGAGGGTGCCGGGCACGCCGCCGGTTTGTCAACGCCTCCGAGTCGCCCCAAGTCACATCCGCCAGCCATCAGCCATCAGCCACCGGCCGCCAGCCGCCAGCCACCAGCCGCCAGCCCCGTGGTAGCATCCCCGGACGGTCGGCCGCGCCCCCGCGCTCGCGGCTCAGTCGCGCCCACGGGCGGCAGGTCCGCGAGACGGGGTCCAGCGTGACGGATGCCTTCCGAGGTCGGCCGCCGGCCGCCCTCGACCTTGACCCCTACCGCATCGAGCCGGTGCGCGTCGGCATCGTCGGCGCGGGGTTCGGCGCGTCGCTCCACCTCGAGGCCCTCGGCGCACTGTCGGAGGCGCGGGCCGTCGCCGTCTGCGCCCGCCACGCCGACCGCGCCTTCGCCCTCGCGATGGACCACAAGGTCCCCAATCACCTGACCGACTATCGCGAGCTCGTTCGCCACCCGGAGATCGATGCGGTCATCGTCGCCACTCCGCCCCACCTCCACCACGGCATGGTGATCGCCGCGCTGGAGGAGGGCAAGCACGTCCTCTGCGAGAAGCCCCTGGCCCGCAACCTAGCCGAGGCGCGGGACATGCAGCGGATCGCCGAGCGGGTCGGCACGGTGACGATGGTCAACCACCAGCTCCGGTTCCTGCCGTTGCGGGCCCGGATCAAGGAACTGGTCGACCAAGGGTTCGTCGGCGAGCCGCAGGCGATCACCGTCGTCGTCCACCGCTCCAGCCTGCGCGACCCGATGGGCCGCCCCTTCAGCTGGCTCTCCGAGGCGGACAAGGCGGGCGGCATGCTCGGCGCGGTCGGCTCCCACTGGCTCGACGCCCTCCGCTGGTGGATCGGCGACGTCAAGGCGGTCGCCGGCGCGCTCTCGACGATGGTCCCGAGGCGCCGCCTCGCCGACTCCAGCGGCATGGCGAAGGTCGATGCCGACGACAACTTCGCCGTCATCCTCCGCTTCGCCAGCCACGCCCTCGGCACCATCCACCTCTCGGCCACCGCGGCGGTCGAGGGGGACGAGGAGGTGAGCATCTCCGGCTCCGCCGGCACCTTGCTCGTCCGCGGCGGTCGCCTCCTCGGCATCCGCGCCGGCGACCCGGCCCCGCGCGAGGTCGCCATCCCGGAACGCCTCAGCGGCGGCATGCCGGAGTTCACCCACCACCTGACGCTGCCGACCGCGCTCCTGCTGCGGCACTGGTTCGCCGCCATCCGCGGCGAGGCCGAGCCGTCCCCCTCCGTCGCCGACGGCGTCAAGACCCAGGAACTGATCGACGCCGTCGCCCGCTCCAGCCAGCAGGGCCGCTGGATCGACACCAGCGGCGCGCGCTGGCCGATGGGGTCGATGGCCTGAGTCGCCCGGTGGCGTCCGCCGCCCTCCGGTAGAATCCCCCGACCACATCCCGCGCGGCCCGGTCGCCGATGACCGGGCCGCTTCCGCCGGAGGACGCCCCGACCATGACCGCCACCGCACCCGCGACCGAGCGCCTGATCCTCGCCGCCGACGAAGTCGTCGACACGCCGGCGATGGTCATCGACGAGTCGATCCTGCACCAGAACATCGCCGAGATGGCCGCCCTCGCCGCCAGCAACGGCGTCGCGCTGCGGCCCCACATCAAGACCCACAAGACGCCGCAGATCGCCCGGCTCCAGATGGCGGCCGGAGCGGTCGGCGTCACCTGCGCCAAGCTCGGGGAGGCCGAGGTAATGGTCGACGAGGCGGGGATCGACGACGTCCTCCTCGCCTACCCGATCGTCGGCGCGCCGAAGATCGCCCGCCTGCTCGACCTGATGGACCGCGCCCACGTCACCGTCGCGGTCGACTCGCGCGAGGCCGCGTCCGCCCTCGCCGACGCCATGCACGACGCCGGCCGCACGCTCGACCTCTACGTCGAGGTCAACACCGGGCAGGACCGGGCCGGCGCGCGTGCCGGGCAGGAGGCGGTCGACCTCGCCCTCGCCATCGCCCGCATGCAGGGCGTCCGCGTCGTCGGCGTCATGACGCACGAGGGGCACGCCGGGGCCAGCGACCCGGAGTCGATCGCCGCCACCGCGCTCCGGGCCGGTCGAGCGCTGGTCGAGACGGCCGAGGCGATCCGGGCCCGCGGCGTCGACCTGACGACGGTCAGCGTCGGCTCGACCCCCTCCGCGCCGTACACCCCGACCGTGCCGGGCGTGACCGAGATGCGCCCCGGCACCTACGTCTTCTACGACAACTCGATCTTCCGCCACGGCCGGATCGGGCCGGACCGCTGCGCCGCCCGGATCGCGACGACCGTCGTCAGCCGTCCCGCCGCCGACCGCGCGGTGATCGACGCCGGCTCCAAGATGCTGGCCATGGACCCCAGCCCGAGCCACCCCGGCCACGGCTACCTCGTCGGCCACCCGAACGCGATCCTCGCCCGGATCAGCGAGGAGCACGGGGTGGTCCTGCTGCCGGAGGGCGAGCCCGGCTTCGCGGTCGGCGACCGGCACGAGGTGATCCCGAACCACGTCTGCCCGACGATCAACCTGACCGACGAACTGCTCGTGGTCCGCGACGGGCGGCTGGTCGACCGCTGGCGGGTGGCGGCGCGCGGCAAGGTGCGCTAGGCCGCGACCCCGCCCGGCGTCAGGACGCCGCTTCCCCCGTGCCGCGGCGTGGCGGGGCGAGCGGGCTGCGCCGCTGCCGCGCGGCCTCCACCGTCTGGCGCACGCGGTCCGCCCGCGTGCTCGTCCGGCGGGCGTCGCCGACCCAGTAGATGATCTGCTTGACCTGCGACGGCGCGATGGCGTTGAACCCCTCGGCCGCGAGCGGGTCGGCCCGCAGCGCCGCCTCGAGGTCGGCCGGCAGTTCCATCGCGTCGGCCGCGTCGAGCGTCGCCCACGACCCGTCGCGCTGCGCCGCCTCGATCTTGGCGAGCCCGGCCGGCTGCATCCGGCCGTCGGCGATCAGCCGCGCGATCCGTCCCTTGTTCACCTTCGACCAGACGCTGCCCACCTTGCGCGGCGTGAAGCGGAGCGCCCAGCGCCGGTCGTCGATCTTCAGGGGCCGACTGTCGATCCAGCCCCAGCAGAGGGCTTCCTCGACGGCTGCGGCGACACTGACGCCTGCCAGGCCGCTCCCCTTCTTCGGCAGCACCAGCCAGCACTCGGCGGCGATGTGGTGGTGCGCCCCCAGCCAATCGCGCCACGCCGCCGGGTCGGGCGGGAAGTGGCACAGACCGCCGCCGTCCGGCCGTTGGCCGAGGTCGCCCGGTTCCGGGGGCCAGCGCATGCGGGTGCTCCTCGACATTTGGCGAAACGGACGCGGCCGACGCGACACGCGACCCCGCCCTCGCACGGATTCCGAGGGCGGGGTCGCCACCGAGACCGCGAACTACGGGAACGACGGCGTCTGCGCCGACCGGATGTTCCCCGGCTGCGGCTCGTCCTCGTCGTCCTCGGGGTCGTACTGACCCTCGACGTCGTCGTCCTCGTCGTCGTCTTCGAACTCGTCGTTGTCGTCCTCGTCGTACTCGTCGTCGCTGAAGGCCTGCGGCGCGCCGTAGCCCTCCTGCGCGCCGTACGGCGACTCGTCCTCGTCGACCGGCAGGCCCTCCCAGCGCGACCGCTGCGCGAGATGCGGCAACGCCTCGCGCACGAGGGGGTGGTCGAGGTTCAGCTCGGTGGTGACGAGTTCCTGACCTTGGCCGTTGACCGTCTGCCGCTTGGTGAGGATCCCCTTCCGCAGAAACTCCATCACCTTCGCCTCGATGTGCTCCGACGGGAGCACCTCGCGCGGGACGAAGCGCCAGAGCGTCCGGCTCATGTGGCTCTGGGTCGGCACGAAGCCGCTGTGCAGTTGCTGGATGTAGGCGTCGATCGCCTGGATGATCTGCTTGTCGACGTCGGCCGACTGCGACACCTGCAACGGGTCGTCGTGGCCCGCCGCGGCGACGAGGTCGGGGCTGACCGAGCCGGGGACGCCGCAGATCACCACCGTCTTGCCGAGCCGGTTGCGCAGGGTCGTCACCAGCCGGATGAAGTCCTTGTCGCCGGTGAACAGGAGGAAGGTCTTGATGTCGGGCCGGGCCAGGGCGGTGTTGATCACGTCGATCACGAAGTTGAGGTCGGCCCGCGACTGGATCTTCTCCCGCCCCTGCGCGTCGGAGGTGCGCTTGGCCGGGAAGTGGAGCGCCTCGAAGCCGGCGACGTCGAGCCGGGTGCGCACCGCCGGCGGGTGCTGGTCGAAGTCGGCGTAGGCCCGGGCGACCGCCATCAGGCCGTACCGCAGCGTCTTGTCCCGCCACGCCATCGGGTCGGGCTCGCGCCCGAAGGAGTTGATCGTCGAGTAGCGGATGTTCTCGAAGTCGACGAACGCCGCCACCTCGCTGCTCGGCTGCTCCGGCGTCAGCCGCGGCGCTCCGAATCCCGCACCCGGTCCAGCGTTGTTCACCACCACCATGCCTCCGGCCCGCGCTGGCGTCGGCCGGCGGCTCGGGGCGAGCGGATTGGCAACGCGACCGCCAAACAGCACGCCGCCCGTCAACGACGGTCGGACGCCCCCCGATGCAGCACGACCTACGGCGCGGACACCATTACCCGTCGGGTTCCATTCCCCGACCACCACCAGAACGGCCGCAGCAGCACCCGCGGTCGCCGTCGAGTCTAGCACGCCGCCCGGCCGGGGCGGCTGCCTCAGCCGGCGTTCGCCCCGAGCAGGGCCGCCCCGACGACGCCGGCGTCGTCGCCGAGCCCCGCCTTCACGATCTCGAGCTGCGACGCCGCCACCGGCAGCGCCTCGCGCAGCGCGTCGGCCGCCGCGACCTCGAACAGGAGGTCGACCGCCTCGATCACGCCGCCGCCCATGATCACCCGCTGCGGGTTGACGAGGTTGACGACCGAGGCGATGCCGAGGCCGAGGTACCACCCGGCCTGCCGGATCGTCTCGGTCACCAGTTCGTCGTTGGCCGCGACCGCCTGCGCCAGCACCCCGGACCGGAGCGCCGCCGCCTCCTCCCCCGGGTTCTCGAGGTCCGGCGCGAGCTTCCGCAGGATGCTCGGCCGGCCCCGCTTCAGGTCGCCGATGATGCTGGCCGTGATCGCCGTGCGCGAGGAGTAGGCCTCGAGGTGGCCGTGGCCGCCGCAGCCGCAGAGCCGGCCCCCGGCATCGACCACGAGGTGGCCGATCTCCCCCGCCGACCCGGTCGCCCCGCGCTGCAGCCGGCCGTCGATCACCAGCGCGCCGCCGACCCCGGTGCCGACGAAGACGCAGAGGAAACTCGTGTAGCCGCGCCCCGCGCCGAACGCCTGCTCGCCGACCGCCGCGATCTGCACGTCGTTGCGCAGGGCGCACGGCACCTTGTAGCGCTCCGTCAGGTGCTTGGCGATCGGCAGGTTGACCACCGACTGGCTCAGGTTCGGGGTGCCCAGCAGCACGCCGCTGTCGGGGTCGACCTGGCCGGCGATGCCGACCCCGATCCCTTCGATCTGCGACGGCTTCAGCCGCGCCTCCTTCAACGCGCCGTCGGCGACGTCGGTGATCCGCTGCAGGACCTCCTTCGGGCCGTCGGCGGCGGACGTTCGCTTCTTCGCGCTGGCGACCACTTTGCCGGAGTCGATGTCGACCACCGCCGCCAGCAGCTTCGTGCCGCCGAAGTCGATTCCGAGCGCGCGCTTCGGTGCCATCGTCGCCTCCCGATTCGGCCGTCGCCGCGGGGCCGCTCCCGCGCCGACGGTTCCGTCAGCCCCGGTCGAGCCGTTCGAGCACCGGCGCGAGCGCCTCGATGCCGGCGACGGTGTTCGGGTCGAGCACGACCATCACGTGCCCGATCCCCTCGCGGGCCATCCCCCGCAGCGTCTCCTCGATCGTCTCCGCGCTCCCGGTCAGGAAGGGCGGCTCCTCCCGCGGCCGGCCGGCCGCCCCCGGCAGGTCGACCAGCATCGACACCGAGCGGGCCATGGTCGCCGGGTCGCGCCCCTCGGCCCGGCACGCCCCGTCCACCATCGCGCGCAGTGGCGGGATCTCGGCGGGGTCCTGCTTGCCCCACGCGTTCCAGATGTCGGCGTGCCGCGCCGCCAGCCGCAGCATCCGCTCGCCGGTGCTGCCGATCATGATCGGCGGCCCCTGCCGCCGCGGCCCGCGCGGCCGCAGCTCGCAATCGCGGGCGGCGTGGTAGCGCCCGGCGAAGTCGATCTCGCCGTGCCGCAGCAGGCCGCTGACGATCGTCAGCGCCTCCGCGAACCGCCCGACCCGGTGGTCGTACGGGTAGCCGAAAGCGTCGTACTCCGGCTCGTGCCAGCCCGCGCCGAGCCCCAGCACCAGCCGGCCGCCGCTGATCTCGTCGATCGTGTCGGCCGTTTTCGCCAGCAGGGCCGGGTTGCGGAAGCCGGTGCAACTGACCAGCGCCCCGATCTCGACCCGGCTGGTGACCGCCGCCAAGGCCGAGAGGAGGGTCCAGCACTCCCAGATCCCCTGCGGCTCCTTCCCTTCGAACCGGAAGAGGAGGTGGTCGGAAACCCAGAGCGAGTCGAAGCCGCAATCCTCGGCGGCGCGCGCCATCGCCGCGAGGTCGGCCCAGCGGGCGGTGCCGCCGGCCATCTCGCGCTCGGTGTCGGGTAGCATCAGCCCGACGCCCAGCGGGCGCGTCCGCCGTGCGCTCACGAGCGGTCGAGCCGGTCGAGGACCGGGGCAAACGCCTCGATCGACTCGACCGTGTTCGGGTCGAGCACCAGTTGGACGTGCGAGATGCCCACCGCCGCGTAGCGGCGCATGGCGTCGGCCAGTTCCTCGGTCGTCCCCGTCAGCGGCGGCGCGCCACGGTCGGTCGGGTCGCCCGCGGCCCGCCCCCGTGCGCCGGGCATCGCAACCAGCGCGGCGCAGGTGCGCTCGATCTCGGCCGGGTCGCGCCCGGCGTCGCGGCAGGCGGCGTCGAGCTTGGCGAGCAGGGGCGACAGCGCTTCCGGCCGGTTGCCGAACCACGCGTACCACGCGTTCCACGCCTGCACGTGCGGCAGGGCCGCCCGCAGCATCCGCGGCCCCTGCGAGCCGATCATCAGCGGCGGCCCGCCGGGACGCGGCCCGCGCGGCAGCAACTCGCAGTCCTTGATCGTGTAGAACTCGCCGGCGAAGTCGATCGCCCCGTCTCGCAGCAGCGTCCGGATCACCGTGAACGCTTCCTCGAAACGGGCGACGCGACGGTCGTACGGGAAACCGTAGGCGTCGTAGTCAGGCTGGTTCCAGCCCGCGCCGAGCCCGAGCACCAGCCGGCCGCCGCTGATCTCCTCGACCGTCGCCGCCTTCTTCGCCAGCATCGCCGGACTGTGGAAGCTGGTGCAGGCGACCAGCGGCCCGATCTCGACCCGCTCGGTGACCGCGGCGAGGGCGGCCATCATCGACCACGCCTCCCACGGCCCCTTCGGCCGGTCGCCCGGGTGGCGGTACAGCAAGTGGTCGCCGACCCAGAGCGAGTCGTAGCCGAGGGCCTCGGCCCGCTGCGCCATCGCCCGGATCTCCGGCCACGACGCGACGTACTCGACCTCCGGCAGTTGGACCCCGATCTTCAGCGGCCGCCCGCTGCCCGTCATCGACTTGCCTCCCGCGGCACCGCCCGCGCCCGCCGACTGGCCCCGAGGGACGCGTGGTCCCGGCCCGGCGCGATGATACCGCTCGCCAAGCCACCGGTGGGGACCGGCGGCGCCCGTCGCCCCCGAGTCCCGGCCATCGGCGCCGGGCGCGGATCCGACGACGGCACCCCCGGCGTCAGTCCAGATCGAGCGAGCGGAGCCGCAGCGTGGCGAGGCCGAGGGCGACCAGCGAGACGACGACGATCGCCGCCAGCGCCCCGCCGACGGTCGCCGCCCCGGGCTGCTCGGTCAGCGGCACGTCGCTCAGCCGGCTGTAGAGCGACAGCACCTGGTGCCGGATGCTGATCGCCTGGATCCCCGGCAGCAGCCGCCCGAGCAGGCTCTCCCAGACGAAGATGTAGACGATCCCGGCCAGCAGCGCCCGCGGCACGAACAGGCTGACCGCGAGGAAGACGCAGGCGATCAGCACCGTGCCGCCCGCCGCGGCCGCCAGCGTCGCCGGCAGCAGCCCCGCGACCGTCTCCGTCCCGACCGGCGCGCCGCGCCACCGGCCGCCGACCCCGGCCACCGCCGCCGTCGCGGCCAGCCCGAGCAGCACCGCCGGCAGCGTCGTCAGCAGCACGCCGAGCGTCTTGCCGAGCACGATCCGCAGCCGCGAGACCGGCTTCAGGGTCAGGTAGAGGAGGGTGCGGTCCTCCAGCTCGTTGCCGAACGCCGCCGTCGCCGGGATCAGCACCGTGATCGGCAGCAAGGTCGGCACCACGAACTCCGCGAAGATTCCGTTCAGGAACTCGGCCGGCGTCGTCCCCTCGGGCCGGACGAGGTAGATCAGGGCGAAGACGACCGGCAGGAACGAGAGCGCCCAGACCAGCCGCGCCGTCCGTCCCCCGGCCAACTGGCGCACCGTCTGCGTCGTCACCGGCAGCGCGCGCCACGCGAGGTCAGCCACCGCGCTCCTCCGTCAGGTACGAGAAGACCGCCTCGAGCGAGTCGTCGAGCGGCGTCAGCTCGGTCAGCCGCAGTCCGGCCTGCCGCGCCAGCCGCGGCACCGCCTGCCCGAAGGCGCGGACGTCGCCCGTCTCCGCCTCCAGCGTCTCCGGCCCGGTCACCCGCACCGCCCGCGTCGTCGGCTCGGCCACGAGCGCGGCGGCGAGGCGTCGGGCGTCCTCGGAGCGAACCCGAACCGTGTGCGGGTGCTGGTCCATCCGCTCGCGGATGGCGCGGTAGTCGCCCGCCGCCGCCAGCTTGCCGGCGACGATGACCAGGATGTTCGCCGCGAACCGCTCCACCTCGGATAGGACGTGGGAGGAGACGACGACGGTCTTGCCCTCCGCCCCGAGCCGCCGGATCAGCTCGATCAGCCCGGCCCGCTGCACCGGGTCGGTTCCGTTCAGCGGCTCGTCCATGAGGACGATCTCGGGGTCGTGGACGAGGGCGGCGGCGACCTTGATCCGTTGCCGCATCCCCTTCGAGTAGCCGCCGAGGCCCCGCCCGGCGGCGTCCTCCATCTCGACCAGCGCGATGGCCCGGTCGGTGGCCGCCTCGGGCTCCGGCACCCGTTGCAGGATCGCGTTCAGGCGCACGAACTCCCGCCCGGTCAGGTAGGGGTAGAGCGACTCCTGCTCCGGCACGAGGCCGAGCCGTCGGTAGGCCCCCGGCGCGCCCCGGGCCGGCGCGTCGAGCAACCGGACGCTGCCGGAGGACGGGCTGACCAGCCCGCTCATCATCTTCAGGATCGTCGACTTGCCGGCCCCGTTCGGCCCGAGCAGCCCGGTCACCCCCGGCGCGACCCCGAACGAGACGTCGGAGACCGCCACCACGTCGCGGTACCACTTGGAGACGTGGTCGACCGTGATCGTCGGCGCGGCCCCGGCGGCGAGCCCCGGCAGCGTGGGCGCGGTCGGATCAGTCACGGGAGCGGTACCGCCACGCCATGATGCCGAGGCAGACCAGCGTGACCGCGACCATCCCGGCGGCCACCACCGGCACGGGGTGGTCCATCAGCGGGTCGCCGGTCTCGACCCCCCAAAGGCCGGTGACGAGCGCGGCGCAGGTCCGCGACGGGCTGAGGAAGAGGAGCCAGCGCTGGACCGCCTCGTTCCCCTCGAGCGCGAACGTCAGCGCGCCGGCCAGGAACTCGCTCAGCAGGAAGCCGAGGATGATCACCCCGACCGCCACGCTCTTGCGGCCGGTGAACGACGAGATCGCCAGCCCGATCGCCCCGAGGTAGGCGGCCATCAGGCCGCCGGCCACCGCGATCCGCCCGAGGTCGTCGAGGTGGTCGCGGAACGCCCGCAACGGCGACGGCTCCAGCAGTTGCCGGCCGACCCACATGATCGCCGCCGGCACGAACGAGACGGTCAGGGTCAGCAGGGCGGCGGCCAGCAGCTTGCCGACCACGTAGTCGCCCCGCGTGATCGACCGCGAGAGGTAGAGCGGCAGCACCCGTTCCTGCCGGTCCGGGCAGAGCATCTCCGGCGTGATGGTGGCGACGAAGATGCCGAGCACGAGGAAAACCCCGCCGAAGTACTCGGGGTAGTCGAGCAGATTCGCCCCCGGCAGCAGACGGCCGAGGAACGCCCGCACCCCGATGCTGACCACCACCGGGATCAGCACCGCCGCGTAGAGCAGGATCGGGATCACTTTCGCCGTCCACGGCTTCCGCAGTCCGAGCGCCCGCCCCATCGAGTAGCGGGCCAAGGCCCAGACCGCGTGCAGCCGGCCGAGCCGCGGCCCGTCGTAGTGCTGGTAGCCGCGGTCGTAGATCTCGCCGTAGCCGACCGCCCCGTCGGCGCTCACGCGCGGGCCTCCCGGTCGGCAGGCCCGGCGATGCTCCCGAAGTAGACGTCCTCCAGCGAGCGGGTCTGGGCCGAGAGCGCGCGGATGGCGCAGCCGAGGTCGGCGGCGGCGTCCCGGATCGCGTCGTAGGCCGCCGCGTCGTCGCCCGCGACCACCACCTCGTCGCCCGCCCGCTCGGACCCGGCCGGGCGCGCGCTCCGCCCGAGGGCGGCGAGCCGGGCGACGAACGCCGCCCGGTCGCCGTCGACCCGGACCACGATGTCGTGCCCGTCGACGAGCCCCTCGCCGATCGGCTGGGCGGCGACCAGCCGGCCACGGTCGAGGATCACGACCTGCTCGCAGACCCGTTCGATGTCGTCGAGGATGTGCGACGAGAGGACGACTGAGATCCCCATCTGGCGGTCGATTCGCCGGATCAGCTCCAGCATCTCGTCCCGGCCGCGCGGGTCCATGCCGTTGGTCGGCTCGTCGAGGAAGACGAGGGCCGGGTCGTGGACGATCGCCTGCGCCAGCTTGACCCGCTGCTTCATGCCGGTCGAGAAGCCGCCGACCAGCCGGTAGCGCTCCTCGTCCAGCCCGACTTGGTAGAGCACGTCGTTCGCCCGCTGCCGGGCGGCGCGCGCCGGCAGGCCGCTCATCTCCCCCATGTGGGCGACGAAGTCGGCGGCGGTGACGGCGGACGGCAAGGCGTCCGACTCCGGCATGTAGCCGACCCGGGACCGCACCGCGACCCCCTCCCGGCTGCTGTCGCGGCCGAGCACGGCGGCGGTGCCGCTCGTCGGCTGCGCGAGGCCGAGCAGGAGCCGGATCAAGGTCGTCTTGCCCGCGCCGTTGGCCCCCAGCAGTCCGGTCGCGCCGGGCGGCACGCTGAGGTCGACGCCGTCCAAGGCGGTCACCGCCCCGTACCGCTTGGTCAGGGCGCGGGTCTCGACCACGGGCCCGGCGGTCGCCGTCCGCGTCTCGTTCGGCTGCGTCGGATCGCCCAAGCCCCCTCCCGCGCGGCCACCTCTCACGCCGCGTCGCCGAGTGTAGCAGCGGGCAGCCCTCCGACCGCGCCTCCAGTGGACATGCCGACCGACCGCAGGCCGTGCCCCGGTGCCGAGGGCGATTGGTCCCCGGTCAGAAGCGGCACCGAGGGGTGTCCGTCGGGAACTGGCAACGGAGGATCCGGTTGCGCTGGGACGGCCATCGACCCCCGGAGTCCCCCCATTGTGGGTCATGCGAAGCCCGCGACGACGGGAGAGGAGGAGGCATCGGATCGATCGCGGTCCTTACATGGCGCGGCCGGGGACCGCCCTTTTCCCCCAACCCCTCACGATATGACCGTTTGCCGCCACCAAGGGGGGATGCCCCGTGGCCAAGGCCGAGCAGGCCGCTCCGGCCGACGGCGGCGGCCGGCGACCCCTCCCGCCCCCCGTCCGGCTTGGCCGGACCGCAGGACGCCCGCGCGAGGGTCCGGCGGGCCGCCGGACGGGGGACGCCCCCGCCCGCCCGGCCCCTTTCCGGCCCGGTGGGGATCGCTGCCGGGCCGTTGCCGCCGGCTTCGCAAACGGTCATGGGGTGATTCCAATTGTGCGAACGAACGCCGTTCACGCGCGGGGAGACGGCCGCGCTGCCTCGCCGTCCGGCCCGTCGATGGGCGCAGGTCACCCACGCGTCTCGGCACCGCCTGCTCGAACCGAACCCGCCCTTATGGGACGCCAGCCCTCGCGTTTGGTACGAGTCCCCCAGCCCCCTGTCCTGCCACGGCCCGACAAGGGGAGGTTTCCATCAGGAAGCGACCGCTTCGCCGCCCCCCGAGGTCAGGGTGAGAACTTGGCTCTCCGCTGGGCCAGCAGCTGCCCCTCGCCCGCCGTAGCCTGACGGGGGTTTGCGGGGAGTCGGCCGCGCCGCGGCAACCGGGGGGTCCGGGGGAGGGCTTGGTCCTCCCCCGATTCATCTGCTCCCCCTCACCCGCCGCCGCCTGACAAGGGGAAGTATCCGTCGGAAAGCGGCCGCGTCGCGGCAATTGGGGGGGTTCGGGGGAGGGCTTGGCCCTCCCCCGGTTCATTTTCTCCCCCTCTCCCGCCGCCGCGGGAGCGGGGGCTGGGGGGTGAGGACCGTCCAGGCTCGGCTGGCCAAAGGACACGGCTGCCTTGGGCGACCTGCCCCTTCCCTTCCCTTGCCTGCCTGCCCGGACGGCTAGGTCGCCGACTGCCGGTCCGGACGATGGCGGCGGCGCGGGCCCGGCCTAGCATTGCCCCAT
>JBDHWC010000022.1:0-34525 GCA_039809985.1 Thermomicrobiales bacterium | reverse complement strand
GGGCGCCGAATGGGCACGACCGTCCTCGCGGCGGCCCGGACCACCCCGGCTCCTCGTGGCCGGGCCCGCCGGGCCCGCCCTCACCCCCCAGCCCCCTCCCGCGGCCGCGGCTGAGAGGGGGAGGTATCCATCGGGAAGCGGCCGCGCCGCGGCAACTTGGGGGTGCGGGGGAGGGCTTGGTCCTCCCCCGGTTCAGTTGCTCCCCCTCTCCCGCCGCCGCCTGATCGGGGGAGGTATCCATCGGGAAGCGGCCGCGCATCGGCGAATGGGGGGTCCGGGGGAGGGCCAAGCCCTCCCCCGATTCAGTTTCTCCCCCTCTCCCGCGGCCGCGGGAGAGGGGGCTGGGGGGTGAGGGCGGTCCCG
The DNA here is from genome assembly GCA_039809985.1 of Thermomicrobiales bacterium. GTDB lineage: Bacteria > Chloroflexota > Chloroflexia > Thermomicrobiales > UBA6265 > JAICJJ01. The sequence goes on along the minus strand of JBDHWC010000022.1, from coordinate 34,162 downwards.
GCGGGCCCGGCTTCGAGACGCGGACACCGCTGTCCCTTGGATACCGACCCCGGTCAGGCCGCCGCGGGAGAGAGGGAGAACCAGGCTCAGGGGAGGACGCAGCCCTCCCCCGAACCTCCGGGTTGCCGCGGCGCGGCTGCCCTCCATAACGAAGACCCCCCGGTCAGACCGCCGCGGGGAATTCGCGGCTCGGCCACCTCCAAGTCGCCCCGTTGCCGGCCTTGCGGGCCGGGATGACGGATCCGCGCTTGGCGGAGTGCCGTGACGACCGCCAGCGCGGGCCCTTGGCCGACCCCCGTCGATCGACGGAACCCGGGGGCGACGCCCCGATTCCGGAGGCCTGCGGATGTGCCGTCGCCCCGCGCCCGGCAGGCTGGGGGTGTCGCCGGCGCACTGCCCCGCTTGCGACCGGCCGCGCAGGCCGGGCCGGGGCGAGCATCCGCCGGGCCGACGCGGAGGTGGGTCATGGCGACGACGAGCGTTGATCACATCGGCCCGGCGGATCGACCGGCAACGGCGACCACGGCGCGGGCGACCGTTGTCCCGGCGCGGCGGGGGACGCGACGGCAGGTGCTGGCCGGTGTCGCGGCGGTGGCCGCGGCGCGCCTGCTGCCGTTCGGCGCGACGGCGGCCGAGGTGACGTCGGCGACCGCGACCGCGTGCGGCTGCGACGAGCCGCCCTGCTTCGTGCGGAGTTTCGGCAAGGACCCGCTGACGCCGGGCGTGGTGAGCGGCCCGATCGGGGTCGCCTTCGGCCCGGACGGCACCGCCTGGGTGACCGACGCCGTCCTGCACCGGGTGCAGGGATTCGGGCCGGACGGCACGCTGCGGGCCGTTTGGGGCCGGAAGGGGAGCGAGCCGGGCCAGTTGCTGCGGCCGACCGGCGTGGCGGTTTCCGCCGACGGCCTCGTCCACGTCGTCGACAGCGGCAACGCCCGGGTGCAGGTGTTCGACGCCGCGGGCCGCTACGTCGGCGGCTGGGGCGGCCCGGGGAGCGAGGACGGCCGGTTCGGGATCAGGGAGCGCTTCGACCCGCCCGGCCCGATCGGGATCGCGATCGGCCCCGACGGCACGGTGCACGTCGCCGACCCGCTGAACCACCGGGTGCAGTCGTTCAGCCCGGCCGGGCGGCATTTGGCGAGCCTCAGCGCGGCGGGCGAGGCCGGCGCGTTCCGCTATCCGTTCGGCGTCGCACTCTCCCCCGACGGCGACACCCTCTACGTCGCGGACAGCGGCAACGGGCGGGTGCTTGCGCTCGGACTCGACGGCGGGATGCGCGGGGTGGTCGCGACGCGCGGCGACGCGGCCGCCTCGCTCAGGGTGCCGTCCGACGTGGCGACCGACACCGACGGCAACGTCTGGGTGGTCGACCTCCTGAGGCGGCTGGTGCTCGTCTTCCGCCCGGACGGCACGCCGGTGATGATCCTGGCGGTCGAAACGGAGTTCCGGCCGCACGCGATCGCGGTCGGCCCCGGCGGCGACGTGCTCGTCACCGACCCGTCGTGGCGGTGCGTGCACCGGTTCGCCGCCGCGTCCGGGCAGCGGCTGGCCTCGTGGGGCAGCCAGCGCGCGGGCGGGCTGGCGCTGCCGTTCGCGGCGGCCTTCGCGCCCGACGGCGCGTCCTTCTACCTCTCCGACACGCTGAACGACCGCGTCCTCTGGCACGCGACCGACGGCACGCTGCTCGGCACCGTCGGCGGCGGGTCCGGCAGCGGACTCGGTGAGTTCGACGCCCCGCTCGGCGTCGCGGTCAGCGTCGACGGGACGCTGTTCGTGGCCGACAGCGGCAACCACCGGGTGCAGGCGTTCAAAGCCGCGGGCGGCTTCCTCCGGACATGGGGGAGCGAGGGGGAGGGGAAGCGCCAGTTCGTGCGGCCGGGCCCGATCGCCGTTGCGCCGGACGGGCAACGGCTCTGGGTCGGCGACGACATGGGCTGGGTGCGGGACTTCAGACCGATCGGGACACCGCTCAGCGCGATCCGGCTGAGGCCCTCGGATTCCGACTCGCCGTGGCACCCCGCCGGCATCGCGGCCGCGGCGGACGGCTCGCTGCTCGTCTCCGACTCGACGACGGACAAGATCCTGAGGCTCGACGCGAGCGGGCGGCCGGTCAAGGTCTGGGGCGCGCCGGGCACGGGCGACGGCAAGTTCTGGAACGTCGCCGGCCTCGCGGTGGCGACGGACGGCACCGTCTACGCGGTCGACAGCATGAACCACCGGGTGCAGTGCTTCGACCCGCGAGGCCGGTTCCTGCGGGCGTTCGGCGGCCTCGGCGGCGGCGAGGAGGAGTTCGCCTACCCGGACGGCATCGCGCTCTCCCCCGACGGACGCCATCTGCTGGTGGTCGACACCGGCAACGACCGGGCGCAGCTCTTCTGCCTGGCGGGCGGTGTCGCCGGCCAGCCGGCGCGGGAGGTGTGACGATGGACGCGGGCGTTCCGGGATGGCTGCGAGGGGTTGTCGGCGTGGTCGGGCTGCTGGCCGGGGTCGTGGGGCTGGGTCTCGCGCTCCTCGTCCTGTGGGTGGTTCTCCTCGTGTGGAACGCACCGCAGGTGTTGCAGCACAACCGGATCGTCACCCTGGCCATGCTGGCCGTGCTGGTGGCAAAGGGGGTTCTCACCTTCTGGGCGTCGTGGGTGCTGCTCGCCCGGGGGGCGTGGCGACCGGCGCGCCGAAGGTTCGAGGCGGCCGCGTGGCTGGGCCTGGCGTCGAGCGTCTGGGCGCTGAACCCGGGCGGTTCGCCCGGCCCTCTCTCGGGCTGGTCGGTTCTGCTGCTGCGGGTGGGGGTGCCGCTGGGCCTCGCGGCCGCGTGCGTCTGGGCGGAGTGCCGCGTCCCAGCATGGCGCTCCGGCGGGAGGAACATCCTTTCTGACTGACGGGCGGTGTCGCCGGCCAGCCGGCCGGCGCGGGAGGTGTGACGATGGACGCACGCGGATCTCAACGTCTGCAAACAGCGACCGGGCTGGTGGGAATCCTGTTCGGGCTCGCGGGGGTGGGTCTCGCGCTCGTCGCCCTGCTCGCCGTTGCCCTCTTCTGGGAGGGGTCGACGCCGAGCAGGGCCGAGACCTTGGTCATCCTCGCCGTGTACGCGGCCCTGTTCGTTGCGCCGGTGGTCCTCACCTTCGGGGCGTCGGTGGCGCTGCTCGCCCGGGGGGCATGGCGACCGGCGAGCCGGGCATTCGAGGCCGTTGCGTGGCAGGGACTGGTCTGGTGCGTGCTGTTGTCGGCCCAGCGTCGACCTCCCGAGCCGTCCAGCGCTTGGTGGGTGCTGCTTCCGCTGTGGGTGGTGGTGCCGCTGGGCCTCGCGGCGGCTTGCGTCTGGACGGGAACCCGCCTCCCCGGCCGCGCCCGGCCGAGCGCGGCCCGGGTCGACGGCGACGGGTTGGATTGACGATTGCCCGGCACTCGTAACCCCGGGCGGCGCGACCGGCCGCGCCGCCCGGGGGCCGTGCCCGCGAGGAGGCGGGTGACGGCGCGGGGCGGGCCTTCGTTCCGCCGTCGCCCGCCTCAGCGTCCGGGCGTTCGGCGGCCGTCGTGCTTGGTCCTGTCGTGGCCGCGGTCGGGCTTGGCGCTGGCTCGTTGAGAACCCTTGCGGGGCTTGGTCTGCCAGTCGGGGTCGCTGATCAGGTAGCGGACCTTGTTGCTGTAGGTCCCCTTGACCACCTTCGGCGCGCCACCGGCCGAGGGCATCGTTTGCAAGGACCAGATGTCGGTAGTGTTGTCGATGACGGCGGCGAGGACGCGCTTGCCGTCCGGGGAGCAGGCCAGCCGGTAGTACGTCTGCTCGGCGGAGCCTGCGGCCAGCATCTGCTGGTTGGAGCCGTCCGGCTGCATCGTCCAGATGTCGCCGCCGAGCACGAAGACGATCCGGCTGCCGTCCGGGGACCAGCGCGGGGTTCGCGCGTCGCCGGCGGCGTCGGTGAGCGGCGTCGGATTCTGACCGTCGCTGGCGACCGCCCAGACTTGCAGGTACGGGTTCTGGGCCCCCGGCGCCCCGAACGCGATCGTCGTCCCGTCCGGCGACCAGTCGATGCCTCGGGTCGCGCCGGTGCCGGGGGCGACGAGAAACGCCTGGCCCGCCCCGTTGGCCTGCATCGTCCAGATTTCGTCGCCGCGGGTGTAGGCGATCGTCGTGCCGTCCGGGGACCAGGCGGCCCCGGACTCCACTTCCGCGCTGTTGGTCAGGTTGGTCGGCGTGCCGCCGGTCGCCGCCACCACCCAGATGTCGTCGCCGCGGCTGAAGAGGATCGTCGTGCCGTCCGGCGACCAGCGCGGATCGTGGTCGTTCGCGCCGTCGGTGACCTGCTTGGCCTTCTTCCCCTTGGCCGACATCGTGTAGATGTGCGCCTCCACCTGCGGGTCGTCGCGGTCGATGATCGTCACGGCGATCCGGCCGTTCTTGCCGGGGACGACGGCGGCGGCGGGGCGCGGCGCGCCGGCCAGCGCGGCGAGGAGGAGCGGGGGCAGCGCCCGGCGCGGCAGGCGCGGCCCGGTTCGTCGGGGGCCGAACTTCTTCGAGGAGGCGATGACGGTCGTCATGGGGTGAGCCCTCCTGGCTGGTGACGACGGCTGGCCGGGTTCCGGAGGTTGGTGTCGCGAGCGAGGGAGGGTTGTTTCGGTGCCGGGGATGCCGTGCCCCCGCTCTGCGCTGCCGATGGCCGTGGTGCGACTGTCCGGTGGCCGTGCGTTGCTTGCCGGACGCCGGAACTGGCTCGCGCCGCCGGAGTGGAACGGTCTGCAGGCTGCGCGTCGTGGTGACTGGACCCCTCCCCCGGTCCGTCCAGACGGGATCGAAGGTGTCTGCCGACACGGCGTGGTGGGCACGGCCGAGAGCCACGGCGACCGGCTGCGGTCGCATTGGCCGCGCGCGTCCGTTTCGGAGGTGCGGCGCACTGGGGAGGTCGAGCAGAGGGTGCGAGAAGTCGGCGCCGGCCGGGCGAGCCCGGGGCGCGGCGGAGCGGGCGGAACGGGGGCGACGCTCGGGTCGTCCATGCGCGGCCTCGCCCGGGCAGCGACGTACGATCGTGCAATTATGCCGATTCCCGCCGTTCGCGCAAGCGTTCGGCGCGGCACCGCCCGAACCGGGGCGCGGGGTGCGACGCGTCGATCCCTTTACCATCCCGCCAGCCGCCAGCCGCGCTACCATTCCGCCAGTGCCGCCGCCGCGTCAGGAGCCTCCCCCGATGGCCGAGCCACTGCCGACGATCACCGTGCGCGGGGTCTGCCCCCACGACTGCCCGGACACCTGCGCCCTGCTGGTCGACGTCGACCCGGCGAGCGGGCGGGCGGTCGGCCTGCGGGGCGACCCGGAGCACCCGATCACCCGCGGCTGGCTCTGCGCCAAGGTGCGGCCCTACCTCGACCGGGTCTACGACCCGAGCCGGCTGACGGTGCCGCTGCGGCGGGCCGGGGCGAAGGGGGAGGGGAGCTGGCAGGAGATCGGCTGGGACGAGGCGATCGCCGAGATCGCCGCCCGCTGGCAGGGGATCATCGCCGCCGACGGGGCGGCGGCGATCCTGCCGTACTCGTTCAGCGGCACCCTCGGCCAAGTGCAGAACGCGGTCGTCGCCGAGCGCTTCTGGAACCGGATGGGGGCCAGCAGCCTCGAGCGCTCGATCTGCGGCGCGGCGCACGAGCAGGTGGTCCGGATGACGCTCGGGGCGAAGCTCGGCGTCGACTACCGCGACGTGCTGCACAGTCGGCTGGTGGTCGTCTGGGGGCACAACCCGGTCAGCACCGCCCCCCACTTCATGCCGTTCCTGCGCGAGGCCCAGCGCAACGGGACCAAGCTGGTCGTGATCGACCCGCGGCGGACCAGCACCGCCCGCGGCGCGGACCTCCACATCCGGCCCCGGCCGTCGACCGACGCCGCGCTGGCGCTCGGGATGGTCAACGTCATCTTCGCCGAGGGGCTGCACGACGAGGCGTGGCTGGAGGCGCACAGCGTCGGCTGGCGCGAGCTGCGCGAGCGCGCCGCCGAGTTCCCGCTCGACCGGGTCGAGGCCATCACCGGCGTGCCGGCCGAGCAGGTGCGCGACCTGGCCGTCCTCTGGGCGACGACGACGCCGGCCCTGCTGAAGAGCTCCGACGGCATCCAGCGACACGGCAACGGCGGCCAGACGGTGCGCGCCCTGCTGACCCTGCCGGCGGTGACCGGGCAGTACGGGGTCCGCGGCGGCGGCCTCGCCTACTCGACCGGCGACTACGTGCGCTGGGATGCCGAGGCGTTCACCCACCGCGGGGAGTGCCCGCCGCCGCCGCGGGTGGTGAACATGAACCGGATCGGGGCGGCGCTGACCGGCGAGGTGAGCGACCCGCCGATCCGCTCGCTCTACGTCTTCAACGCCAACCCGCTCGCCGCCGCGCCGAACAGCGCCCTGACGCTGGCGGGACTGCAACGGGAGGACCTCTTCACCGTCGTCCACGAGCAGTTCATGACCGACACGGCGCGCTGGGCCGACATCGTGCTGCCGGCGACGAGCCAGCTGGAGCAGGCCGACCTGCACCGGCCCTACGGCGGCAACCTCAACCTGCAGTACAACCACGCCGCGATCGCCCCGCTCGGCCAGTGCAAGTCGAACTGGGACGTGATGCGGCTGCTCGCCGCCGCGATGGGCTACGACGAGCCGTGGCTGCGGCAGGACGTCGACGAGGTGATCGAGGAGATCCTCGAGGCGAGCCGCCCGAACAGCCCGGCCCTCGCCGGCATCACGCTCGACCGGCTGCGGGAGGAGGGGACCGTGCCCTACGCCCTGCCGGAGCCGCGCTGGGTCCCCTACTCCGACGGCGTCTTCCCGACCCCCTCCGGCAAGGTCGAGCTGCGCTGCGAGCGGATGGGCAGGTTCGGGCTCGACCCGCTGCCCGACCACGTCGAGCCGAGCGAGTTCGCGGCCCGCGCGTCGTTCGGCGACGGGCCGAACGCGCCGCTGGTGCTGGTCAGCGGCGCGCCCCACCACTTCGTCAGCACCAGTTTCGCCAACCAGCCGAGACTGGTCGCGAAGGAGGGCGCGCCGCACGTCGAGATCCACCCGGACGACGCGGCGGCGCGCGGCATCGCCGACGGCGACGACGTGATCGTCGAGAACGCGCGCGGCTGGTGCCGGCTGCGGGCGGTCGTCACCGACGACGTGATCCCGGGGGTGGCGGTCGCGCCGAAGGGGCGCTGGGCGAGCCTGTCGCCCGACGGCCGGACGGTGAACTGGACCGCGCCGGACGTGGTGGCCGACCTCGCCGGCCAGAGCACGTTCCACTCGAACCTGGTCGCCATCCGCCCGGTCGGCCCCGCCGACGCGCCGGCCGAGGAGGCCGCGGCGATGGCGGTCGCCGACTAGGGGCGCGTCGAGCCTGCGTCTGTGACCCCTGCTCCATCTCGTTGGACGATACGAGGGGCCACCTGACCGAAGGCGGGATCCTCACTTCGCGGCCAAGCGCGTCGGGACCGCCCTCACCCCCCAGCCCCCGCTCCCGTGGCGGCGGGAGTGGGGGAGAAACTGAATCGAGGGAGGGCCAAGCCCTCCCCCGGACCCCCGGATTGCCGCAGCGCGGCTGCTTCTCGGCAGGTGCCCCCCTGTCAGGCTACGGCGGACGAGTGAGTAGCTGCTGGCCCAAGAGAGAGCCAAGCTCTCACCCGGGCCTTGGGGGGGTGCGGCGCGGTTGCTTCCTGATGGATGCCTCCCCGGTCAGCCACAGCGGCGGGAACGGGGGAGAGGCTGGCTCGGGGGAGGGCTCTGGCCCTCCCGGACCCACAATCGCCGCTGCGCGGCCGCCTGCCGAGGTTGAGGGGGGGCCGGGGGAGAGTCAAGCCCTCCCCCGGACCCCCCTCACACGATGACAACTTGAGGCACCGGCGGCAACGGGCCCGGCCTTGGACCCGAGCCGGGCCGGAATGGGGTCGAGCAGGCGGGACCCTCCCCGTCCGGCGGCCCGCCGGGGGCCACGCGCGGGCGTCCCGCGGCCCCGCCGAGCCGGACCCGGAGCCGCCGGGAGGGGGCGCTGACCGCCGCCGTCGGCCAGAGCGGGCGATCCGGCTTCGGTGACGGGGGCATCTGTCTCGGGGGCGGCCAACGGTCAGGGCACGGGTCTGGCCCCCCCAATTGCCGCTGCGCGGCTACTCCCCGAAGGGCGCCTCCCTCCGTCAGCCACTGGGATGGCGGAGGGGTGGTGCCTGCTCAGGGGACGGCAACCGCTCGCCGCCGGGTTGTCGTGGTGCGGCTGTGCCCTCTCCTCGTCGGCGGTTGGGGCTGGGGCGCGGCTGGCGGGGGAACGCGTCGTGCGTGGCGGCGGGGGCGCTGCGGCCGCGCCACCGGGGTCGGCGGGCGCGGCACGGGGCCGAATCGGCCATGGCGACCGGGAGGGGCTTGACCGCATGGAACCGCGACTTTCCATCATCACGCTCGGCGTGGCCGACCTCGCGCGGTCGGTTCGCTTCTACCGCGACGGGCTCGGCTTCCCGCTGTCGTCCGCCAGCAACGACGACATCGCCTTCTTCCGCACGGGCGGGGTGGTGCTGGCCCTCTTCGGCCGCGAGGCCCTGGCGGAGGACGCCCACGTCCCGGCCGCGGGGAGCGGCTTCGAGGGGTTCACCATCGCCCACAATGTCTGGTCCAAGGCGGAGGTCGACCGCGTCTTCGCCCTCGCGGTGGCGGCGGGCGCGGCGCCGCGACGTGAGCCGGGCGACGTCTTCTGGGGCGGCTACACGAGCTACGTCGCCGACCCGGACGGCCACCTTTGGGAGATCGCTTGGAACCCGTACTCGCCGCTGGACGAGGCCGGCGCGGTCACGCTGCCGGAGTAGCCTCACGGCCCTGAGCCCGCGGTGGCAACGGGGCGGGGGTGTTCGGGCGAGAGCGGCTCGCGCTGCTCGCCATGGGAAACGTCCCAATGCCGGTCCCATGTTCCGCCGCAGATTGGCCGGGCGAGGTCACCGTCGGGCAGCGGCAGCCGGGGATCAGGGGGCCAAGCCCTCCCCCAACGGGTTGCTCCTTTGCCGCGGCCTCAGCCTGACGGTGGGGAGGGGGCAAATGGATCGGGGGAGGGCTCGGCCCTCCCCCGATCCCCCATTTGCCGCGGCGCGTCCGCTGCCCGATGGATACCTCCCCTGTCAGAGGGCCTGGCGGGAGAGGGGAGCCGATGATTGGGGAAGTCCAGGCTCTTCCCCTGATCCCCGGTTCTCTGCCGCACGGCCGCTTCCCCCGGAGACCTCCTACCGTTGGCTCGCCGCGGGGCGAGAGTCGGCAGGCGGGGGAACTCCTGTACGATGCGCGCCTGAGCCGCGCGAGACGGGAGGGCAGGCGACGATGGCCGAATCGGGCGCGGCGGGCCGGCCGCTGGCGGGGATCCGGGTGCTGGCGCTGGAGTTGGCGGTCGCCGGGCCGCTCTGCACCCGCCACCTGGCCGACCTCGGGGCGGACGTGGTCAAGGTCGAGCGGCGCGGCGCGGGGGACTTCGCCCGCGGCTACGATCGGTCGGTGCTCGGGCAGTCGTCGTATTTCGTCTGGCTGAACCGGAACAAGCGCTCGATCACGCTCGACCTGAAGCACCCGGCGGCGGCGGCGGTCCTCGAGCGGCTGGTCGCCCGGTCGGACGTGCTGGTCCAGAACCTCGGGCCGGGGGCGGTCGACCGGCTCGGCCTCGCGCCGGAGCGGCTGCGGCGCGACTACCCGTCGCTGGTGGTCACCTCCATCTCCGGCTTCGGCAGCGGCGGGCCGTACGAGTTCCGGAAGGCGTTCGACCTCCTGCTGCAAGGGGAGGCGGGCGTGATCGCGACCACCGGCACGCCGGACGCCCCGGCCAAGCTCGGGATCAGCGTCGGCGACATCGGGGCCGGGGTCTACGGCGCGATGGGCACCCTCGCTGCCCTCTACGAGCGGCAGCGAACCGGGCAGGGGCGGCTGGTCGAGTCGTCGCTGTTCGACGCGCTGGCCGAGTGGATGGGCTACCCGGTCCTCTTCGCCCGCTACGGCGGCGAACCGCCGGCGCGGGCGGGGATGCGGCACGCGACGGTGGTGCCCTACGGGGCGTACCGCTGCGGCGACGGCGAGCTGGTCCTCTTCGCGGTCCAGACCGAGGCGCAGTGGACGGCGTTCTGCACGGAAGTGTGCGGCCACCCGGAGTGGGTCGCCGACCCGCGCTTCGCCACCTCGCCCGAGCGCCGCCAGAACCGGGTCGAGTTGGAGACGATGATCGAGGAGGCGCTGGCCCCCTTCGCGCGGCCGGAGGTGACCCGCCGCCTCGAGGCCGCCGACATCCCGCACGGCGACCTGCTGGAGGTCGACGACTTCGCCCGCCACCCGCAACTAGCCGCCCGCGGCCGCTGGCAGCCGGTGCAGACGCCGAACGGGACGATCGAGTCGATCGTGCCGCCGCTCGACCTGGAGGGGATGTCGCCGCGGATGGACCCGGTGCCCGCCGTCGGCGAGCAAACGGACGAGATCCTCGCCGAACTGGGCTACACGCCGGAGGAGATTGGCGACCTGCGGACGAACGGAGCGGTGTAGGTTTGTTTGGGGATTGGGGATTGGGGATTGGGGATTGGGGATTGGGGACCGGTCGTTCTTCCCGACTCCCCGACTCCAACAAGAACACAGTCCCGACGAACGGTGCAGCCCCCGCTCCCTGGCCGGTGTCGTCCCCGAGCTCGCCCCGCAACGAACTCGGCTCCTCGACCGGCCCCGGTGTCGGCTCGTGCGCGACCGGAAACCCCGCAATGCCCGGTCACCCCGTTGGCCGTCCGGTGGGAGCGGTTCTCGTCACCGCCCCTCGGGACTGTACGTACACTCTATACGTTCACCCCTGGCCTGTCAAGGGGTCCGTTCCGGGGAACTTCCGGCGAGGGTGCGGGCGACCCGCCACGTTGTCGGCCGGGTCCGGCGGCCTTCCATGCCAACCCCCCTGACAGGAACGGACATCGCCCCCCGGGTTGCCGTGCGCGACGACCCGGGTGCGCAGGGCGCGGGAACCGAATTCGTTGAACCGAAAGTGCCTCTTCGCTCGTTGCGGACTGACAATGGCAGGTATTTGGGAAGCTGCCGCTCAGCGGCAATGCCGGATGCGTGGTGGGAGGGCCAAGGCCTCTCCCCTCGCAAGCGTTGCCAGCAGGGGAGGTTTCGGTTCGGAAGCGGCCGCGCCGCGGCAACCCGGGGGTCCGGGGGAGGGCTTGGCCCTCCCCCGGATCAGTTGCTCCCCCTCTCCCACCGAGTGGGAGAGGGGGCTGGGGGGTGAGGGAGTCCCAGCGCGCCCGGCCGCAACGAGCCAGTGCCGCCTCCAGCCGGAACCTCCCCTTGTCAGCCGGCAGGGGGAGAGGGGGCTGTGGGGGATGAGGGCCGCCGTCCCCTACGCCCCGATCGCTTCGGCCAGCTTCTCCCGCTTCCCCTCGACGCCGGTGAGGAGGGAGGCGAACGCCTTCTCGAAGGTGGCGATCCCCTCGTCCTCCAACTGGTCGGTGACGGCGGTCATGTCGATGCCGGCGGCGGCGAGGTCGCGCATCACCCGCTCGGCCCCGGCGACGTCCCGGTCGACCGTCCGCTCGACGACGCCGTGGTCGAGGAAGTCGGCGATGGTCGGCCGCGGCATGGTGTTGACCGTCTCCGGCCCGATCAGCTCCTCGACGTAGAGGACGTCGCGGTAGGCCGGGTTCTTGACCGAGGTGCTGGCCCACAGCGGACGCTGCACCGCCGCGCCGGCGGCGTCGAGCCGGCCCCAGTCGGGGCCGCTGAAGTGCCGCTTGAACGACTGGTAGGCGAGCTTGGCGTTGGCGATGGCGGCCTTCCCCTTGAGCGAGGCGAGGTGCGCCTTGGCGGCGGCGTCGCCGGCGGCGGCGATCTTCTGGTCGAGCAGCTTGTCGACGAGGGTGTCGACCCGGCTGACGAAGAAGGACGCCACCGAGGCGACGCGGTCGACCGGCTTGCCCGCCGCCTGCCGCGTCTTGAGCGCGGCGAGGTAGGCCTCGGCCACCCGGTCGTAGGCGGCGATCGAGAAGAGCAGGGTGATGTTGATGTTGATCCCGTCGGTCAGCATCTCCTCGATCACCGGGGCGCACTCGACGGTGCCGGGGATCTTGACCATCACGTTCGGGCGGTCGACCGCGGCCCAGAGGTGGCGGGTCTCGTGCCGGGTCCGGTCGGCGTCGCGGGCGGCCCCCGGCGAGACCTCGATCGAGGCGAAGCCGTCGCGGCCGTGGCTGGCGTCGTAGATCGGGCGGAAGAGGTCGCAGGCGCGCTGGATGTCGGCGATGGCGAGGGCGTCGAAGACGCCGGCGGCGTCGCGCCCCTCGCGGATGAGGTCGCCGATGGCGTCGTCGTAGGCGGTGCCGGCGGCGATCGCCTTCTCGAAGATGCTCGGGTTCGAGGTCAGGCCGCGCACGCCGAGGTCGATGTTGCGGGCGATCTCGCCGTCGTTGAGCATCTGGCGGCTGATGTCGTCCTGCCAGACCGACTGCCCTTGCTTGTGCAGTTCAGTGATCCGGTTCTGGGCCATGGGGGGATTCCTCCTTGTCCGTTCGTCGGGGCTGCCGGCCCGGGTCACGCCCGGGCGTCCCCGCCCTTGCCGGCCGAGGCGATCTCGGCGGCGAGCTTGTCCTGCCCGAGGAGGCGCAGCGCGGTGGCCGCGACGCGCTCCTTGGTGAAGCCGAAGGCCTTCATCACCGCGCCGCCGGGGCCGGACGCGCCGAAGGTGTCGATGCCGACGCTCGCGCCGTGGTCGCCGGTCCAGCGGCACCAGCCGGTGGTCACCCCGGCCTCGACCGAGACGCGCGGCGTCCCGTCCGGGCCGAGCACCTTGCGCCGGTAGTCGGCGTCCTTGGCGGCGAACAGCTCCCACGACGGCATCGAGACGACGCGGGCGCGGACCCCGTGCTCGGCGAGGAGGGCGGCGGCGGCGACCGCCAGCTCGACCTCCGAGCCGGTGCCGATCAGGACCACGTCCGGGTGGCCGCCGGCGTCGGAGAGGACGTACGCGCCGTCGGCGACGGTGCCCTCGGCGTCGCTGCGGTCGAGGATGGCGAGGTCCTGCCGCGAGAGGACGAGGGCGGTGCTGGTCTTGGCGGTGAGCGCCACGCGCCACGCGTCGGCGGTCTCGTTGGCGTCGGCCGGGCGGAGCACGGTGAGGCCGGGGATCAGCCGCAGGCTCATCACGTGCTCGACCGGCTGGTGGGTCGGGCCGTCCTCGCCGACGGCGATGCTGTCGTGGGTGAAGACCCAGATCGACGGCAGGTGGGAGAGGGCGGCGAGGCGGATCGCCGGCCGCATGTAGTCGGAGAAGACGAGGAAGGTCGAGCCGTAGGGGACCACGCCGCCGTGGGCGGCCATCCCGTTGACCGCCGCCGCCATCGCGTGCTCGCGGATGCCGAAGTGGACGTTGCGGCCGTCGTAGCCCCACGGGCCGCCGAGGAGGCCCTGTTGCGTGGTCGGGTCGGGCTCGCCGTCGGGCGCGGCGAAGTCGCCGGCCCCCTTCATCGCGGTGTTGGTCGAGGGGTTGAGGTCGGCCGAGCCGCCGATGAAGTTGCCGATCTTCGGGAAGAAGGCGGCGATCGTCTCGCCGGAGGCCTTGCGGGTCGCCACCGGCTTGCTGCCGACGGCCCAGACCGGGAAGTCGCTGTCCCAGCCGGCCGGCAGCTCACCGCTGGTCCAGCGGCGGAAGAGGGCCGCCTCCTCCGGGTACGCCTTGGCGTAGGCGGCGAACCGCTGCTGCCAGTCGGCCTCGGCCGCCTTGCCCTTGGCGAGCGCCTCGCGGAAGTGGGCGAGGGCCTCCTCCGGCACGTAGAAGTCGCGGTCGGTCGGCCAGCCGAGGGCGGCTTTCGTCTCCTTGACGCCGTCCGCGCCGAGCGGCGAGCCGTGGACGCCGAAGGTGTTGGCCTTCGGCGAGCCCCAGCCGATCACCGTGCGGCAGCAGATCAGGGTCGGCTTGGCCGTCTCGGCCTGGGCCTGCCGGATCGCGTCGCGGACCGCCTCGGGGTCGAGCCCCTCGACCGAGAGCACCTGCCAGCCGTAGCCGGCGAAGCGGGTGGGGACGTCCTCGGAGAAGGAGATGCCGACGGTGCCGGCGAGGGAGATGTGGTTCTGGTCGTAGAGGTAGATCAGCTTGCCGAGGCCGAGGTGGCCGGCGAGCGAGGCGGCCTCGGCGGCGACCCCCTCCATGATGTCGCCGTCGGTGACGATGCCGTAGGTGTAGTGGTCGACCACGTCGTGGCCGGGCCGGTTGAAGGTGGCGGCGAGGAACGCCTCGGCCATCGCGAGGCCGACGCCGTTGCCGAAGCCTTGGCCGAGCGGGCCGGTGGTCACCTCGACCCCCGGCGTGTGGCCCCGTTCCGGGTGGCCGGGGGTCTTCGAGCCGAGCTGGCGGAACTGCTTGAGGTCGTCGAGGCTGAGGTCGTAGCCGGTCAGGTAGAGCAGGGAGTAGAGGAGCATCGAGCCGTGGCCGCCGGAGAGGACGAAGCGGTCGCGGTCGGGCCACTGCGGGTCGGCCGGGTTGTGCTTGAGGATGTCGTGCCAGAGGGCGTAGCCCATCGCCGCCGCGCCGAGCGGCAGGCCCGGGTGGCCGGAGTTCGCCTTCTGGATGGCGTCGATCGAGAGAACCCGGATGCTGTTGATGGCAAGCGTTTCGAGCGAGCGGTCGACCGCGACGGCCAAGACGGACCTCCTCAGGGCGGAACATGCGCGGAGTCGCGGCCCCGGGGGACCGCGCTTCAAACGGGCAGTATCCCATCTTTCGCCACCACGGAGTGTGGCGCGGGCGGCATGCGGCGGAGCGTGGGTCGGCCCGGAGCGGGGCGATCGGGGGATCGCGCACCGGTGCCCGGCGTGAGACGATGTGATTGGCGCATCGGGTTCCCCGGCGCGGTGCCGGGCGGCTCGGTGCCGTTCGATTCGGGAGGAGAGCCATGTCACGCCACATCGCACTCCGGGTCCTCCTGATCCTGTTGACCGGGGCGGCCGGCCTCGGAGGAACCGTCGTCTCGCGGGCGGCGACCGGGCCGGGGCCGGCCCCGGGCGCGGAGTGTGAGACCCCCAGCGGCTACGTCGGGTTCGCGGACGCCGCGGCGGAGCGGGTGCAGGTGACCTCGGCGGGCTTCGCGCCGAGCGCGGCGCTGGTGGCCGGGGAGGTCGGCGAGTACTTCGATGTCGACTTCCTCGAGCAGTACGCGGCGCTGCCGCCCTGCGCCTACCCGGAGCGGATGGTGGTCGAGGTGGTGCGCGGCGAGTTCGTGCTCGACCTGCGGCTGGACGCGACGGGAGTCGTCGCGCTGCCCGGCGGCAACCCGGTCACCATCATGCGGCCGATCACCGGCACCTCGGCCCAGCCGGGCGGGTTCTCCCACTACGAGTCGACCGGGAGGCCGGTCGAGGATCCGGACGGCAGGCCGTGCCTCGCGGTCTGCGCCCTGTCGGCCGGGCTTCCGTACCTGCTGCCGACGGGGACCCGGGTGTCGCTGCCGGGCGCGGGGGTCTGCCTCTGGTGCCTGCTCAACGGGTCGCTCGGGCAACTGCGGGTCTACGCCGAGCACCCGGTCGGCGACGCGGTCAGCCTGACGCTGCTGAAGTTCGACGCCAACGCGACGTTGCCGCCGACCGTGCCGCCGGCCTCCGCGACCGCCACCGCGACGGCGTCCGCGTCGATCTCCGGCGGGCAGCGGCTCGGCTGGGCCCTGAACCCGGGGACCAACTGCCGGGGCGGGTAGCGGGCCGAGGAACCTACCCAGCGACGATCGACCCGCTCCCGGTCGGGTGGGCCGGGGTCGCGTCGAGCAGTGCCTCGACCGTGGCTGCCGCGCCGCGCGCCCATGCCTCGGGATGGGCAGTTCTGGCCTCGGCCGCGATCGCGGTCAGGTCGGCGTCGGTGCGGGGAGGCGTCGGCAGGTTGTGGCGTCGCCGCAGCTCGGCCGCGGCCGCCAGCAGCTCCGCGCCGCGCTCGGCATGGCCCTGCCCGCGCCAGGCGGTTGCCAGCCACTCTGCCGCCTCGACCACACCCTCGGTGGCCCCGACGCTGCGGTAGGCGTCGACGGCGGCCCGGTAGCGGCTGGCGGCCTCGGCGGCATTGCCTGCCTGGCGGGCGAGGTGGCCGAGCTGGACGCTGGCTTGGCCGACGCCGTACTGGTCGGCGATCCGGGCCGAGCCGGCAAGACAGGCCTCGAAGTTGCTGCGAGCCTGCCGGTCGTTGCCCTCGATCCGGTCGACGATGCCGAGCCCCAACTGGCATTGGGCGGTCCACATCTGGTCGCCAAGGGCGGTCCAGCGGCTGAGGGACTCGGTGAAGTGGGCGCGCGCCGCCGCGAGGTCGCCGCGCTCGCGGGCGATGACTCCGAGGTTGTGCAGGGCGAACGCGACGGCGCGGGCGTCGTCGGCGGCGTGGGCGGCGGCGAGGGCGCGCTCGTTGAGCGACTGCGCCCGCTCGAGGTCGTGCCGGTTGAGGGCGACGAGGCCGAGCCCGCGCAACGGCTCGGCGCTGCCGGCGAGGTCGTCGGCGGCCTCCCGCAGCGCGAGCGCCGTCGCGAACCCCCGCTCGGCCCCGTCGTAGTCGCCCGCGTCGAGCGCGAGGAAGCCGGGCCCTTGGTGGGCCTCGGCCCGGAGCGCGGCGGGGGCGTCCTCGGCCCCGGCGGCGGCGAGGGCGGCGGTCAGCGTCGCCAATCCCGCCTCGTAGTGGCCCCTGATGCGCCAGAAGTGGCGGAGGCCGGCGGCCAGCCGGAGGGTGGAGGTCGGGTCGGCATCTGGTCGGTGGAGGTCGGCCTGCAGGTTGTCGTGCTCGGCGTCGAGGCGGTCGAGCCACGCCGCCTGCTCGGGCCCGAGCAGGCCGGGCCCGGCCTGGGCGACGAGGTCGAGGAGGTGCTCGCGGAGGGCGGCCTGCACGGGCTCGCGCTCGCCGGCGAGGTCGAGCTGCTCCGCGGCGAAGTCGCGCAGCAGCTGCAGCATCGTGAAGCGCGGCTCCGCGTCGTCGGCGGACTCGGCCCGGCGGATCAGGCTGCCGTCGGCGAGGACGGCGAGCGCGTCGAGCAGGTCGGGGCCGAGCGCGCCGTCGTGGTTGGCGACCGCTTCGGCCGATGCGAGCGTGCAGCCGCCGGCGAAGACGGCGAGCCGTCGGAAGAGGCGGCGTTGCGCGTCGTCCAGCAGGGCGTGGCTCCAGGCGACGGTGTCGTGCAGGGTCCGCTGGCGGGCCGGGGCGTCGCGCGGGCCGGCGGCGAGGGTCGGCAGCTGCAGCTCCAGCCGGCGGAGGATCGCGGCGGGGGGCAGCAGCTTGGTCCGGGCGGCGGCGAGCTCGATCGCGAGCGGCAGGCCGTCGAGGCGGCGGCAGATGCCGGCGACGACCTCGGCGGTCTCCCGGTCGAGCCGGAACCGGTGGTCGACGACGACGGCGCGGGCGGCGAAGAGCCGCACCGCCTCGTTCGCCGCCGGGTCGGTCTCGGGCTCGGGCAGCGGCAGGGGGGCGACGGCGAACTCGCGCTCCCCCCGCAGGTGGAGCGGGGCGCGGCTGGTGGTCAGGACGGCGAGTCGCGCGCAGGTCGCCACGAGGTCGCCGACCAGCGGCGCGGCGGCGAGCAGGTGCTCGAAGTTGTCGAGGAGCAGGAGGTGCCGACGTTCGGCGAGGTGGTCGCGCAGCGCGTCGGCCACCGGGCGGCCCGGCTCCTCCGGCAGGGTGAGTGCCCCGGCGATCGCGCCGGGCACCTGCTCTGGGCTCGTCAGCGGCGCGAGCGCGACGAAGGCGACGCCGTCCGGGAACTCCTCGACCAGCTCGGCGGCGACTTGTAGCGCGAGGCGGGTCTTGCCGACCCCCGGCGGGCCGGTCAGGGTCAGCAGGCGGCAGTCGCCGGCGAGGATCGCCGCGGCCTGCGCGACCTCTGTCTCGCGGCCGACGAACGAGGTGAGCTGGACCGGCAGGTTGTTCGGGGCGCGGTCGAGCGTCCGCAGCGGCGGGAACTCGGTCGGCAGGCCGGGCCGGAGCGCCTGGAAGACCGGCTCCGTGCCGAGCAGGTCGCGCAGCCGGTGCGGCCCGAGATCGCGCAGGGTGACGAGCGGCGGCAGCGCCTCGCTTGCCATCCCGGCGGCCGTCTCGCTCAGCAGGATCTGGCCGCCGAAGCCGGCGTCGAGTAGGCGGGAGAGCCGGTTGAGGCAAGGGGCGAGGTAGTCGCCGTCGCGCGGGACGGCGACGCCGCAGTGGACCGCCGTGCGGACGGGGAGGGCGGCGAACGGCGACGGCCACGGCTCGGCCCGCAGCGCGAGCTGGGCGTCGACCCCGGCGGCGAGCGCCTCCGGGACGGTGCGGAAGGCCGACTGGGTGCCGTCGCCGACCACCTTGAAGAGGGTGCCGCCGTGCGCCGCGACCGCCTGCCGGAGCAGCGTCAGGTGGCGCTCGATGGCGACGGCCATCGCCGCGCGGTCCGTCTCCCAGAGCCGGGTGCTCCCCTCGACGTCGGTGAAGAGGAAGGCGACGGTGCCGGTCGGCAGGGTGCGGGCGTCCACGCGGACCCTCCTCGCCTCGGGCGGGCAGCGACGCTCCCATCATAGACGGTGATCGAATGCACGAGATCGGTCAGGCTACGCAGTCCCGGGAATGTCGTCGGTGGCCCGGAAGCCCGCCGGTGGCCGCCGCAGGGCACGGGTGCGACGATGGCGCGCGGTCGGGTGACGGAGGTGGCGGGCGATGGCGCGGGCGGGTGGCTACGACGTGGCGGTGGTCGGCGGCGGGAACCTCGGGCTGTGGGCAGCGCGCGGGCTGGCCCGGCGCGGGGTGCGCCGCGTGGCGGTGCTCGACCGGGGCTGGTTCGGCTTCGGGGCGACGGCCCGCTCCGGCGGGATGATCCGAGCACAGGGCGGGACGGTGACGGCGACGCTGCTCGGGCTCCGCTCGCGGGACCTGTACCAGCGGCTGGGGGAGGAGGTCGGGCTCGACAGCGGCTTCACCCGCACCGGCTACTTCGTGCTCGCCGAGTCGGAGGACGAGGCGGCGCATTTCCGAGACCTCGCCGTGATGCGGCGCGAGCACGGCGGCCACGGCGAGTGGCTCGACGCCGACGAGGGGCGGCGGCGGGTGCCGTGGCTCGACTGGGCCGGGTTCCGGGGGGCGACCTTCGACCCGGACGACGGCTACGTCCACCCGCCCGTTGTCGCGCGCAACATCGCGGTTGCGGCTGGCCGCTTCGCCGGGATCGATCTCTTCGAGCGGTGCGCGGTGGACGCGGTCGAGCCGGCCGGGACCGACTGGCGGGTGCGCCACGCTGGCGGCGAGCTGACGGCGGGACAGGTGCTCCTCGCCGGGGGCGCGGCGGGCGGCGCGCTGGGCCGGATGGCCGGGGTTGAGGTGCCGGTCGGCGGGGCGCGTCACCACGTTGTCGCCTACGCCTCGATCGGGCCGCAGATGCCGCACAACTTCCCCCAGCTCTTCGCGGTCGGGCCCGGCTTCTACGTCCGGCCGGAGGAGGAGGGGGCGTTGCTCGGGCTGTCGCGGCGGGAGCCGTCGTCGGCGGAGGGACGGTTCGCCCTCCCGTTCGACCGCGCCTACGTCGACGCCCGGTTGCCAGAGGTCGAGGCGCTGCTGCCGGGGCTGGCTGGCCAGCCGCTCTCCCGCGGCTGGTCGGCGGCGGTGGACCACACGCCCGACGCCCTGCCGATCGTCGACGAGGCCCGCCCCGGCTGCTTCGTGGTCGCCGGCGGCGGCCACGGGATGATGTGGGGCCCGGCCCTCGGCGAGGCCGCCGCCGAGCTGATGACGGGGGGGACGCGGGCCGGGTTGCCGACCGCAGAGGTGGCACTGGACCGCTTCGCCGTCGGCGGCGGGGCGCGGGAGTCGATCTCGCTGAAGCCGCCGTTGGCCTGAGCACTCCGCGGCCTACTCCCCGGTGCGGATGACCGGGGCCGCGCCGCCTCCGCGGCCGCAGGCCGGCCCGTCGCCGAGCGGGACGATCTGCGGGTCGGCGATCAGCCACAGGTGGGCGCAGGCGAGCCCTGGCGGCGGGAAGGCCAAGGCGAGCGTCGTGCCCTCGCCGGGGTCGAGGGTGATCGGGCCGGTGACCGGCGACGGGGCGGCGGGAGCGACGGGGTCGGCGTCGCGGCGCACGGATTTCGGCGGCAGGAGCCCGTCCCCGGGGCCGATACCCCCCTCGGCGACGATCGCGGTCGGGTCGAAGGTCCACGCCGACCGCCCGGTGTTCGCGAAGCGGAGCAGCGCGACGTCGCCCGTTTCGTCGCCGGTGGCGTCGAGCCACGTGACCATGCCGCGTTCGTCGCCCGCCGGGCCGACCACGAAACTGACTTGCGAGGGGCCGGCAAGGTGCTCGACTTGCAGTGGCCGGACCGGGTGGCCGCGGCGATCGTCGCCGCACTCGAGGTTCTCGAAGCGCGATTTCTGGGAAGCGTCGCTGCGGGCGGTCAGCACCCGGCTGGTCAGGACGCCGTCGGGCAGGTCGAACAGGAGCGTCAGGTCCGCTCCCTCCCCGGGCGCGAACGACTGGATCGGGTTGTCCGGGTCGGCGAGCGCGCCCGACCACGCGAACCTGACCGGCCGGTGGACGACGTCGTTGGTGTCGACCAGGACGACCGCGCCGGCGTCGTAGACGGCGGCCCCGTCCAGCGCGTCTAGCCGTCGGTAGAAGTGGAAGCGGAACCAGTTCGGGTTCGGCCCCGTGGCCGGAGCGTCCGGGAAGGGCGAGCCGAACCCGAAGTCGAGCAGCGCGCCCGGCGGGCTCCAGCAGGAGCGGAACCACGTCCAGTCGGGCGGGCGGTCCTTGTCGCCGTAGGGCAGCGCCGACTGGCGGGTGGGGACAACCCGGTTCGCCTGTGCGTGGGCGGTGGCAAGCCCGCCGTCGGCCGGCCCGAACTGGGCGACGGCGAGCACGGCGCGGCCGGGGACGAGCGTCTGGCAGTCGAGCCAGGCGACCCAGAAGCGGTCTTCGAGCCGGAACTGGTAGAGGCCGAACGCCTCGGCCGCGTTCTCGAGCCAGATCAGGTGGCCGGCGCTGTCGCGCACCGGCTCGACGCCGCTCACGTTCGGGACCTTGCCCAAGGTGTCGAGCAGGTCGGCCCGGCACGCCGCGGGGTTGTCGCCGTAGCGGTCGGTGCCGACGTAGCGGACGGCGTTGCCCGCGTCGTCGGCAAGTTGGAGCAGGTCGCCGCCGGCATTGGACGATTGCTGGTCGACCTGCCACTCCGCGGCGTGCCAGCGGACACCGAAACCGTAGGTCGGACTGGTGTAGCCGGCGTCGGTGAGACCGCCGGGCGACCACTGGGCCGCTGTCGCGCCGGGCAGCGTGCCGGCAACGAGCAGCAGGGCGACGAGGACGGCGAGGCGGTGGGACATCGGCCTTCTCCTCCCGCGGCGGTCGTCGACGGGGTCGGAGCTATTCCCCGGTGCGGATGACCGGGGCGGCGCCGCCGCCGGCCGAGCAGGGGCCGCTGCCGAGGGGGACGATCTGCTGGTCGGTCGGCAGGATCAGCGCACTGCACGCCACGGACTCGGCCGGGTAGGCGAGCTGGAGCGTGACCGAGTCGCCGGGGCCGAGCGTGACCGGGGCGGTGACGGCGACCGGCGCGTCGGGGAGGGCGGGGTCGCCGGCCTGCACGGCGACCGGGCGGGTCTGGACCAGGTCCGGCTGGTTGAAGCGGTTCTCGGCGACGATCGCGGCCGGGTCGAAAGTCCACGCCGACTGGCCGGTGTTCTCGACGTTGAGGAGGACGACGTCGCCGCGGTCCGGGTCGGTCGTGCCGTCGAGCCAGACGACCCGAGCCTGCTCCGTGCCGGCGGGGCTGAAGACGAAGCTGACCTGCGGCGTCTCGGTCTCGAACAGCGACTGCTGTGGCCGCACGGCGAGGCCGTTGCGCAGTCCGAGGCAGCCGAGCGGCGTGGCGAGCGTCGGTGCGCCCCGGGTGGCGGTCGCGTCGAACAACTGGGCCGGGACGGTGCCTTCCGGCAGGTCGAAGAGGAGGGTCAGGTCCGCGCCGGTGCCCGGCGCGACGGTCTGGCTGACCGAGACCGGGTCGGTGACGTCGCCGGACCAGTTGAACCGGCTCGCCCAGTGGACGACGTCGTTCTCGTCGAGCAGGAAGATCTGGTCGGCGTCGACCGTGGCGGCGGTGCCCGCGTCGGCCAGCTGGTACCAGCGGAGCCGGTACCAGGCTTGCGTCGTGCCGGCGGCGGGGGGCGGGGCGTCGGTGAAGGGGGAGCCGTCACCGGAGTCGATCAGGTCCTGCGAACTGTCCCAGCAGCCCGATTGCCACGTCCAGCCGAACGGCGCGTCGGCGGTCGCGTGCGGCAGGACCGACTGGAACGAGGGGACGATGCGTCCGGCCTGCTGGTGCCACGTGTCGAAGGTGGCGGCCGGCCCGACTTGGCTGACGGAGAGGACGGCGCTGCCCGGCACGATCGTCTGGCAGTCGAGCCACGCCAGCCAGTCGGCGCTCTGGCCGCCGGAGGCGAGCCGGAACTGGTAGAAGCCCCACGCCTCGGCGGCGTTCTGGAACCAGATCATCCGCCCGTCGGAGTCGTGCAGCAGTTCGACGTCGCCGACGCCGGGGGTCTTGTCGAGGGCCTGGAGCGACGCGTCGCGGCAGGCGCCGGGGTCGTCGCCGAACCGCGTGGTGCCGAGGTAGCGGACCGCCCCGCCGTCAGGGCCGCGCAGTTGCAGCAGGTCGCCGGAGCCGTCGGCCGACTGCTGGTCGAGTGTCCACTCCGCGGTGTGCCAGCGGACGCCGTAGGAGAAGGTCGGGCTCGTGTAGCTGGCGTCGGTCAGGCCGGACTCGCTGGAGGACCACTGGGCAGCGCCCGCCGCCGGCAGGAGCGCAGCGAGGAACGCGAGACCGAGCAGCGCGAACGGGTGGGCGAGGGGATGAGCAGGTCGGCGGACCATGGGGGGAGCCTCCTTGCAGGCGGATGCCGGGAGGGAGCAGGGTTGGTCCTCGGTTGCTGCACCCGATCATAGCAGGCGATCCGCCAGTTCCACGCGTCCCCCGTGCGGCGGGGCGTGGCGGGTCCGGCTGTGGACGAGTCAGTCCCGTCGTGGGTCGAAGACGAGGGCGTCGAGGGCGGCGAGCGGGTCGTCCGGGTCGGTCGGGGCGAGCGCGCGGGCGGTCGGCGGGTCGAAGAGACGGGCCACGAGGGAGTAGGGGTCGATGCGCCGGCCCTCGTCGAGGAGCGTCGCGAATTTCGGGCCGAACTGGGCGCGGAGGCGGTCGGCGGTGCGGTTGCGGGGCGACTCGGGCGGGACCGGGAGGCCGGCGGCGGCGCGCGTCGCGTCGGCCGCACCGAGGATCCGGGCGGCGTCGGCGGGGGCGGTCGGGACGGCGGCCAAAGCCAAGCCGTCGAGGGCGATGGCGATTCCCTGCGGCTCGTCGGTCTCGCGGTTGGCGGCGAGGGCGCGGCGCAGGACCGCGACGGCGTCCGCCGACGCGCCGAGGTCGAGCAGCGCGAGGCCGAGGTTGAGCGTCGCCCGGCCGATGTCGGAGCGGTCGTCGATCTCCTCGAAGATGGCCAGGGCTTGGCGGTGGCGGTCGGCGGCGGCGACCGGGTCGCCGGCGGTGCCGGCGACGATCCCCAGCCCGCTGAGGGCGAGTGCCTCGCCGCGGCGGTCACCGAGGGCGCGGCAGAGCCGCAGCGCCTCGTCGGCGTAGGCGCGGGCGCGGGCGGCTTGGGCCGGCTCGACGGCGAGCAGCAGCATCAGGTTGAGGAGCGTGCCGGCGACGCCGTGGCGGTCGCCGACGTCGCGCGAGGCGGCGAGGCTGGCGGTGTGGTGGCGGATGGCAGTCGCGGTTTCGCCCCGGAAGTGGGCCAGCGCCCCGAGGTTGGCGAGGGCGTCGGCGGCGCGACGGCGGTCGCCGACGGCGTCGGCGGCGGCCACGGCGTCGGCAAGCAAACGTTCGGCGTCGTCCAGTTGGCCGCGGACGAGCGCGACCGCGCCGAGGTTGGAGAGGATCGCCGCTTCCCGGCCCCGGTCGCCGAGGTCGCGGGCGAGACGCAGTCCCTGTCGGAACTGCGCCTCGGCGGCGACGAAGTCGCCCTGCTGCTCGGCGAGGATGCCGGAGCGGACGAGGGCGACCAGCCGCTCAGCGGGGGTCGTCTGCGGCGCGGCGAGCAGTTGCCCGAACCAGTGGCGGCCCTCCGCGAGGTGGCCGCGGACGAGCCAGAAGCGCCAGAGCGAGCCAACCAGCGCGGCGAGCCGGGGATCGGAGGGCCGGTCGGCGACCCAGCCGAGGGCGGAGCGCAGGTCGTCGTGGACGGCGGCGAGCGCGCCGAGGGCGGGGGCCGGGTCCGCGCCGGCGAGGAGCGGCTCCTGCGCGGCGGCGAGGTCGCGGCACCAGTCGGCGTGGCGGTCGCGGGTGGGGGCGGTCTCGCCCGCCTCCATCAGGCGCTCGCCGGCGAAGGCGCGGACCGACTCCAGCATCGTGCAGCGGGAGACGCCGTCGCCGTCGTCGGCGCAGCGGACGAGGCTCGACTCGACGAGGTCGCGCAGGCAGGCGTCGAGGTCGCCGGCGGCCGGGTCGGCGGCGACGACGCCGGCCGCCGCGCGGGTCCACGGGTTGGCGAAGACCGCGAGCCGGCGCAGCGTCTGCCGGGCGGGCGGAGCGAGCCGGTCGTGGCTCCAGGCGATGGTGGTGACCAGGGCTTGCTGGTGGTCGAGGAGCGAGGGGTCGCCGCCGGCGAGGAGGGCGAACCGGTGGTCGAGCCCGGCGAGCAGTTCGTCGAGCGAGAGCCGTCGGAGCTGGGCGGCGGCCAGCTCGAGCGCGAGCGGCAGGCCGTCGAGCCGGCGGACGAGGGCGGCGACGGTGCCGGCGTTGGCGGCGTCGAGTGCGAAGCCGGGGCGACGGGCGGCGGCCCGGTCGACGAAGAGGGCGACCGCGGGCGAGGCGGCGAGCCGCTCCGGGTCGTGGTCGGTCGGGGCGGGGGCGGCGAGCGGGGCGACCTCGAAGAGTTGCTCGGCGGCGACGCGGAGCGGGCGGCGGCTGGTGGCGATCATCCGGAGGCCGGGGCTGGCGGCCAGCAGGGCCGCGAGGTCGGGGCCGCAGTCGGCGACTTGCTCGAGGTTGTCGAGCACGAGCAGCAGGCGGCGGTCGCGGAGGTGGGCGTCGAGGTTCTGGCGCAGGGTGCGGCCCGACCCCTCGCGCAGGCCGAGGACGGCGGCGACGGCGGGGACGACCGCGGCGGGGTCCTCGACCCGCCCCAGCTCGACGAGGAACGCCCCGTCCTCGAACTGGTCGAGCAGGTCGGCGGCGACTTGCAGGGCGAGCCGCGTCTTGCCCGCGCCGCCGGGGCCGGTGAGGGTCACGAGGCGGCGCGGGCCGGCGACGACGAGGGGGCGGAGGGTGGCAAGGTCGGCCTCGCGGCCGAGCAGCGGGTTCGGCTGCTGCGGCAGGTTGCCGGGGAAGCGCTCGAGGCTGGCCAGCGGCGGGAAGGTGTCGGGCAGGCCGGCGAGGACGAGCTGGGAGACCCGCTCCGGCTCGAGCAGGTCGCGCAGGCGGTGGCGGCCGAGGTCGCGCAGGGTCGCGCCCGGCGGCAGGCGGCCGTCGAGCCGGTCGCGGACGACGGCGGTGAGGAGGACCTGGCCGCCGTGGCCGGTCGAGAGGAGGCGCGAGAGGCGGTTCAGGCAGGCGATCTGGTTGTAGTCGCCGGCGGCGTTGGGGGCCGCCTCCCCGGCGTGGACCGCCATTCGGACGAGGAGCGGGCCGTCGTCGCCCCAGTCGGCGGCGTGGAGGGCGCGCTGGCCGTCGGCGGCGGCGGCGACCGCGTCGGCGGCGGTCGGGAAGGCGGCTTGGACGGCGTCGCCGACGTGCTTGAAGAGGTGGCCGCGGTGGCGGGCGACGGCGGCGGCGAGGAGCGCGTCGTGGCGGGCGACGACGGCGCGCATGGCGGCCGGGTCCCGCTCCCAGAGGCGGGTGGAACCCTCGATGTCGGTGAAGAGGAAGGCGACGGTGCCGGACGGGAGGTCGGTCACGGGCCACCTCCGGGGGGCGAGCGTTCTCGTCCATTCTGCGACGCGCGGGGCGCGGCGGGAAGCCCCGCGGCCGTTGGAGGGCGCGCAGGGGGGGCGCGCGGGCACGGCGACCTGAGACCGTTGGTCAGGGCGAACGGACGGGGGACGGGCCGGCTGCGGCGGGGAGCGGTGTGGCGCGTGCTACCATCGCGCCGTCAGTTGAGGCACCCGAAATCGGCGAGGACGTCTGGGCGATGATCGCGCTCCGGCAGGCGCAGCGCGCCGGCCTGCTCCAGCCTGACCAGTGGCTCCCGAACATCGTCGCCGGGGTGGTGGTTGGCGTCGTCGCCCTCCCCCTGTCGATGGCATTCGCGATCGCGTCCGGGGCGAAGCCGGAGCAGGGGGTCTACACGGCGATCATCGCCGGCCTGCTCGTCTCGAGCCTCGGCGGCAGCCTCGTCCAGATCGCCGGCCCGACCGGGGCGTTCGTGGTCGTCCTCGCCGGCATCACCGCCAAGCACGGGATCGGCGGCATGCAGTTGGCGAGCCTGATGGCGGGCTTCATCCTGCTGGCGATGGGCATCGCCAAGCTGGGCGGGGTGATCAAGTTCATCCCGGCCCCGGTGATCGTCGGCTTCACCGCCGGCATCGGCGTCATCATCTGGATCGGGCAGTGGCAGGCTTTCTTCGGCCTGCCGGCGCCGCACGGCGAGCACACCCACGAGAAGCTGGCCTCGCTGGTCCGCTCGCTGCCGCAACTGAGCGTGCCGACCACGCTGCTCTCGCTCCTCTGCGTGGGGCTGGTGCTGCTGACGCCGCGGGTGCCGTCCCTGCGGCGGGTGCCGGGGCCGCTGGTGGCGATGGTGGCGGCGACGGTGATCCAGACCCTCCTCGACCTGCCGGGGGTGGCGACGATCGGCACCGCCTTCGGCGGCATCCCGTCCGGCCTGCCCCGCCTGCAGCCGCCGGAGGCGAGCCCCGGGCTGGTGATCGCGCTGATCGGCCCGGCCTTCACGATCGCGATGCTGGGGGCGATCGAGTCGCTCCTCTCGGCGGTCGTCGCCGACGGGATGATCGGGGCGCGCCACGACTCCAACCAGGAACTGGTCGGGCAGGGGATCGCCAACCTCGCCAGCGCCGCCTTCGGCGGCTTCGCGGCGACCGGGGCGATCGCCCGGACCGCGACCAACATCCGCAACGGCGGGCGGAGCCCGATCGCCGGCATCGTCCACTCGCTGACGCTGGTGCTGACGGTCGTGCTGCTCGCCCCGCTGGCGGCGAACATCCCATTGGCGGTGCTCGCGGCGATCCTCTGGGTGGTCGCCTGGAACATGAGCGACGCCCGGCACTTCCTGCGGATGATCCGGATCGCGCCGCGGGCGGACGTCGCGATCCTGCTCGTCACCTTCCTGCTGACCGTCTTCTCCGACCTCGTGATCGCCGTCAACGTCGGGGTCGTGCTGGCGATGCTGAATCTGCTGCGGCGGATGGCGTCGTCGGTCGAGGTCCGGCAGCAGGGCGACGCCGAGCTGGCGGCGGACCCGTTGCGCGGCAGCGTGACGCTGCCGGGCGGGGCGATGGTCTTCGCGATCGACGGCCCGTTCTTCTTCGCCGCCGCCGAGACGTTCGAGCAGGCGCTGGGGCAGACCCACACCGACCCGGAGACGCTGATCCTGCGGCTCGGGCGCGTGCCGTTCGTCGACATCACCGGCATGCAGGCGCTGCACGGGATGATCGAGCACCTGTCCGGGCGCGGCGTGCGGGTGATCGTCTGCGAGGCGAACCCGCGGGTCCGGAACAAGCTGTTCCGGGCCGGCATCCTCGACGCGCTGGGGCCGGAGAACTACGCGCCGGACCTCGCCGGCGCGATCGCGCTCAGCGCCGGCGACGGCGCGCACGCCCGGCAGGAGGCGGCGCTGGAGCACGAGCACTTCGCCCACCTGCCGTACGACGAGACCGGCGAAGCCGCGGCCGGGCGGCCGGCCGCCACGTGAGGCGGGTCGCCGCCGGTCGCCGGCGCGAGGGCGGCGCCCGGCCCTTCGCCCCGATCCCATGGCCGCTCGGGCCGACCGGGCGGAAGCCGGCCGGGCGTCGAGTCGCGCGACCGCTCGCGGGATTCGCCACGCCTGCCGGAGGAGCCGACGGGTTCTGCGGCGACGAGCGGCGGCTGGGCAGCCCCGGCGACCGACGGTTCTCCGGCATCGGGTATTGTTCCTGATCGGGCCGATCGGCGGCGGGCCGGCGCGTGGGCGCGGGGCCGCCGGGCAGCAGGGGCAGGTGATGAGCGAGCAAGCGGCGGGACGGCATGTCGGGGTGGTCGGGCTGGCGGTGATGGGGGAGAACCTCGCCCTCAACATCTCCCGCAACGGCTTCCCGGTCTCCGTCTACAACCGGACCGCGTCGCGCACCGACGCGTTCCTCGCCGAGCGGGGCACGGCGGCGGGGATCGTCGGCTTCCACGACATCGGCGACTTCGTCCGCTCGCTGGCGCGGCCGCGGCGGATCATCCTGATGGTCAAGGCCGGGGCCCCGGTCGACGACGTGATCGCCGAGCTGCAGCCGTTCCTCGAGCCGGGCGACATCGTCGTCGACGGCGGCAACAGCTACTTCAAGGACACCGAGCGGCGCGGCAAGGCGCTGGCCGAGGCCGGGCTCAGCTTCGTCGGCATGGGGGTCTCCGGCGGGGAGGAGGGGGCGCTCTGGGGCCCGAGCCTGATGCCGGGCGGGCCGCGCGAGGCCTACGACCACCTCGCGCCGATGCTGGAGGCGATCGCCGCCAAGACCGAGGCGGGGCCGTGCGTCACCCACATCGGCCCCGGCGGCAGCGGCCACTACGTCAAGATGGTCCACAACGGGATCGAGTACGGCGACATGCAGTTGATCGCCGAGTCGTACGACGTGCTCCAGCACGCGCTGGGGCTCGACGCGGCGGCGATCAGCGAGATCTTCCGCCGCTGGAACGGCGGCAAGCTCGCCTCCTACCTGATCGAGGTGACCACCGCCGTCCTCGCCGAGACGGACCCGGAGACCGGCCGGCCGCTGGTCGACCTGATCCTCGACGTCGCCGAGCAGAAGGGGACCGGCCGCTGGACGAGCGAGAGCGCGCTCGAGCTCGGCACCCCGGTGCCGACGATCGACGCGGCGGTGATCGCCCGCCTCCTCTCGGCCCGCAAGGCGCTGCGGGTCGCCGCCAGCAAGGTGCTGCGCGGCCCCGAGGCGAGCGGCACGCCGGACGGCCTCAGCCGCGACGGGCTGACCGACGCGCTGGAGGACTCGCTCTACTTCTGCAAGGTCTCCTCCTACGCGCAGGGGATGGCGTTGCTGCGGACGGCGAGCGACACCTACGACTGGGGCCTCGACCTCGCCGAGATCGCCCGCATCTGGAAGGGGGGCTGCATCATCCGGGCGGCGCTGCTCGACCAGATCCGGGCCGCCTTCGCCGCCGCCCCGCCGCCGGAGAACCTGCTGCTCGCCCCGAACGTGGCGCCGGACGTCAACGCCGCCGCGGCCGGGGCGCGGGTCGCGATCCGGGCCGCCCGCAGCCTCGGGCTGCCCTGCCCGGCGAGCAGCGCCTCGCTCGACTACTTCGACACCCTGCGCAGCGAACGGCTGCCGGCCAACCTGATCCAGGCCCAGCGCGACTACTTCGGGGCGCACACCTTCCAGCGGACCGACCGCGACGGAACGTTCCACCACCAGTGGACCCTGTTCGAGTGAGCCGGCGCCTGGGCCCGCCGCGCCGCGCCGCCGTTCGCGAGGGAGCACGATGAGCGCCACCGACGCCGACACCGACCTCGACATCGAGAACGACTCCGAGGCCGAAGCCACCGCGACCGCCGTCCCGCCGATGCCCGAGGTCCACACCCACGCCGACGCGTGGTCGCACGAGGCGGTGCAGGTCAACCCGCTGCGGGCGGAGGCGGGCGAGCGGATCCCGGACCCCTGCGCGATGGTCATCTTCGGCGTCAGCGGCGACCTGACGGCGCGCAAGCTGATGCCGTCGCTGTTCGACCTCGCGCTCGACACGCCGCTGCCGGCCGACTTCTCGATCGTCGGCGTCTCGCACCGCGACTGGTCGGACGACGACTTCCTGAAGACGATGCACGACGCGGTGGTGGCCGGGGCCCGCAACGAGGTGACGCCGCAGCGGTGGGCCGAGTTCGCGCGGCGGCTCTCCTACGTCCGCGGCGAGTTCCAGGACCCGGCCACCTACCAGGCGCTCGGCGAGCGGCTGGAGCAGGTCGACGCGACCCGCGACACCCGCGGCAACCGGCTCTTCTACTTGGCGACCTCGCCCGAGTTCTACCTGCCGATCATCAAGCAGCTGAGCGCGTCGGGGGCCGGCGAGCGGCAGGCGAACTACCTGGAGCCGACCGAGGGGTGGCACCGGATCGTGGTCGAGAAGCCGTTCGGGCACGACGTCGCCTCCGCCCGCGACCTGATCGCCGAGATGGCAGAGGCGTTCACCGAGCGGCAGATCTACCGGATCGACCACTATCTCGGGAAGGAGACGGTCCAGAACGTCCTCGCCTTCCGCTTCGCCAACCTGCTCTTCGACCCGGTCTGGAACCGGCAGTACGTCGACAACGTGCAGATCACCGCCGCCGAGTCGATCGGGATCGAGGGCCGGGCCGGCTACTACGAGCACGCCGGCGCGCTGCGCGACATGGTCCAGAGCCACCTGCTGCAGCTGCTGGCCATCGTCGCCATGGAGCCGCCCGCCTTCTTCAACGGCAACGCGGTGCGCGACGAGAAGGTGAAGGTGCTGCGCTCGGTCGTGCCGCCGCGCGGGGCCGAGATCGCGAACTGGACGGTGCGCGGCCAGTACGGCCCCGGCTACATCAACGGCCAGCCGGTGCCCGGCTACCGCGAGGAGAAGGCGGTCGCCCCCGACAGCGAGACGGAGACGTTCGTCGCGCTGCGCCTGAAGATCGACAACTGGCGGTGGGACGGCGTCCCCTTCTTCCTGCGGACCGGCAAGCGGATGGCCCGGCGGGTGACCGAGCTGGCGGTCCAGTTCAAGCGGGTGCCGCACCTGATGTTCGCCAGCGTCGGGCACATGGAGCCCAACCCGGACCTGATCAGCATCCGGATCCAGCCGGACGAGGGGATCGCGATCCGCTTCGCGGCCAAGGTGCCGGGCTCGCGGACGCAGCTGCGGACGGTGCGGATGGAGTTCCTCTACGGCGCGTCGTTCGGCGCGTCCGGCCCCGACGCCTACGAGCGGCTGCTGCTCGACGCGCTGCTCGGCGACCCCACCCTCTTCACCCGGCGCGACGAGGTCGAGACGGCATGGGGCATCGTGCAGCCGATCCTCGACTTCTGGGGCACCGACGGGGCGAGCCCGCCCTCCCCCTACGAGGCGGGCACATGGGGGCCGGCCAAGGCCGACCAGATGATCGAGCGCAGCGGCCGCAGCTGGCGCAGGCCGTAGCCGCGCCGCCGCGCCCACGCAGGAGCCGCCGGATGGCCACCACCCGAATCGTCGACCCGTCCCGGCCGGTCGCCACCCCGATCCCGGGCGCGCTCTGGGAGGGGGACATCGTCGACGTGACGAAGATCCCCGCCGAGCTGCGCCGTCTCTGGCTGCAGGTCGGCGACGGCGTCACCGTCGGCGCGGACGCCCACGACGGGCCGCGCGACGTGACGATCCTCGTCCGGGCGACGACCCTCAACCTGGTCGCCGTCACCCGCGACAAGGCCGTCGAGGAGGAGACGATCGCCGCCGTCCTCGCGATGTCGGACTTCCACCCCTCGCGGGCGACGATCCTCTTCGCCGACCCGGCCCGGACCGACCCGGCCGACGACTCGCTCCACGTGCGGGCGATGCTGGTCGAGCAGGCGGCGACGCGGTCGCGGCCGGTGGTCCGCTTCGAGCTGGTGGTGGTCGAGGGGAGCGCCGCCAACGAGCCGACGCTCGCCTCGGTCGTCGCCCCGCTGCTGGTGGTCGACCTGCCCGACTTCCTCTGGTGGTCGGCCGGGACCATCGTCGGCAGCGGCCTCTTCGCCGACCTCTGGGCGCGGAGCGACCGGGTGATGGTCGACACCGCCGGCGCCGCGCGGCCGGCCGCCGAGCTGCGGACGCTGGCGACCTTCGTGACGGGCTCGGACGCCGCCGCCGCCGTCAGCGACTTCGCCTGGTCGCGGACCCGGGACTGGCGGAAGATGGTCGCCCAGTTCTTCGACGCCCCGGCGGCCCGCGACACGCTGCCGGAGATCGACCGGGTCGAGATCACCTACCTGCACGACGCGGCCAACGACCACTCCGGCTTCACCGGCGCGCTGCAGACCGCGGGCTGGCTCGCCGCCCACCTCGGCTGGCGCGCCCCCGGGCCGATGGCGGCGACCCGGGGCGAGGCCCACGGCTGGCACCTCACCTTCCGGGCCGGGCCGGCGACGGAGCCGCGCGAGATCACCCTGACGCTCCACGCCGCGACCGAGCCGGACGCCTGGCCGTCGCTGGCGAAGATCGTGCTGGCCGTCGGCGACGGCGCGCTCGGCCGTTTCTCGGTCGAGCGGACCGAGACGCAGGAACTGCACGCCGTCAGCCGGGTGGGGAGCACGACGACCGAGTGGCGCAGTGTCTTCGACCGGCCGAAGGCCGAGAGCCAACTGCTGGCCGGCGCCTTGCAAATGTACAGCCGGGACCCGGTCTTCGAGGCGGCCCTGAAGGCTGCCGCGGCGATCGCCCCGACCGGCGAACGATTCGGGAGCGAACCATGAGCACCAGCACGCAGACGAGCGCGGCGCGCGGCAAGGTCGTCATCGTCGACGACCCGGACGCGCTGGCGGAGGCCGCCGCCACCGCCTTCGAGGTGGCGACGAACGAGGCGGTGCGGGCCCGGGGCCGGGCCTTCGTCGCCCTCTCCGGCGGCAGCACGCCGAAGCGGATGGGCGCCCTGCTGGCCGGCGACCGCTTCCGCGAGGAGATCCCCTGGGACCGGATCGAGCTCTTCTGGGGCGACGAGCGGTGGGTGCCGCTGGCCGATCCCGAGAGCAACGCCGGGACCGCCCACCGCGGCTGGATCGACCGGGTGCCGGTGCCGGCGGCCAACGTCCACCCGTGGCCGACCGAGGAGGGCGAGCCGGACGCGGCCGCCGCGGCCTACGCCGAGACGCTGCGACGCTGCTTCGGCGTCGACGACGGACTGCCGCGCTTCGACCTCGTCCTGCTCGGGATGGGCGACGACGGGCACACCGCCTCGCTCTTCCCGCGGACCCGGGCGCTGGCCGAGCGCGAGCGGCTGGCGGTCGACAACTTCGTGCCGAAGCTCGGCGCGAGCCGACTGACCCTGACGGTGCCGGTCCTGAACGCGGGCCGCGAGGTCGTCTTCCTCGCGGCGGGCGACGGCAAGGCGGAGACGTTGCGAGACGTGCTGGAGGGCCCGGAGCAGCCGGACGACCTGCCGTCGCAACTGATCGCCCCGACCGCCGGCCCGCCGGTCTGGCTGGTCGACCGGGCCGCGGCCCGGTTGCTTCGCCGAGGGTAGGGCGGGGAGAGCATGGGCGACACGGCACTCGAGGCGGTGGGGCGGGCGGCGGCGGCCGAGGTGCGGCCGGGGACGATCGTCGGGCTCGGCACGGGCTCGACCGCCGACGCGTTCCTGCGGGCGCTCGGGGCGCGGGTCGCGGCCGGGCTGCGGGTGACCGGGGTGCCGACCTCGGCGCAGACGGAGCGGCTGGCGCGCGAGCTCGGCATCCCGGTCGCCTCGCTCGACGCGGTGGGCCGGATCGACCTCGGGGTGGACGGCGCGGACGAGATCGACCCGGCCCTCGACGCGGTGAAGGGACGGGGCGGCGCGCTCCTGTTCGAGAAGCTGGTGGCCGAGGCGTGCGACGACTACCTGCTGATCGCCGCCTCGACGAAGCGGGTCGCCCGGCTCGGGACGCGGCTGCCGCTGCCGGTCGAGGTGGTGCCGCTCGGCTGGGAGCAGACTGCGGCCCGGGTCGCGGCGGTCGGCGTCGCGCCGACGCTGCGGCCGGGGGCCGGGGGCGCGCCGTACCGGTCGGACGGCGGCCACTACATCCTCGACTGCAAGACGGGGCCGATCGCGGACGCGGCGGCGCTGGCGGCCCGCCTGAAGCAGGTGACCGGGGTGGTCGACCACGGGCTCTTCGTCGGGCTGGCGACGCGGGTCTTCTTCGCCGACCCGGACGGGACGGTGACGCGGCTGGCGCGCTGAGCGGAGCCGCCGCGGCGATCTCAGGGCAATTGCACATGGGGTGGGGCAGCGCAGGGGCGGGCGGCGCGGGACACTGCCGGGAGCGACGCCGTCGGCG
>JBDHWC010000021.1:0-34995 GCA_039809985.1 Thermomicrobiales bacterium | reverse complement strand
GCGGCCGTAGAACCGGTCCCACTCCTCGGGGTGCCGCCCGTTGATCCTTAGCGCGGCCCGAGCGGACGAATCCGCCCGGGCCGCTTGCCGTCCCCCCTCGCGGAGTGCCGCGGGGCGGGAGCGCCGAGTCGGCACGCGGTCACGGCTCGATGCCCCATGCCTGCATCACCAGCCGGAACGGCTCCGGGTCGCCCTCGCGGGCGGAGACGGCGCGCAGGCGCGGCTCGATCAGGCGGCCGTACTCCTCGATCGTCCAGCGATTGAGGACCTGGTACGACTCGCGGCGGCGGGGCTGCCCGTCCGGGCCGGGCGTGTTGTCGGCGGGGAGCTCCCACTCGACCTCCAGCACCTCGCGGCCGCCGCCTGGCAACTCGGGCAGCCGGTGCAGGACGCCCAACGGCGCGCCGAGTTCCATCTCGTCCGGGTCCTCCAGCCAGCGGAGCACGTACTCGATCGTGCCGGCGAAGATCGCGTCGGGCACGAACTGCCACGCCGCGATCTTGGCCGTGCCGGACTGGTCGCGCCACCAGCCGTCGAGCAGGTCGGGCAGGCGACGGTCGCCCATCATCAGGAGGCCGGCGAACAAGCCTCCGGAGCGAACCGGCTGGTCGCCGAACCCGGTGCTCTGCTTCAGAACAAGGTCGACCGACGACAGGAAAGGATCGCCGCCCACGGTGGGCGCGAGCAGCGCCATGTCCAAGATGGCAGAGGCGAGCACGGCGCCGTCGGTCTCGTTGGCGATGACGACGGTCAGGCCGGACAGGCTGCCGACGTCGCCGCTCGGGAGGCTGTCGGCGACGCCGCGGACGATGGCGAGACGCTCCTGCCACGGCAGGCGCAGGCAGGCCACCTCCCAGGCCTCGGTGACCACGGCGAGGTTCCTCATGCATCCCGCGGGGTCGGCGGCGCAGTCGACGAGGACCGAGAGCATCAGGTCGGCGAGCATCGGCGGCGATTCGGTCGGCCAACGCCGCGGTTCGAGGAGCAGGCGATCAAGCGTGGGCAACGCTTGGTCGGCGAGCGTTGGCGGGTCGGGCGCGGGTCGGCTGGTCGGCTGGTTGACCCGCCAGAGGGTGTCGGCCAGTTCGCGCCGGTCGAGCGGCTGCCAAGCGGACTCGTCCCAGAAGGGCGAACTGCTGAATCGCGCCTCGGCGAACTCCAGTTCGTTCGGCACCTTCAGGAATCGGGAGAAGATCGCCCCGAGCACCGATCGGGGAAGCGCGTCGTAGACGGCGTCCGTCAGCGGTTGGCCGAACTGCTCGATCGCCGCCTCGATCCCCGCCCACGTGCGCTCGGCGTCGTGGATGATGATCCGGTCGGCAGCCGGGTCGTGCGGCGGTCTCCCCTGCAGCGGCGCGTTGAAGCCGTCCATCTCCATGTCCCAGACGTGGGCGGTTGCCGCCAGTCCGGCCACGACGGCCGCGTGCAGCGGGAGGAGGCGCGGCGGCGGCTGGAGCGACTCGGCGGCGGCGGCGACCTCGTGGGCCTTGCCTTGGGCGCGGAACAGGGTGCGCAAGGCACGGGCGAACACCGGGGCATGGAGGTCGAGCCGCTCGTGCGCGATCTCGAGGGTGACGGCGGGGTTGCTGCCGAGCCCGGCCCGCGCGAGCCCACGCCCCATCTCCCCGGCGCGGTCGGGATCCATCAGCACGTGGGCGGAGGCCCGCCGGGTCGCCCCGAGGTAGACCAGCGGGCGGAGGACGGCGCCGACCTCGCGCAGGTAGTCACGCTCCGGGGCGGAGAGGTGGTCGCTCACAGGCTTCCTCCGGATTGGCGAGCGGTCTTCGGAACGTGGCCGGGCTCGGTCTGAAGAGTATTCTCTCATAGACTGATGCGTCGGTGGCGAAGTTGCGCGCGCGTCGCTGCCCGCGGTATCCGCACCGCATCCGAGTGCCCGGGAGCGGCGGACTGCGGTACCATCAGCGGCAACCGGCGAGGGCGTGCGACGTCGCGGCCAGCGTCGGCCCGTTCCGTCCCGTGTGGCGTGCTCGCCGGCAGCGTCGCCGGCTTGGGTCATCGTGACCGTTCCGATTCTGGCCGTGACCGACGAAATCGACCCGCGCATCCACAGCGCCTCGGTCAGCGAGCGGATGGGCCACGTCCGCTTCGTGGTCAGTTGCGGCGACCTGCCGATCTCCTACTTGGAGTTCATCGCCGACGCGCTGCGCAAGCCGGTCTACTTCGTGCACGGCAACCACGTCGACAAGCTGGGGCGCGGCTGCCGGCCCGGCCACGAGCACCACCCGCCGGGCGGGATCAACCTCGCCGGCAAGGTGGTGCGCGACCCGGGGACCGGGCTGATCATGGCCGGGCTGCCGGGGTCTCCGCGCTACTCCTCCGACGACGGCGGCCAGTACGACGAGTGGCAGATTCGCCTGATGATCGCCCGGATGACGCCGCAGCTCCTCTGGAACAAGCAGCGGCACGGCCGCGCCCTCGACCTGCTGGTGACGCACGCGCCGCCGCTCGGCGTCAACGACCGGTGCGACCCGGCCCACCGCGGCTTCGAGGCGATCCGCGCCTTCGTCGAGCGCTTCCAGCCCGAGTACCAGCTCCACGGGCACATCCACCTCTACGATCGCAGCCTGCCCCACGTCGCCCGGCTCGGCCAGACCGAGGTGGTCAACGTCTTCCCCTACCGGGTGCTCGAGGTCGACGCGCCGGTGGCGGTGGCGGGCGCCGCCGACCGGGGGCGGCTCGCGGTCGGCGAGGGGGCGCGCCGGGTGGCGGGCCACCGCGGATGAGCGAGTTCAACGCCCAGGTCAAGCACGACTTCGAGCGGGCGCGACACCGGGCGTTCATGCACGACCTGCTGGCGATCTTCATCGACCGGCCGAACGACCTGCTCTCGTACCACGAGCTGCGGCGCCGGGTCTCGCCCGAGGCCGAGAGCTACCGCGGCCTGCAGACCGTGCCGATCGACCAGATCGTCGGCAGCATGGACCGCTTCCGCGACTTCGACCGCGCCTTCCTGCCGCGCCAACGCTTCACCGCCGGCCGCTGGCAGAACGTCGACCGGGCCTGGTACGAGGACAAGCAGCTGCCCCCGATCCAGCTCTACAAGGTGGGTGACGTCTACTTCGTGAAGGACGGCAACCACCGGGTCTCGGTGGCGCGGGGGAAGGGCCAGGAGTTCATCGACGCCGAGGTGATCGAGGGGCACATCCGTGCCCCGCTGCACGCCACGATGGGGCCGGACGAGCTGCTGCTGCAGGCGGAGTACGCCGAGTTCCTGCGGCGGACCGACCTCGACCGGCTGCGGCCCGACCACGACATCCGGCCGACCGCGCTCGGCCGCTACGACGAGATCTGGGAGCACATCTCCGGCCACCGCGACTGGCTGGAGGCGATCCGGCACGAGCCGGTCGAGGTCCGGGAGGCGGTCGCCGACTGGTACCACTACATCTACGAGCCGATCGTCCGCGTGGCGCGGGAGCAAGGGGTCACCGAGCGCTTCCCGAACCACACCGAGGCGGACATCTACCTCTGGGTGATCCGCCACCGCTGGGAGCTGGAGCGGCAGATCGGGCACGACGTCGGGCCCGCCCCGGCGGCCGAGGACTACGCCGAGCACGTCGCCGCCCCGGCCAGCCTGCGGGCGCGGCTGATGGGGCCGCTGCGCTCGGCGACGCTGGGGCCGCGGCGGGTCGCGGAACGGCTCGGCCGCGCCTCTCCGGACGAGTGAATTCCGCACGGTCCCCTGGCTGCGGTGACGCACCCCGCCGGATGGTAGGCTAGGCGCGGGGAGCGACACCGGCGGCGTGCCGGTCGGGAACGGAGGGGACGACGTGCTGAAGGAATTCCGCGAGTTCATCCTGCGTGGGAACGTGATCGACCTGGCGGTCGCGGTGATCATCGGCGCGGCCTTCTCGCGCGTCGTCGAATCGCTGACCGCCGACGTGATCACGCCGATCATCGGCATCTTCGGCGGGACGCCGGACTTCTCGCAGCTGGCCTTCACGATCAACGGCAGCCGGTTCGGGATCGGCAGCTTCATCAACGCGGTGATCGCCTTCCTGATCGCCGCCGCGGTGCTCTTCTTCTTCGTGGTGAAACCGATCAACATGGCGCTGCGGGCGATCACCCACGCCGACGACGCCGCGCCGACGACCTTCAAGTGCCCGGACTGCCTCAGCGACATCCCGATCGGCGCGACGCGCTGCCCGTTCTGCACCTCGCGAATCAGCGGGGAAGCCCTGGCGGAGGCATAGCGACGGGCTCCGAGCCGACCCGGAACCACTTGCTCGCAACGCCCGGGGCCGC
The DNA here is from genome assembly GCA_039809985.1 of Thermomicrobiales bacterium. Classification (GTDB taxonomy): domain Bacteria; phylum Chloroflexota; class Chloroflexia; order Thermomicrobiales; family UBA6265; genus JAICJJ01. The sequence goes on along the minus strand of JBDHWC010000021.1, from coordinate 30,732 downwards.
GGCGACCACCGCGGCCCCGGGCGCGTCCGGCCGCCGACGCGCCGCCGTCCTGACCTTGACACGAAGTGTGCAACCTTGGTAGTCTTTCCCGGTTAGCACTGTCGGGTTGAGAGTGCTAACGGGAGGGGCCGTGGTCGCGAACGAGCCAATTCGCCGGGACGCGTCGGGGCTCAGCGAGCGCCAGCGCTCGATCCTGCGGCTGTTGGTCCAGGAGTACGTCAACAGCGGGCGGCCGGTCGGCTCGAAGAGTCTGACCGAGCGGTTCGATGTCGGCTACTCCCCGGCGACCATCCGGAACGAGATGGCGGGGCTCGAGGAGTCCGGCTACCTGCAGGCGCTGCACACCTCGGGCGGGCGGGTGCCGACCGACAAGGGATACCGCTACTTCGTGCACGAGCTGATGGGCGACGTCGAGCTCCCCTCCAGCGAGCAGATCATGATCCGGCACCAGTTCCGGCAGGTCGAGCTGCAGCTGGAGCAGTGGATGGAGCTGGCGGCGGCGGTGCTCGCCCGGGCCGCGCGGTCGGTCTCGGTCGTCACTGCGCCGCGGACGGCGACCCCCCGGCTGCGCCACCTCGAGCTGATCTCGCTGCAGCCGCGGCTCGGCCTGCTGATCCTCGTCACCGCCGAGGGGAGCGTCCGCCAGGTGATGGTCCATTGGCCGGAGGAGACCGACCAGGAACTGCTGAGTCCGCTGGCCGACGGGCTGGCCGGCGACCTGCGGGGCCTCTCCGCCGACGAGGTCGCGGGCCGGGCGGAAGGCACCGGCGGGCTGGCCCGGTTCGTGCTTGAGCAAGTGGCCGGCGCCCTGCGCGGCCTCGACGCCGCCGAGCGGACGGAGGTCCGGCACTCGGGCCTGGAGCACATCCTCGCCCAGCCGGAGTTCGCCGGCGGCGCGGAGGCGACGCAGGCGCTCGTCGGGCTGCTGGGCGGCGGCGGCTTCCTCGGCGCGGTGCTGCCGCAGCTCGAGTCGGGGCCGGACGTTCAGGTCTTCATCGGCGACGAGAACCCGGCCGACGAGCTGCGCCGCTTCGGGGTGGTGGTCTCGACCTACGGGATCGACGGCGAGGTCACCGGCGTGCTCGGCGTGGTCGGGCCGACCCGGATGGCCTACGGCCGGACGATCTCCTCGGTCCGCTACATGGCGCGGCTGATGAGCGACCTGATGGCGGACCTCTACAGTGCCTGATCGAATCGGCCCCGAGGGCGGGGCGAGCGGGGGAGTCGACGTGACGGAGAACGAGCAGACCTGGCCCGCGGCCGAGATGCCGCCCGACGGCGACGCCACGGCGGCCGAGGGGGACGAGCTGGCCCAGGCGGTCGCCGAGCGCGACGCCTACCTCGACCAGCTGCAGCGGTCGGTGGCGGAGTTCGCGAACTACCGGCGGCGGACCGAGCAGGAACGCGACCGGGCCCGGGAGCAGGCGAACACCGCGCTGGTGCGCGACCTGCTGCCGGTGCTGGACGACCTGCAGGACGGGCTCTCCCACGCCCCGGCGAACGAGGCGGAGAGCAGCTTCGTCGACGGCTTCCGGCTGGTGGAGCAGAAGTTCCGCCAGGTGCTGGAGCGCTACGGCGTCGCCCGGATCGAGTCGGAGGGCGCGCCGTTCGACCCGTCGCTGCACGAGGCGGTCGACTTCGAGCCGGGCGGCGACACGGTGACGGCGGTCTACCGGCAGGGGTACCGGGCGGGGCCGCAGGTGGTGCGGCCGGCGATGGTGAAGGTGGGACGCAAGCAGGCATAGGCGACGGGTCCGGCGCGAGGGGCGACCGGGCCGGACGAGACGACAGGGCGACGACAAGGAGCTGAGGGAACCATGGGACGAACGATCGGCATCGACCTCGGGACGACGAACTCGGTGATGGCCACGATCGAGGGTGGCGAGCCGACGGTGATCCCGAACGCGGAAGGGGAGCGGCTGACGCCGTCGGTGGTGGCGATCACGCCGAGCGGCGAGCGGCTGGTCGGGCGCTTCGCCCGGCGGCAGGCGATCACCAACCCGGAGAACACCGTCTTCTCGGTCAAGCGCTTCATGGGCCGCAAGTTCAGCGACCCGGCGGTGCAGCGGGACAAGGACCTGATTCCCTACAAGCTGCAGGCCGCCCCCAACGGCGACGTGCAGGTGAAGATGGGGGACCGCTGGTACAGCCCGCAGGAAGTCTCGGCGATGATCCTGCAGAAGCTGAAGGCCGACGCCGAGGCGTACCTCGGGGACAAGGTCGACAAGGCGGTGGTCACCGTCCCGGCCTACTTCGACAACGCCCAGCGCGACGCGACGAAGGACGCCGGCCGGATCGCCGGGCTCGAGGTGCTGCGGATCATCAACGAGCCGACCGCCTCGGCCCTCGCCTACGGGCTCGAGAAGAAGGGCGACGAGAAGGTCGCCGTCTACGACCTCGGCGGCGGCACCTACGACATCTCGACCCTCGACCTCTCGGAGGGGGTCTTCCAGGTGCTGTCGACCAACGGCGACACGCACCTCGGCGGCGACGACTTCGACCAGGTGATCATCGACTTCTTGGCCGACGAGTTCAAGAAGCAGGAGGGGATCGACCTCCGCAAGGACCGGATGGCGCTGCAGCGGCTGAAGGAGGCGGCGGAGAAGGCGAAGATCGAGCTCTCCAGCACGCAGGAGACCGACGTCAACCTGCCGTTCATCACCGCCGACGCCAGCGGGCCGAAGCACCTGAACATCACCCTCAGCCGCTCGAAGCTGGAGCAGCTGGTCAACCCGCTGATCGACCGCACCGTGCCGCCGATGGACTCGGCCCTGAAGGACGCCAGCCTCGGCAAGGGCGACGTCGACGAGGTGGTCCTCGTCGGCGGCCAGACCCGGATGCCGGCGGTGCAGCGGAAGGTGCAGAGCTTCTTCGGCAAGGAGCCGCACAAGGGGATCAACCCGGACGAGGTCGTGGCGCTCGGCGCGGCGATCCAGGGCGGCGTCCTCGGCGGCGAGGTGAAGGACATCCTGCTGCTCGACGTGACGCCGCTGACGCTGGCGATCGAGACGCTGGGCGGGGTGGCGACGCCGTTGATCGAGCGCAACACCACCATTCCGACCCGGAAGAGCCAGACCTTCACCACCGCCTCCGACGCGCAGCCGCAGGTCGAGATCAACGTCCTGCAGGGCGAGCGGCCGATGGCCACCGACAACAAGAGCCTTGGCAAGTTCATCCTCGACGGCATCCCGCCCGCGCCGCGCGGCGTGCCGAAGATCGAGGTCACCTTCGACATCGACGCCAACGGCATCCTGAACGTGACCGCCAAGGACCAGGCGAGCGGGCGCGAGCAGAAGATCACCATCACCGGCTCCTCCGGCCTCTCCGAGAGTGAGGTGCAGCGGATGGTGAGCGAGGCGGAGCAGCACGCCGACGAGGACCGGCGGCGGCGCGAGGGGATCGAACTGCGCAACCAGGCCGAGGCGATGGTCTTCCAGGCTGAGAAGACGCTGAGCGACTACGGCGACCGGATCGCCGCCGACGCGAAGACGGACCTCGACGGCAAGATCGCCACGGTCAAGGAGATCCTCGACAAGGACCGCGAGAACATCGACCGGCTGCGCCCGGCCTACGAGGAGCTGGTCGCGGCCCTGACCAAGGCCGGCGGCTCGATGTACGAGCAGACGGCCCCGGCCGGCGGCGGCTTCGAGGGCGAGGCGGCGGGCGAGCCGTCGCAGCCGGAGGACGACAGCACGGTCGAGGGCGAGTTCCGCGAGGTCGGCGGCGACCAGCAGTAGCCGACGGCGTTTCGCAACCGACAGCCATGAGCGAGAGGGCGGCCGGAAGGCCGCCCTCTCGTGCTGTCTGAGCGGCGGCGGCCGACCGGAACTCGCCGCGTCACGAACCGGCGCGTGTCGGGACGTCGGCCGTCAGCGGGCCGTACGCCTCCGGCCGCCGCGTCTCGAACATCCCGAAACGGTGCCAGTCCCGGCCTTGGTCGAGGTCGAGGTCAACGACCAGCACGGCGGGCTCGTCGCGCGGGGCGCGCGCCAGCACGCGGCCGTAGGGGTCGGAGACGAACGACGACCCGTAGAAGCGGACGCGCCCCTCGTCGCCGGTGCGGTTGACGGCAACCATGAACGTGGCGTTCATGATCCCGTTGGCGACGATCACCTGCTCCCAGAGCGGTCGGGAGTCGAAGTCGGGCTGGTCAGGGTGCGACCCGATCGCGGTCGGGTAGACGACGACGTCGGCCCCGGCCAGCCCGTAGCCGCGCGCCACCTCCGGGAACCACTGGTCCCAGCAGGTCGGGAAGCCGAAGGCCGCGTCGCCGAGCCGGACGACCGGGTAGCCGTCGTCCCCGGGCTGGAAGTAGCGGTCCTCGTGATAGCCGGGGAAGGCCGGGATGTGCAGCTTTCGGGTGCGGGCCACGACCGCGCCCGACGGCGCGACGCAAACCGCGGTGTTGAACAGTCGGCCGTCCGGGGCTGTCTCGTGCAGGGAGGCCTGCACCCACGCGCCGGTCTCGGCCGCCATCCGGGCGGCGAAGCTGGTGGTGCGGCCGTCGGGGATCGGCTCGGCCGAGGCGCGGTTCGCCGCGTCGGTGCCGGGGTCGGCGGCGAAGTACGGGGAAAGCGTCAGTTCCTGGAGGCAGACCACCTGCGCCCCGAGCCCGGCGGCGGCCCGGATGCCGGCGGCGAGGGCGGCCTCGTGCTCCTCAGGGTCGGGATGCCAGCGTTCCTGGACCGCTCCGAGGCGCAGGAGTGGCCGGCGACAGCGCTGCTCTTCCTCGGTCGCCATCGGCGACGCGGGTGGGTCGAAGGCGGTGACGATCACGGGTTCGGCCATCGCGGGTCACGCTCCCTTCGGCACTTGCTGCGTCACGCAGTGGACCGCCCCGCCGCTCCACGGCAGGATGCGGACGGGGACCGGAACGACCTCGCGCCCGGGGAAGACCGCACGCAGGTTCCGCAGCCACTCGTCGGCCGGCTCGTCCGGCGAGACCGGGGCGACGACGCCGCCGTTGGCCAAGTAGACGTTGACCAGCGGCACCCGAACCCGTTTGCCGTCGACCTCGGCGAAGGCGAGACGCGGCGCCTCGACGATCTCCAGCCGTCGGCCGCGGGCGTCGCGGGCGGCCTCCAAGGCGCGGCGGTTGGCGGCGTAGCGCTCGGCGTAGGGGCTGCCCGGCACGTCCGACTGGAGCAGCACGACGCCGGGGCGGGCGAAGACGCAGACGCCGTCGACGTGGCCGTCGGTCATCGAGTCGGGCGCGCTGCCGTGGGGCAGCCAGACGACCGTCTCCACCCCGAGCCGGAGCCGCAGTTCGTCCTCGATCTGCGCCCGCGTCAGGTTCGGGTTGCGGTTCGGGTTGAGCAGGCACTGCTCGGTGGCGAGCAGCGTTCCCTCGCCGTCGACCGAGATCGAGCCCCCCTCCAGCACCATGTCCGAGACGATGCGGGGGAAGCCGAGCCGCGCCAGCAGCCGGGCGGGCAGTCGGTCGTCCTCGGCGTAGTCGGGCAGCTTGTTGCCCCAGGCGTTGAACCGGAAGTCGACGCCGGACCGGCGACCGTCGCGGTCGACGACGAAGATCGGCCCGGAGTCGCGAATCCACGAGTCGTCGATCGGCAGCTCGACCACCTCGACGCTCGGGTCGCAGCAGGCGCGGGCCTCGCCCGCCCGTCCCGGCACGGCGACCACCAGCACCGGCTCGAAGCGGCTGACCGCGGCGACGATGGCGGCGTACTCCCGCCGCGCCTCGGCGGCGTGGCCGCCCCAGAGGTCGTCGCGCGTCGGCCAGGCGACGACGCAGCGTTCGTGGGGCGACCACTCGGCCGGCATGCGCCACGCGGGCGGCGGGTTGGTCGGCCCGGCGATCTCGGCCATCCGTCGTACCCTTCTGCGAGCCGGATCGGCAGGAGCTTCGGCGTTCGGCGGCTTCGGAGTGAGGCGCAGGCGTGGTGCGACGCGATCCCGCCGCCGTTGCGGCCCGCGCCGATGGCTGTCAGTCTACGCCGTAGACCGCGCGACGGCAACGCCGTCGGCATCGAGAGGGGGAGCCGGTGCCTGATCGCCCGCCGCTGACTCGCGACCGGATCGTGCGGGAGGCGACGCGGGTGCTGGACGAGGCCGGGGCGGACCGGTTCAGCATGCGGCGGCTCGCCTTGGCGCTCGGCGTCGACCCGATGGCCGTCTACCGGCACCTGCCGAACAAGGCGGCGATCCTGCACGAGGTGCTGGAGGCGGCGGTGGCGGAACTGCCGTTGCCGGACCCGGGATCGCCTTGGCAGGAGCGCGTCGGGGCGCTCTGCGTCGCCTATCGCGACCTCGCGCACCGGCACCCGGGCGTCTTCCGGCTGCTCTATCCCTACCCGCGGCCGATTCGGGCGGAACTGGTGGTGCGGGAGGCGTGCTTCGCCGCGCTCCGGGACGGCGGGCTGGCCCCGGCCGACGCGGCTCGGGGCTGGCCGCTGGTGCTCAACTACGCCGCCGGGTTCGCGCTCGACGAACTCGCCGGCTGGGAGCGCCTGCCGGACCCGGGGTCCGATCCGCACGCCGCTCTGCTCACCGGAGGCGACTTCCCCGAGACGAGGCGACTCGCTCCCGAGATGGCTCGGGCCGACCCGGCCGCCGACTTTGCCTTCGGCCTCGATGTCCTCCTGCGCGGGTTGGCCGCACGAGCCGGGACCGGGGAGTCCGTCGCACCGGCTGCGCCAGCGCAACCAGAAGGCCCGAACGGGGCATAGGGAGACAAGCCGAGCGATGACCGAGATCGAGACGATGCGCCTGCCGGTCGACGCCGGGATCGGGCTGAGCGCGCGGCGCTGGCCCGCGACTGGCGGCGAACAGCCGCCGATGCTGTTGGTGCACGGGCTGGCGTCCAACGCCCGGATGTGGGACGGCGTCGGCGACGCACTGGCCCGGCTCGGGCACGAGGTCGCCGCGGTCGACCTGCGCGGCCACGGGCAGTCGGAAAAGCCGGACAGCGGCTACGACTTCGGGACCGTTACGACGGACCTGCGGGACGTGGCGCGGGGCCTCGGGTGGGAGCGACCGGTGGTGGTCGGCCAGTCGTGGGGAGGCAACGTCGCGGTCGAGCTGGCGGCGCGGGCACCGGGGGCGGTGCGCGGCGTCGCCGGCATCGACGGTGGGGCGATCGACCTGCGGGCGCGGTTCCCGACGTGGGAGGAAGCGGCCGAACGGCTGCGCCCGCCGACGCTGGTCGGGACGCCGGCGGCGGACTTGGAGGCGCGCTTCCGGGCGGCCCACCCGGACTGGCCGGAATCGGGCATCCGCGGCATGCTGGCGAACTTCGAGGTGCGGCCGGACGGCACGGTCGCGCCGTGGCTGACGCTGCCGCGACACATGGCGATCCTGCGGGCACTCTGGGAGCAGCGGCCGCTCGAGACGCTGGCGGCGGTGCCGGTCCCCACCTTGCTCGTCGGCGCGACTGGCGGCGACGCGGCCGCCGACGCGACAACCCGCGCCGCGCTGGAGCGGGCGAGGCACGTGCTGCGGCGAGGTCGGGTGGTGGAGATGGCGGGCGACCACGACCTGCACGCGCAGCACCCGGAGGCCGTGGCGCGCCTGCTGCACGAGGCGGTAACGGATGGCTTCTTCTGACGGGACGATCTGGGCAGGGGTGGCCCGCTCGGGCGCACGGACGCAGCCCATGGCCCTGCAAGGCCGAACCGGGGGCCTCAGACTGGATCGGTTGGATCGGGGAAGACGACGTCGCGGTCGAGCGGCCAGATCGGGCGGCGCACGTGACGGAACTCCAGCCGCGAGAGGTCCGCGCCGGTGATGCCGGGCCCCTCGACCAGCACGATGCGGCGGGCGATCGGCTCGAAGGCGGCGCGGAAGTGCCCCTTCCCCTTGAGGCCGATCACGCGGCGGCGGGTCGGCTCGATGCCGTGGGCGCGGAAGGCGTTGAGGTCGATCGGCGTCTCGGCCCGGCTGGTGACCAGCACCTCGACCCCCGGGCCGGGGTCGCCGTTCGCCGGGTGGCAGACGAGGAGCGCCGTGCGGCCGAGGTCGACCCGCAGCCCGGCCATCATCGGGCCGTCGTTGACGTAGGCACCGTCGGAGAGGAGCCGGACCTCGGCCCGGACCGGGAGCGGGTCGCCGTGCTGGCGGTCGGTCTTGCCGCCGAGCCGCGCGTCGATCGTCGCGCCGGGGCCGGCGGCGAGTGCCTGCGCCACCGTTTCCGGGTCGCGGACGATGGCCACCGCGGCCCCCTCGACCCGCTGGGCGAGGAGGAAGCGGACGAGTTCGGCGCTGTCGCCCGGGCCGCCGGTCCACGGGTTGTCGGCGATGTCGACGAGGACGAGCGGGCCGTGGCCGGGGAGTTCGTCGCGGTCGAGGGCCTCGATCAGGCGGGCCGCGTCGTCGAAGGAGGCGACGCCGCCGAGGAAGGCGTCGCGGGCGGCCCACGCCTCGGCGGCGAGGTCGTCGGCGATGCGGGCGGCGAGGTCCGGGTCGGCGTCGGTGGTGACGAGGATGCCGAAGCCGGCGTCGGCGATGTCGGCTGGCGGGAAGCCGCCGGCGACGGTGACGTTGACCACCCCCGGCCGCGCCTCCCAGTCGTGGGCGCGCTCCAGCAGGTCGCGCATCGGCATCCGGTCGGTGATCATCCGCTGCGAGGTCGGCAGCATCGGCGGCTTGCGCAGGGCGGGGGTCGGCGTGAGCTCGCCGGCCATCAGGCGCCCCAGGAGGTCGGCGGCCTCGCGACCCCGTTCCCGCATGTCGATGTGGGGGTAGGTGTCGTAGCCGACCAGCAGGTCGGCCAGCTCGACCATCCGGGACGAGAGGTTCGCGTGGAGGTCGAGCGTCGAGACGATGGGGACGTCGGGGCCGACGACGTCGCGGACGATGGCGAGCAGGTGTCCTTCGCCGTCCTCGTCCGCCTCGGTCACCATCGCGCCGTGCAGGGCGAGGAGCACGCCGTCGAGCGGCCCCTCGGCCAGCAGGTGCCGGAGGCCGTCGGCGAGGATCGCGCCGAGCCGCGCGATCGCCTCGCGGGTGACGATGCCGGAGGGGGTGGCCCAGACGGCGACGATCGGCAGCAGGTCGAAGCCGTTCGCGGCGGCCCCGTCGAGGAAGCCGGCGAACTCGGTGTTGGTGTCGCGGGTGGCGGGGACGATCGCCTCGCCCAGCCGCAGGCCGGAGGCCTCCATCGCGGCGAAGTCGGTCGCGACGACGCTGAACCGGTTGGTTTCGTGCGAGATCTGGGCGGCGGCGACGCGGCGGCGCATCGGGGCGGCGAGGCTCAGGCGGAGGGGCGGGGCGAGAGGGCGAGGAGAGCCCGGACTTGGTCCGGCGTGGCCACCGGCCGCCCCATCTCGCCGGCGATGCGGACCAGCCGCGCGACGAGCTGGGCGTTGCTCTGAGCCGGCTGTCCCTTCAGGTACCAGAGGTTGTCCTCCAAGCCGGTCCGGACGTGCCCACCCATCGCCATCGCCGCCAGCCCGAGCGGCAACTGGGCGCGGCCAATGCCGCAGACCGACCAGTGCGCGCCCGCCGGCAGCATCTCGACCATGTTGACCAGTTGCTTGACGGTCGGCGGCGAGCCGCCGCGGACCCCGAGCACGAACTGGAACCAGTAGGGGGACGTCAGCAGCCCCTCGTCGATCAGGCGAAGGGCGTTCCAGACGTGGCCCGGCTCGAAGCACTCGATCTCCGGGCGGACGCCCGCCTCGTTCATGCGGCCGGCGAGATCCCGCAGGAACCCGGGGGAATTGACGAAGACCCGCTCCCCGAAGTTGAGCGAGCCGCAGTCGAAGGAGGCGAGCTCGGGCCGGAGGGCGACCGGGGCCATCCGCTCCTCGTCCGAGGTCGAGCCCGCGCCGCCGCCGGTGCTCATGTTCAGGACGACGTCGCTCCCAGCGCGCTCGACGAGTCCGCGAACCTTGGCGTAGCGCGCGGGGTCGCAGGTGACCCGTTCCTGCTCGTCGCGGACGTGGATGTGGACGATGGCCGCGCCCGCCTCGCCGCAGGCGACCGCGGCGTCGGCGATCTCCTGCTCGGTGGTCGGCACGGCCGGGTTCTGGGCCTTGGTCGGCCACGAGCCGGTGGTGGCGGCGGAGATGATCAGCCCGTCGGCCGGGAACGTTGCGTCGATCGGCATCGTCCGCTCCTGGGTGACCGCACCGTCGGCGTGCCACACCCGCGGCGGGAGCATACCGGGGCGCGCCGACGGTCACAAGCGCAAAGGCGGCGGTGGCACACCTATTGCGCCCTAGGGGCTGATCGGTGCAGGGGAGCGCCGGGTGGGGCAGAGCGTCTCGGACTGAGGAGATGGTGAAGCAACCAGTGGGCTCGCGTTCCGGTCGGGCGGAACCGGCGGGCCCGGACGAGCCTTGGCGGAAGTCGCCGCCGCCGATCGGCGGCGAGCGGTGGGCGCTGGTGGTGGACGACGAGCCGAGCATCGTCGACATCCTCGCGTCGCTGCTGGAGGATCTCGGCTGGTCGGTGTTGCCGGCCGGCTGCGCGGCCGAGGCGTGCACGCAGGCCCGCGCCCACCGCGTCGCCCTCGTGCTGTGCGACGTCTGCCTGCCGTGGATCGACGGGCCGACCCTCGTCCGCCGGCTGCGCGACGAGCGGCTGATCGACGGCACGCCGGTGGTGATGATGAGCGCCAACGCCCGCGGCGGCGACCAGGACGGCCTGACCTTCCTGTCGAAGCCGTTCGACCTCGAGGACGTGGAGCGGATGGTGGAGCGGATCGCCCCCGCCTGACCCGCACGGCCAGCCCCGCCGCCGGCCCGTTCGGTTCGGACCGGACCGGACGGTCCGATCGTCGGACACCGACGGCAACGGTTGGTGCGAATCTCCCTTGACACCGGCACCCCGCAACCCTAGCATCTTCGATGGATACTCAATCGCTGAGTATTCAGAACGTGGTGATGCAACCCGGGGAGCGCGAATGGCACGGCTCACGCGGCGATCGACGGTCGCCGCCCTCGCGGGGTTGCCGTTCTGGGCCGGCGGGTGGTCCGGCGGCTCGACCCGTGCCGCCGGCACGATCGACTGCGGAGCGACCACGACCTCCGCCGGCGGCCGGGCCGCCGCGGCCACGCCGGTCGCGATGCGAGCCGCTCGGTTCCCGGCGACCGGCGGCACGCTGACCGTCTTCGCGGCGGCGTCCCTGACCGATGCCTTCACCGAGATGAAGCACGATCTTGAGGCGTCCCATCCCAGCCTGACCGTGACGCTCAGCTTCGGCGGCTCGCAACTGCTGGTCACCCAGATCCAGCAGGGGGCCCGCGCCGACATCTTGGCGACGGCGAACCTGTCGACCATGCAGGCAGCCGAGGCGAGTGGCAACCTCGTGGGCGAGCCGGTCGCCTTCGCCGCCAACTCGCTGACCATCGTCGTGCCGACGGCCAATCCGGGCGACGTCGCGTCCGAGCAGGACCTCGCCAAGCCGGGACTGAAGCTGGTGCTGGCGCAGGCGGCCGTGCCGGTCGGTGCCTACTCGCGCCAAGCCGTCTGTGCCTACGGCGGGCAGGCGTTCGCCGACAAGGTCGCCGCGAACCTCGTCTCCGAGGAGGAGGACGTGCGCGAGGTGCTGGCCAAGGTGCAACTGGGAGAGGCCGACGCAGGCATCGTCTACCAGACCGACGCGCTGGCCGGCGGCGACAAGGTGGACGAGGTCGACATCGCGGCGGGGGCAAACCAGTTGGCGGCGTACCCGGTGGCGGCGGTGAAAGGCGGCAACGACGCGCTCGCCGCGGCGTTCATCGCCTACCTCCTGGGTCCCGACGGACGGGACGTGCTGCAGCGCCACGGGTTCCAAGCACCGTAGGCCGCGGAGGAGGAACCGGATCGACCCGATGAGCACGATCGTCACCACACGCCATGCCGAGCGGACCGTTCGTCCCGCGCCGGCGGCGGTCGAGCCGGTCCCGCGCGACGGAACGGCCCGTCTGGCGGCGCTGCGGCTGGGCGTGGCCGGTCGGCTGGGCGGCGCAGTCGCCGTGCTGGCCGCGCTGGCGCTCGCGCTCTTCCTCGTGTTGCCGTTGGTGGCGATGGCCGGGCGGGCGGTGGTCGAGCGGGGCGAGTGGGACGCGGCGACGTGGGAGACGCTGCGGCAGGCGCTGCGGCTCAGTCTGGTCACCACCGCCGTCTCGCTCCTGCTGACCTTGGTCGCGGGCACGCCGCTGGCGTGGGCGATCGGTCGGCGCACGTTCCGGGGCGCGAGCGCGGCCGACGCCCTCGTCGATCTGCCGATCGTGCTGCCGCCGGCGGTGGCCGGCATCGCGCTGCTGATGGCCTTCGGCCGCTACGGCCTGCTCGGGCAGTACCTGAACCTGTTCGGGGTGACGATCGGCTTCACCACGGCGGCGGTGGTGCTGGCCCAAGTGTTCGTTTCCGCCCCGTTCTACGTGCGGGCGGCGACGGCGGCCTTCGCCCGCATCCACCGCGAGGTTGAGGAGGCCGCCGCCGATCTCGGCGCGCCACCGACGACGGTGCTGCGGACGATCACGCTGCCGATGGCGCTGCCGGGCCTGCTGGCGGGGGCGACGCTGGCGTGGGCGCGGGCACTCGGCGAGTTCGGGGCGACGATCATGTTCGCCGGCAACTTCCCCGGCGTCACCCAGACCATGCCGCTGGCGATCTACGGCGCGTTCGGGGCCGGGAACCTCGCGACCGCGCTGCTCCTCTCGACGATCCTGCTGCTGGTCTCGGGTCTCGTGCTGGTCGCCGTCCGCTGGATCGCCCAGCACGACTGGTAGCCGTCGCCCGGTCGCGTGTCGGCTATCCTGCCCCGACGGGCGGAGGAGGGCGCGGTGCAGGTCGAGGTGCGCTACCACGGCATCATCGCCGACATGCTGCGACGCAAGCGGGAGACGGTCGATCTGCCGGACGGCGCGACCGTCGCCGACCTCCTCGCGGTCTTGGCCGCGGACGCCAAGGCGGCCCCGGTGCTGAAGCAGACTCGCCCGTTCGTCGACGGCCGACAAGCCGGTCGGGCCCACCCGCTGCGCGACGGCGCGGAGGTGGTCCTGATGCGGCCGATCTCCGGGGGATTGGGGAGTGGGGATTAGGGAGTGGGGACTGGGGATTAGGGATTAGGGATCGGGTAGGTGCGGGATCATGCGCGAGCGGCCGCCGTCCTCCCAATCCCCAATCCCAAATCCCTAATCCCCACTGACCAATCCCCACTGACCAATCCCCACTCCCTACGCCGGCAATGCCGCTCCGTCGAGGGTCTCCAGTGCCCAGCCGAGGTCGTGGCGGGCGAGGGTGGCCTCGGTCGGCATCCCGGTGGCGACATCCCAGCCGGCGAGCGCGTAGTAGCGGTCGAGGGCGAGGGCGAACTCCTCCTCGCCCACCTTCCAGCCGTCGGAGGGGCCGCCGACGAGCGGTTTGAACAGCTTCTTCGGCAGGGTGTCGGCCTCGCGCCCGATCCCCTCGCGCGCGTTGAAGAGGCGCTGCATCGCCAGCTTGCGGGCCCCGACCTCGACCAGTTCGTCGACGGTGACGTCCCAGCCGGTGGCGGCGGCGATCGCCTCGGCCAAGTGGTCCGGCCCGAACAACTGCCACGACGGCCCGAAGACGAACTGGCAGACCGAGGCGGAGTCGAGCAGCGAGTAGAACTGCTGGGTGACCAGCGCGAAGCGGACCTTCTCGTCGGAGAGGTTGCGGACGTCCTGCGGGTCGGTCAGGCCGAGCAGCGCCATCCGGCGCAGGCTCTCCTCGTCGGCGTCGGGGGTGTAGCCGGGGTCATGCTCGTGCGACTGGTGGTCCGCGCCGAAGGGGTTGACGGCATAGACGAGGGCGAGCGAGCGCTTGACCTGCGGCATGTGGGCCGGCAGGGCGTTGCCCTTCACCTCGGTCAGCTGGGCCGCGCCGCGCCCGCCGAGCCGGGCCGACGCGCCGCGCATCCCGTCGGCGAGGACGTCGCCGAACCCCTCGCGCCGGGCGATCATCCGGGTCAGCGTCAGCATCAGTTCGGCGTCGCCCCAGTTCAGTTCGAGGCCGCCGGTGTCTTCGGGCGTGATCTCGCCGTGGGCGTAGGCGTCCATCGCCCAGCCGATGGTGGCGCCGAGGGCGATGGCGTCCATGCCGTCGATGTTGCAGCGCTGGTTGGCGAGGGCGATCGCCGACAGGTCGTCGACCATGCAGTAGGAGCCGAGGGTGGCGAGCGTCTCGTACTCCGGGCCGCCGTAGCGACCCTCGACGCCGCGGGTCTCCTCCTGCACCACGCGTTTGCAGCGGACGGCGCAGGAGTAGCAGGTGTCGTTGCGGAGGAGGATCGTCTCGGCCATCCGGTAGCCGCCGATGTCGGCGGCGTGGTCGAAGACGCCGCTGTCCCAGTTGTGGGTCGGCAGGCCGCCGACCTCCTGCTGGGCCTCGACGGTGGAGGCGGTGCCGTACTTCTGCAACTCGAGCATGCCGGCGTTGAGGCGGACGTTCTTCGCGCCCCACTGGGTCAGCCGCTTCAGCCGCTCCGGGTCGTGGACGGCGACCTTGCCGGTGCCGCGGACGACGACCGCCTTCAGGTTCTTGCTGCCCATCACCGCGCCGGTGCCGGTGCGGCCGGCGGCGCGGGAGGTGTAGGTGACGATCGAGGCGAAGCGGACGAGCTGCTCGCCCGCCGGCCCGATCGCCATCGTCTGCAGCTTGCCGTCGCCGAGGTCGGCCTTCAGCGCGTCCTCGAGGTCCCCGGTCCCCATCCCCCAGTAGGCCGAGGCGTCGCGCAGTTCGAACTCGCCGTCCTTGACCCAGAGATAGGTCGGGGTGGCGGCGCGCCCCTTGACGACGACCGCGTCGAAGCCGGCCATCTTCAGCTCGGCGGGGAAGAAGCCGCCGACTTGGGCGTCGCCGATCGCCCCGGTCAGCGGGCTGCGGCAGTTGACGCTCATCCGGCTCTGGCCGGAGATCGGGGTGCCGGTCAGGGGGCCGACCGCGAAGACGAGCACGTTGTCTGGGCCGAGCGGGTCCGCGCCGCGCGGCATCTCGCGCAGGATGTAGTCCATGGCGACCGCCGCGCCGCCCATCCGGGCCCGGTACCACGCGTCGTCGTGCTCGTCGACGGAGAGCGTCATCGCGGTCAGGTCGGCGACGAGGATCTTCCCGGTGTACCCGTGCGGCATGGCGCATCCTCTCTGGATTGGACGGCACGGCGACGCTTGGCCGCGGTGGGCGCGACCGATACCGATGAACATGAGCACCGTCGCAGCGTATCCCGGCCCGAGACGGTCGTCAACGGGCAATGGCGGCCGGAGTGTAAACCTGATACCGTTATGCACATGCATGCAGAACGGTCCGGGGCCGCGGAGGTTCGGTCCAAGATCTGGCTGGAGCGGGACGGCGAGGTCGTCCTCTCGGAATGGCGGGTCGCGCTGCTCGCGGCGATCGCCGCCGAGGGGTCGCTGGCCCGTGCAGCCGACCGGCTCGGCGTGCCGTACCGGACCGCGTGGGAGCGGGTGCGCGAGACCGAGCGGGCGGTCGGCGTCGCGCTGGTCGAGACCGCCAGCGGCGGCGCGGACGGCGGCGGCACCCACCTGACCGAGGCGGGAACGCAGGTGGTCGACCGCTGGAACCGGGCGGCGGCCGGGGTGCGCGAGGAGATCGAGGCCCGGTTCCGGGCCGAGTTCGCGGACTTGGTCGACTGACGGGCTTCCCCCGCGGCGCGTTATGCACGATCATGCCGAACGGGCAGTTCGTGCGACGGCGGGGGAAGCCGATGACGACCACTCGAGGCACGCGGCGAGCCGTTCTGGTCGCCGTGCTGGCGTTGGCGGCGATCGTCGTGCCGTGGGCCGGGACGGCCGCGCAGGGCGCGACGCCGCAGCCGGCCGCGGCCGGGCCGAGCGGCCCGCGCGAGCTGATCCTGGCGACGACGACCAGCACGCAGGACACCGGGCTGCTCGACGACCTGATCCCGATGTTCGAACAGGCGAGCGGCTACCAAGTGAAGACGATCGCGGTCGGCTCCGGGCAGGCGATGGCGCTTGGCCAGCGCGGCGAGGCCGACGTGCTGCTCGTCCACAGCCCGGCGGCGGAGCAGAAGTTCATGGAGGACGGCTTCGGCACCGACCGCCGGACGGTGATGTACAACGACTTCGTCCTGATCGGTCCCGCGTCCGACCCGGCCGGGATCAAGGGGGAAGTCTCGGCCACCGCCGCCATGGCGAAGATCGCCGCCGCGCAGGCGCCGTTCGTCAGCCGCGGCGACGACTCCGGCACCAACGCGCTGGAGCTGAAACTCTGGAAGGCGGCGGGGGTGACGCCGGGCGGGTCGTGGTACACCGAGTCGGGCACCGGCATGGGCGACACCCTGAACATCGCCAACGAGCGTCAGGCGTACACGATCAGCGACCGCGGCACCTACCTCTCGATGCGGGACCGGCTCGAATTGCCGATCATGGTCGAGGGCGACAGGGCGCTGCTCAACGTCTACCACGTGGTCACGGTCAACCCGGCCAACGGCCGGGGGATCAACACGGCGGGGGCGCTCGCCTTCCGCGACTTCCTGCTCGACCCGGCGACCCAGCGCGAGATCGGCGCGTTCGGGGCGGAGCGGTTCGGGCAGCCGCTCTTCACCCCGTGCGCCGACAACGCCTGCGGGGTCGAGGCCGTGCCCGGCGCGACGCCCGCCGCGGCCACGCCGGCCGCGTGAGCGGGGCCGTCGCGTGGGCGAGATCGGCGAGGGTCTGCTGGGGGCGGCGCGGCTGCTGCTGTCGGGCGACCCGGAGGTCTGGCAGGTTGTCTGGCTCTCGCTGCGCGTCTCGCTGACCGCGACGGCGGTCGCCCTGCTGCTGGGGGTGCCGGTCGGGACGCTGCTGGCGTTGCGCCCCTTCCCGGGGCGGTCGCTGGCGGTGGGGGCGGTCAACGCCGGGATGGGTCTGCCGCCGATCGTCGCCGGGCTGGTGATCAGCCTGCTCCTCTTCCGGAACGGCCCGCTCGGCGGCCTGCGCTGGCTCTACACGCCGCGGGCGATGATCGTCGCCCAGGCGGTGATCGCGACCCCGGTGGTCGCGGGCCTGACCTACGCCGCGCTGCGCGGACTGGACCCCCGCTACCGGCTGCTGCTCCGCTCGCTCGGGGCATCGCCGTGGCGGTCGGCGTGGTGGCTGCTGCGGGAGGCGCGGTTGCCGCTGATCGCGGCGGTGATCGCCGGTTTCGGCGCGGTCATCTCCGAGGTCGGGGCGGCGATGATGGTCGGCGGCAACATCCGCGGCCAGACACGGGTGCTGACCACCGCGACGGTGCTGGAGACGGGCCGCGGCAACTACGAGTCGGCGCTGGCGCTCTCGTTCGTGCTGCTGGCGGTGACCTACGCGGTGGTCCTCGGGCTGACGCTGCTGCAGGGCCGCACCGCGCCGGCCGAGCGGTGACGACCGCCGCCGGGCAGCCCGCGGCGCTCGACTTGCGCGGGGTCGAAGTGCTGGCCGGCGGCAGGACGATCCTCGCGGTCGAGGCGTTCGCGGTCGGGCCGGGGGAGAACGTGGCCCTGATCGGCCCGAACGGGGCCGGCAAGACGACGCTGCTGCATGTCGCGGCGGCCCTGTTGCGGCCGGACCGGGGCGAGGTCCGGCTCGGCGGCGAGACCGTGACGCCGGGCAGCGAGCGGCGACTGCGGCGGACGGCGGCACTCGTCTTCCAGTCGCCGCTCCTCTTCTCGACCTCGGTCCTCGACAACGTCGCCAGCGGACTGCGGTTCCGGGGCGTGCCGCGGTCCGAGGCGAACGCGGCCGCCGGCGCGTGGCTGGACCGCTTCGGCATCGCGGCCTTGGCCGAGCGGCGGCCGGCCGGGTTGTCCGGCGGCGAGGCCCAGCGGGTCAGTCTGGCGCGGGCGTTCGCGACGGAGCCGCGTTTGGTGCTGCTCGACGAGCCGTTCGCGGCGCTCGACCCGCCCACCCGGCAGTCGCTGGTGCCGGTGCTGCAGGCCGAACTGCGCCGGGCCGGGGCGGCGGCGATCCTCGTCAGCCACGACCTCGGGGAGGCACTCGCCTTCGGCGACCGGGTCGGGGTGCTGTTGGACGGACGGATCGCCCAGATCGCCCTGCCGGCGGACCTCCTGGCGCGCCCGGCATCGCTCGCGGTGGCCCGGCTGCTCGGGACCGAGAACCTGTGGCCGGCGACGCGCGTGTCGGGCGAAGGCGCGTCGTCGAGGTGGGAGGTGGCCCCCGGTCTGACGTGGTGCGTCAGCTCCGGGGCGGGCGGCGACGGGCGCGGGACCGTAACGGTGCGCGCCGCCTCGGTTGCGGCGCGGCCCGCGGGGTGCGAGGTGGCTCCGGGGGAGCATGCGATCGACGGGGTGGTGGCTTCCGTGGTGCCGACCCCGTGGGGCGAACGGGTCTGGATCGAGGGGCCGGTGACGATCGAGGCGCATCGTCGGGGCGGCGATGCCGCGTTGGCGGTCGGCGACCGGGTCAGGGCGATAGTCCCAGTCGCCGCCGTTCACGTGGTGCCAGAGCACGATCTCGCGCCGTCGTGGCTCGGTGCGAGGTGCGAAGATGCCCCTCCCTTGGGCGAAGGCTGACGAGGGGAGGTTCCGTTGGGGTGCCGCCGCGCAGCGGCAAGCCGGGGGTTCGGGGGAGGGCTTGGCCCTCCACTGGGCGAGCTTCTCCCCCGCGCCCGCCGCTGCGGGGGAGGGGCCCGGAGGGTGAGGGTCGGCTCAACTGACCCCGGTGAGAGACGCGGACGCCGCTGTCGTTCGGGACCCTCGCCTTGTCAGTTCGAGGAAGGCGGGGAGAACTCGCTGACCGGGCGGTGCAGGAGGACCTCATGTCGCCGATGTCCGGGGAGTGGCCCGAAGACGGGTTCTACCTGCCGGCCACCATCTCGCCGGAGGCCCAGGACGTGCTCCGCACGTCGTACCGCCGGTCGGACCGGGCGGCGCGGACGTTCCCCGCCGCCGACGACGTCGCGGGCTGGCACGTGCTCTGGTCGGAGCGGGAGGCGGCCAACCTGTCGTTGGCGGATGCGACGGTGCGTCGGTTCGCGCCGAGGATCGACGAACGATCGCTGGCCGGGGTGCCGGTCCTCGACATCCGGCCTCGTGGCTGGGTTGACGACGGCCGTGTGGTGGTCTATCTGCACGGCGGCTGCTACGTCCTCGGCAGTGCCCGCTCCTCGTGCCGGGTGTCGGTGCCGATGGCTGCCGAGAGTGGACTCCGGGTCGTCTCCGTCGACTACACCGTCGCGCCGAAGGGGCGCTGGCAGCACGTGACCGCCGAGGTCGCCAACGTCGTTCGCGCCTTGGTGAAGGAGGGGGTCGCGCCGGGCCGGATCGCGCTCTGGGGCGACTCGGCGGGCGGCGCACTCTCGGTCGTCGGCGCGTTGCGCCTGCGCGACGATGGGGACCCGCTGCCGGGCGCGCTGCTCCTCTGGTCCCCATGGAGCGACGTCTCGGAGGTGGGGGACACCTACCGGACACTGCGCGAGGAGGAGCCGCTCTACCTGTTCGAGCAGGTGCTGTCGCCGGCGGCGGCGGCCTACGCCGACCCGGCCGAGCACACCCATCCGTACGTCTCGCCGGTCTATGCCGACTTCACGCCGGGCTTGGTGCCGACTTTGATCCAGGTCGGGACCAAGGAGACGTTCCTCAGCAATGCGGTGCGCCTCTACCGGGCGTTGCACTCCGCGGGGGTGCCGGTGACACTCGACCCCTACGAGGGGATGTGGCACGTCTTCCAGGAGGAGACCGACATGCCCGAGGCGCGTCTGGCCCGGAAGAACTCGGCGGCGTTCCTGCAGGCGACCCTGCCGCGGCTGTCGGCGTGACCGCCAGCCTGCGCAAGCACCGGGCCGCCCTTGCCGAGCGCCTGCTCGAACTGCTCGGCGCGGAGCCGTGGGCGACGCTGGCCACCGCCGAGTCGTGCACCGGCGGCGCGGTGGCGGCCCGGGTGAGTTCCGTCTCCGGCAGTTCGGCCTACTTCCTCGGCGGGGTGGTGGCCTACGCCAACAGCGCGAAGCGCGACATCCTCGGGGTGCCGGAGGAGATCCTCGAGACGCTCGGCGCGGTCAGCCCGGAGTGCGCGACGGCGATGGCCGAGGGGGCCCGCCGACTCTACGGGGCGACCTTCGCGGTCTCGACCACCGGCATCGCGGGGCCGACCGGCGGCACCCGGCGCAAGCCGGTCGGCCTCGTCTACCTCGCGCTCGCCGGGCCGAACGGCACCACGGTGGAGGGGCACGTCTTCCCCGGCGACCGGGCGGCGATCACCGCCGCCGCGGCCAGCAGGGCGCTCGAGTTGCTGGTCGCCGCTGCCGAGGCCGGTCGCTGACCGGTCGCGCGGCGGCTGGCGGGTCGGCCGGTTCCACCGGGTACCGACCGGCCGAGGCGAGTGCCTACGGCAGGACGTAGACGACGATCGTGTCGAACTCGACCGAGAAGGCGGCACCGGACCCGGCGGGGCCGCTGTCATTGACGCCCGCGCCGAAGCCGGCGATCTGGCTGCCGGGGATGTGCGGCATGTCGATCCCGGTCGGGGTCGAGACATCGGTGCTGTTGACCAGCAGGCGCGGCACGCCGTCGGCCACCTGCACCTCGATAGTCGAGACCGGGGCGTCGACGAGGCCCGAGAAGTCGCGCGGGTTGACCCAGTAGAAGAGCGCGCCGTCGGCGGCGGATCGGTACATCGCCCACGTCTTCGCCCGCGGGTTGACCGCCACCGTCCAGATGGTGTCGTCGCGCTCCGCGCCGAGCTGGAGCAGGATCTCGCCCGAGCCGGAGGTTTCGCCGACTTGGACCGCGAAGCCGAAGTCGCGGTCGCCGGTCGGGGCGTCGTTGAAGAAGAGCGTGTCCCACGTCCCCGGCTGGACGACGGTCATCACCAGCGTGCCGTCGCCCCGGCCGATCTGCACGTCGGACGAGTCGTCGACGATGTCGTCAGGGATGTCGTCGAAGGTCTGGCGAACGAGGATGTCGATGTCAGGAACGACGTCGTCCGAGTCGACGACTTGGGTCGGCGGTGGTTCCGGGACGGAGGTGGCGGCGGGCGGTTCGGCAGTGGGCGCCGCCGGCTCGGTCGGGTTGGTCCCTGGCGTCGTGTCGTCCGCGTCGCCGATCGGCAACGGCGGGAGTTCCGGGACCGAGGTGGCAACGGGCCGCGCGGTGACCGCCGGCTCGGTCGGGGCCGCGTCATGCTGCGAAGTGGCGTCGAGGGCGCGGGCGAGCAGCGGCAAGGCGAGGTTGACCGGGCGCAGTTCGCCGAGCGAGCCGCCGGTCGGGATGCAGCCGGCGTCGGTGGCGTCAACCGTGCCGTCGCCGTTGGTGTCGCCGGGTCGGCAGTCGAGGGCGGAACCGCGGGTGGGGACGCCGATCAGCTTGCCGGCGTCGTCGATCGCCGTGCCGCCGCTGCTGCCGCCCGACATCACCGCGTCGGTCCGGATCCAGGCGACGCCGTCGACCGATGGGTCGAAGCCGAAACCGCTGACCACGCCGGTGGTGTAGGTCAGCGCGCCGTCGGCGATCCCCGGATAGGTGAAAAGGTGGACCGCGTCGCCCAGCCGGAGCTGGTCGGAGTCGCCGATCGGCAGGTACGGCAGGCGCAGGTTGGCGCGGTCGAAGGGGCGGCCGTTCTCGTCGCCGACGACTTGCAGGACCGCGAGGTCGACGTCCGGGTCGATGACGACGGTCTCGGCGGTGAAGGCCGCTTCCGGCGGCCGCACCCCGTTCGAGGTGAGCACGACGAAGACCGACTCGTCGAGCGTCAGTTGGACATCGGGGTAGGTCTGGCGCAGTTCGCGCTCGAACCCCTCGATCGTCGCCCGTTGCTCGTCGCGGTCGGCGAGGTGCGCGTTGGTCAGGATCAGGCCGTCGGGCGAGACGACCGTGCCGCTGCCGAGCGGGAAGTGGTCGGTGAAGCTGGTCGAGCCGTTCTCGAACCGAATCTGGATCGCGAGCTCGACCGACGCGTCGATCGCTCGGTCCCGCACGGCGGGGTCGATCGACGCCGCGCCCGCGGCGCGCCGGGGTGCGAGGCCGCCGACGGTCGGCAGCAGGGCAAAGACGAGCGCGAACAGGACGCGAACGGTTACAGCCATGACCCACCTCGGCTGACCGGATCGTCCTTCCCCGCTGCGAGTATCGGGGAGCGACGCTCGTTTGTGAAGGTCTGCCGGAGTCAGTTCAGCGCGTAGAGGGCCACCGCGTCGAAGGTCGCCTTGAACGGCGCGGTGCCGTCGGGGTCCATGGCGACGCCGAAGCTGAAGCGGGCGCCGTCGACGGCCGGGAGGGCGACCGCCTGCGCGGCCGGGACGTCGACGTGGTTGACCAGCAGCTGCGGCGCGCCGTCGACGACGCGCAGTTCGACCCGGCTCACCGGGTCGGCGACCAGCGCGCCGAAGTCGGTCGGGGCGATGGTGGTGTGGTAGGTGTCGGCGCCGGGGTCGACCTGCATCGCCGTCCAGCGCTTCTTGAGCGGGTCGACGCCGAAGATCCACGCTGCCGCGCCGTCGCCCTCGCCGCTGACTTGGATCAGCACGCTGCCGTCGCCCTCGGCCCCGCGCAGGTCGACCGCCGCCGAGCTGTTGCCGGAGTGGTCCCCGAGCGGGTAGCTGAAGAGGCCGCCCGGGGCCGACTCGGTAAGGACGAACCCGCCGTCAACGTAGGCGGCCGAGGCGTCTCCGGCATCGGAGGGGGTGAAGCGCTGGGGGCCGGAGAAGTCGTCTTGGAAGACGACCGAGCCGTAGCCGCCGATCCGGTCGAGCGCCGCCTGCGCCTCGGCCCGCGACGGGTCAAGCTCGGCCGCTCGCTGGTAGGAGGCGCGGGCGTCGGTCAGGCGGCCCGCTCCCTCCTCGCTCGCGCCACGTTGCAAGTAGGCGTCGACGAGCGAATGGGTGAGCGCGGGGTCGCCGGGGGCGGCGGCCAGAGCCCGCTCGAGGAAGCGGGTGGCGCAGAGCCAGTCGCCGGCGGCAACACAGCGGTCGGCGGCGGCGCGCGGGTCGGCGGCGTCGCCGTTGGTCGGGGCCGTGCTGGCGGGCGCGGCCCCGGCGGCGAAGGCCGGATCGGCCTGCGCCAAGAGCGGGCGGGCGAGGTTGATCGGGCGGATCTGGGCGAGCGAGCCGCCGGTGGGGACGCAGCCGGTGTCGTTGGCATCGACCGTGCCGTCGGCGTTGGTGTCGCCGGGCCGGCAGTCGAGCGGGGTGCCGGCGGTGGGGACGCCGACGAGCCGGCCGGCGTCGTCGACCGCGGTGCCGCCGCTGTCGCCGCCGGAGATCAGGACGTTGGAGACGATCCACGCCGGGCCGTCGACGCCGTCCTCGTAGCGGAAGCCGCTGACGACGCCGGGGGCGTAGGTCATCGCCCGGCCGCCGATGACCGGGTAGCCGAAGACGTGGAGGTCGTCGCCGAGGTCGAGCTGGTCGGAGTCGCCGAGCGGGACGAACGGCAGGTTGAGGGTCGAGCCGACCAGTATCGCGCCCTGCGGGTCGCGGTCGATCCGGAGGACGGCCAAGTCGAGGGCGGCGTCCTCGGCGACGAGGGAGGCGAGGTATCGCAGCTCGGTCGGCTGTCGGCCGTCGGTGGTCAGGATCGCGAACCCTTCCCCTTGGCGGGTGAAGGTGATGCCGGGCGAGGTCGCTTGCTGCTCGGCCTCGAAGCGGCGCAGCTCGGCGTCGGTCGAGGCGGCGACCACATGCTGGTTGGTGAGGACCAGCCCGGCGGTTGAGACGACCGTGCCGCTGCCGAAGGTGACGTAGCTGTTGGAGGTCTGCCCGTTCTCGGTGACGGTGACGAGGACGCCGATCTGGACCGCGGCCGGGATGACGCCGTCGCGGACGGCGGGGTCGAGCGCGGCCGACACGGGGCGTGGCCGGATCAGCGGGGCGACGAGCGCGAGCGCGAGCAGGAACGCGACGAGCAAGCGGCGGACAACGGCAGGCACGGCATCCTCGGCGGCGAGACGGCGGCGGGCGTGGTCGCCGCATTGTGCCGTGATCGCCGGCGAGAGGGAAGACCGCGCCGCGGAATTGGCCCCGGTGCTCAGGCGTGCGCGGCGAGGAGCGGCGACCGCCGCTCGGCGAGCAGCAGGTGGTCGCAGACGAGGACGACCTCGTCGCGCTGGTTGACCGTCTCGAGATGCTCGACGACGACCCCGAGGTTGGGGCGCTTGTGGTCGCGCTTTTCGGAGATCGTCACCCGGCAGCGGAGGGTGTCGCCGATGTGGACCGGCTTCACGAAGCGGAGCCGGTCGTAGCCGGAGGAGAAGGCGAGTGGGTTGATGTCGCCGGCGGTCATGCCGACCGCGACGCTGAAGATCAGCGTGCCGTGGGCGATGCGCTGGCCGAACGGCTGCGTCCGGCACCACTCGGCGTCCATGTGGTGCGGGTAGAAGTCGCCGGTCTGTCCGGCGTGGAGGACGATGTCCGCCTCGGTGATGGTCCGCCCAAGCGTGAGGCGTTCCTCGCCGACGGCGTAGTCCTCGAAATGGCGCTCGACGAATCGCATCAGGGTCCTCCTTGCTGGCGGCTGGCGGCTGATGGCTGGCGGGTCAGTCGGGGGTCGGCAGGGCGGCGAGGCCGGCGTCGCGGGCGATCTCCGCGGCGACGGCGTGCAACGCGGGCAGCGTCGCGTCGCGCCACGCCTCGTGGTCGCGGGGCAGGCCGGCGACGGCGAGGGCGGCGCGGGTGACCGGGGCGTCGGGCGCGATCGGGACCGAGAGGTCGCTGACGCCGGCGACCGTCTCGCCGTGGGCGGCCTCCCAGCCGCGCTCGCGGACGGCCTCGAGTTGCGCTCGGAACGACGCGCGCTCGGTGGCCGGCAGGTCGGCGAGGATCTGGCCGAGGGCCGCTTGGTCGTGGTCGAGCAGCGTGGCGAGGAGGACGCGCCCCGACGCGCTGGTCGCGGGTGGCAGCGTGCTGCCGACCGCGACCGAGAGGCGGACGCGGGCCGGGGACTCCTCCTGCGCGAGGACGACGAGGCGGAGGGTGTCGCGGTCGAGGACGCAGAGGTGGCACGACTCGCCGGTGGCGACGGTGAGGGCGCGCATGGCGGGGCCGGCGGCGCGGAGCAGTGCCTCCTCCGGGTGGTGGAGCTGCGCGAGCTCGAACAGGCGGAGGGTCGGTTGGTACGCCCCGGAGACGGGGTCGCGCCGCAGGTACCGGCGGCGGTCGAGGACGGTGAGGGTCCGGAACAGGTCGCTCGGGGAACGGTCGAGGGCGCGGGCGATCTCGGCCTGCGTCATAGGTCGGCGGCGGGCGGCGAGCAGTTCGAGGACGTCGAGCCCGCGTTCGAGACCGGGCACCCGGTAGGCGGGGCCCGGCTCCGGCTCGTCGGCTGGCATTGGACTGGGCCGCGACCTTGACATCGTTCACCTGCGCATCGATGATTCCTGCACGCACAGTGTAGCGGATCGTCCGCCCGGCTGCCGGGACGTCGTTCCGCCCCAACCGACGAGCCGCCCGCGACAACGGGGGAGCCCGTGGCCCAGCGCGAACTGACCGGCATCACCTGGAACCACACCCGCGGCCTGCTGCCGTTGCTGGCGACCGCCCAGCGCTTCATGGACGCGCGGCCGGAGGTGACGATCCGCTGGGAGCGGCGCTCCCTGCAGGCCTTCGCCGACTTCCCGATCGAGCGGCTGGCCGAGTCGTTCGACCTGATCGTGAT
Organism: Thermomicrobiales bacterium; assembly: GCA_039809985.1. GTDB lineage: Bacteria > Chloroflexota > Chloroflexia > Thermomicrobiales > UBA6265 > JAICJJ01. The sequence continues at coordinate 5,222 of JBDHWC010000021.1, read as the reverse complement.
CGACCACCCGTTCGCCGGCCACGCTGCCGCCCACCCGGTGCTGGTGCCGCTCGACGCCCACCTGTCGGCCGACTACCTCGCCGACCAGGCGGCGAACAGCGTCGGGGCGTCGTACCGGAGCTACGAGGCGGGCGGGCACCTCTGGGCCCTGCCGATCGACGCGGCGACGCCGGTGGCCGCGTGGCGGGAGGACCTGCTGGCCCGCCACGGTCGCGGCGTTCCCCGGACGTGGGACGACCTGCTCGACCTCGCTCGGGCCAGACTGGTTGCCTTGCCTGCCATCCCGATCGACGCCCTGATGGCCTTCTTCATGCTCGGCAACGCCTTCGGCGAAGAGCCGTGCGCGACCGGGGAGCGGGTGCTCGGGCCGGAAGCCGGGAGGCTGGCGCTGGAGTCGCTGCGCGAGTTGGTCCGGCTCTGCGACCCGGTCTGCCTCGACCGCAACCCGATTCGCACCTACGAGGCGATGGTCGCCGGCGACGAGATCGCCTACTGCCCGTTCGCCTACGGCTACAGCACCTACGCGCGGCGCGACTACACGACGCCGCGACCGCCGTTGCGGTTCGGGGGCCTCGTCGAACTGAACGGGGCGCGGCTCCGCTCGACGCTCGGCGGCACCGGCTTGGCGATCACGCAACGGTGCGCCGACGTCAGGCTGGCCGTCGAGTACGCCGCCACCTGCGCGTCGCCCGAGGTGCAGCGCGGCCTCTGGGTGGCGGCCGGCGGGCAGCCCGGGCACCGCGCGGCGTGGCTGGACCCGGAGGCCGACCGGCTGACGGACGGCTACCACGCCGACACCCTGTCCGCGCTCGACGAGGCGTGGCTGCGACCCCGCCATGACGGCTACATCCCCTTCCAGGACGAGGCCGGGCACGTGGTCCACGCCTACCTGCGCGAGGGCGGCGACCCGCTGGCGGTGCTCGACGACCTCGACCGGCTCTACCACCAGAGTCTGCCCGGAGGAGCCCGTGCCTGAGTCCGCGACCCTGCCGCCGTTGCCGGTCCTGCCGGAGGAGGAGCGGCCCCTGCACGGGCTGCTCGTGCTCGACTTCAGCCAGTTCCTGGCGGGGCCGTCGTGCGCGTTGCGGCTGGCCGACCTCGGGGCGCGGGTGGTCAAGATCGAGCGGCCGGGGGTCGGCGACCTCTGCCGCCACCTCTACATCTCCAACCTTGAACTCGACGGCGACAGCACCCTCTTCCACTCGATCAACCGGAACAAGGAGAGCGTTGCCGCCGACCTCAAGAACCCGGCCGACCTCGCCGCGGTGAAGCGGCTGATCGCCCGGGCCGACGTGATGATCCAGAACTTCCGGCCGGGGGTGATGGAGCGGATCGGGCTCGACTGGCCGGCGGCGCGCGAGGTCAACCCGCGGCTGGTCTACGCCACGGTCACCGGCTACGGCGACCGCGGTCCGTGGCGCGACAAGCCGGGGCAGGACCTGCTGGCGCAGGCGGTCTCCGGGCTCGCCTGGCTGAGCGGCGACGCGGCGCAGGGGCCGGTCCCCTTCGGGCTGGCGGTGGCCGACATCCTCGCCGGGGCGCACCTCGCGCAGGGGATCCTCGCCTGCCTGGTCCGGCGAGGGGTGACCGGACGCGGCGGCCTGGTCGAGGCGAGCCTGCTGGAGAGCGTGCTCGACCTCCAGTTCGAGGTGCTGACGACGCACCTGAACGACGGCGGCCGACTGCCGGAGCGGGCGGCGGTGAACAACGCCCACGCCTACCTCGCCGCGCCCTACGGCATCTACCGGACCGCCGACGGCTGGCTGGCGCTGGCCATGTCGCCGGTGCCCCGGCTCGGGCAACTGATCGGCTGCGACGCCCTCGTCGCTCGCGACGACCCGCAGGCGTGGTTCACCGAACGGGACGCGATCAAGGCGGCGCTCGCCGAGCACCTGCTCCAAAGGACGACCGAGGCGTGGCTGGCGATCCTCGAGCCGGCCGACGTCTGGTGCGCCGACGTGCTGACGTGGCCGCGGCTGCTGGCCCACGACGGCTTCCGGGCGCTCGGAATGACGCAGCACGTGGAGCGCCCGAACGGGGCGGCGCTGGAGACCACCCGCTGCCCGATCCGGATCGACGGCGGTCTCCTGACTTCGGGCCGGGGGGCGCCGACGGTCGGGCAGGACACCGAGCGGCTGCTGGCGGAGTAGGCGGCGCGTCGGGCACGGCAGCCCGCCGACGACGGCTTTGCGAAGATGCCGCGTGGCTCAGGTGAGATGCCGGCGCCGCCACGGGTGCCGGCGGCAGACGGGTCCGAACGGGGACCCCCACGCGAGCGCCACTCGGGGACGGGCGGGGGCAACGAAGATGGGTGACACCTTCCGCATCGCGGTCCGCCGGTTCGACCCCTTCGCGGTGTCGATCCGCCAGCAGTGGGACGACTTCCGGGTCGCCAGCGGGACGACGCTGGACCTCGAGGCGGTGCAACTCGACCTGAACCCGCTGACCCAGACGCTGTTCGCCGACGGCGGCCTGCGCGACGGCACGTGGGATGTCGCCTTAGTCGTCACCGACTGGCTGGCCGAGGCAGTGGCCGCGGGGGCGCTGCGCGATCTCGGGCCGATGCTGGCGAGCGACCCGCCGCCCGACTACCCCGACGGCTGGTCGCCCAGCCTGACCGGGATGCAGCGCTTCGGCGACGCGGTCTACGGCCTGCCGTACCACGACGGCCCGGAGTGCCTCGTCTACCGAGCCGACCGCTTCGCCGACCCGGCCGAGCAACGCGCCTACCGCGACCGGTACGGGCGCGACCTCGCGGTGCCGACGACGTGGCGGCAGTTCGAGGACGTCGCCCGCCACTTCACGCGGCCGGAGGCAGGCGAATGGGGAACGATCTTCGCCGCCTACCCGGACGGCCACAACTCGGTCTACGACTTCTGCCTGCAGACGTGGAGTCGCGGCGGGGAACTGGAACGGGAAGGGGTGCCGACCCTCGACACGCCGGAGGCGGTCGCCGCGCTCGACTTCCTGCGGCGGGCGATCGGCGACCGCGGCCTGACCCCGCCGGGACAGGAGGCGATCGACTCGGTGGCGTCCGGGGAGCGCTTCGCGGCGGGCGGGATCGCGATGATGGTCAACTGGTTCGGCTTCGCGGCCGTCTGCGAGCAGCCCGGGTGCCCGGTGAAGGGGAAGGTCGGGGTCGCGCCGGTGCCCGCCGGCGACGGCCCGGCCGGCCGGCGTGGCTCCCTCAACGTCTACTGGCTGCTCGCGGTCGCGGCCGGCAGTCGGCACCCGGAGGTGGCGACCGCGTTCGTCCGCCATTGCGCGACGCCGGCGATGGACCGGCTGACGACGCTGGCCGGCGGCATCGGCTGCCGCCGCTCGACGTGGGACGATCCCGAGGTGAACGCGCTGATCCCGTTTGCCCGAGACCTCGAGACGCTGCACGCCGGGGCGCGGACCTTGCCGCGCTCGGCCGCGCTGCCGCGACTGGTCGAGATCATCGACGGCGCGGTGCAGGCGGCGATCACCGGGGAGACCCCGAGCGCGGAGTTGTTGCGGGCGGCACAGGCCGAGGCAGCGGGCATCCGCCTCTGACCGGCCCGGCCCACGGACGGAGACAGGCCATGAACCTCGCCGGCTACGACGTCAGCGACGCGATCGCGCTCCCGGCCAAGCACGACTACGGGATCGGCCTCGTCGGCTGCGGCGGGATCGTCAACTACGCCCACCTGCCTGCCTACCGCAAGGCCGGGCTGCGCGTTGTCGCGTGCTACGACCAGAATCGCGAAGCCGCCGAGCGAACCGCGGCCGCGCACGACATCCCCCGCGTGGCGGCGAGCATTGACGATCTCCTTGCCGACGAGTCGGTGCAGATCGTCGACATGGCGATCACGCCGTGGGCGCAGGCGACGGAGGCGGCGCGGGCGATCGACGCCGGCAAGCACCTGCTCTGCCAGAAGCCGCTCTCCGACGACCTCGCGGCGGCGGCGCGGCTGGTCGGTCGGGCGAAGGCGGCCGGGGTCATGCTGGCGGTGAACCAGCAGATGCGGTGGGACGCCGGGATTCGCGTCTCGCGGCAGTTGATCGAGCAGGGCGCGCTGGGCGGGGTGGCCGACGCCCGGATCGAGGTCAGCGTGCGGACGCCGTGGCGGATGTGGCCGTGGATCGCCGCGTCGTCGCGCCTGGAGGTGATGTACCACTCGATCCACTACCTCGACAGCGTTCGCTACCTCTTCGGCGACCCGGTCGCGGTCACCGCCCGCCACGGCCGCTGGCCCGGCCAGACGGAGACGGGCGAGACCCGGACCCTGACGGTGCTCGACTATCCGGGCGACCTTCAGGTGGTCGTCGATGCCAACCACCACGACTGGAGCGACGACGCCCATGCCCGCTTCCGCTGGCTCGGGACCGAGGGGATCGTCCGCGGCACGCTCGGCCTCCTCTACGACTACCCGACCGGTCGGGTCGACACGCTCGAGTACCAGCCGCGGGCCGAGCCGTTGACATGGCACGCGGCCACGCTCGGCACGTGGTGGATCCCGGACGCGTTCCTCGGGCCGATGGCGTCGCTGATGGAGGCGATCCAGACGGGAGGCGAGCCGCTGACCTCCGGCGTGGACAACCTCGGCACACTGCGGACCGTCGCCGCCGTCTACCGGTCGGCCGAGCAGGGGCGGACGGTGCGACTGGACGAGATCGCCGCCGACGGCGCGGCCGGGTAGCGCGCCCGCGCTCCCCCCTCGACCGGCGGACGGCGGATGGGCGACCATTCCCACGGCGTCGCGGCAGGCGACGCCGGGTCGTGCCGTGTCCGCCGGGAGTGTTCGTGAACATCGACGTCTTCCACGACACCGTTTGCCCGTGGTGCCGGATCGGCCTGCGGAACCTCGAGCTCGCCTTGGCCGAGTGGGACGGCGAGCCGGTCGCGGTGCGCCTGCACCCGTTCCAGCTCGACCCGTCGCTGCCGCCGGCGGGGGTGGCCCTCGCCGACTACTTCGCGGCGCGCGGCATCACCGACCCGGAACCGGTGTTCGACCGCGTGCGGGCGACGGGGAGGCAGGCCGGGCTGGAGTTCCGGTTCGCTCCGGACGACAGGATGCCGAACACCCTCGCCTCCCACCAGCTGGTCGGGTTGGCGGGCGAACGGGCGCAGGACGCGCTCGCGGCGATCCACCGTGCCTACTTCGAGGCGGGGCGCGACATCGGCGACCCGGCGGTGCTGGCCGAGCTCGGGGCCGAGGCGGGGCTCGACCCGGCGACGGTGGCGGCCGCGCTGGCGG
>JBDHWC010000020.1:0-35899 GCA_039809985.1 Thermomicrobiales bacterium | reverse complement strand
GGGAGGAGAAACCGACTCGGGGGAGGGCTTGGCCCTCCCCCGGACCCCCCAAATGCCGCGGAGCGACCGCTCCCCGACCCCCCGACTCCCCGACTCCCCGACTACTCGTACAGCAGCATCCCCGCCGCCGGGTCGAACGCGATCCGGATCGGCCCGCCGGGAGTCGGCTCCGGCTCGCCGAACGACCGGTTCTGACGGTGGACGGTGACCACGCCGCCTCCCGGCAGCCGGGTCACGTACTGGGTGTGGGTGCCGAGGTAGATGATGTCGAGCAGCGTCCCCTCGAGCCGGTTCCAGTCGGCCGGCACGCCGCCCGGCACGTCCGCCTCCAGCACGACCTTCTCCGGCCGCACCGCGACCGTCGCCGGCCCGCGCCGCACCTCGCCCCCCGGCACGCTCACCCGCAGGTTCGGCGACCCCGGCAGTTGGACGGTGGCCGACTCGACCGTGTTGCCGAGGACGTGGACGTCGAGGAAGTTCGTCTGGCCGATGAAGTCGGCGACGAAGCGGTTCACCGGCTGCTCGTAGATTTGCGAGGGGGTGCCGACTTGCAGGATCCGCCCGTCGCTCATGACGGCGATCCGGTCGGACATCGTCAGCGCCTCTTCCTGGTCGTGGGTGACGTAGACGAAGGTCGCCCCGACCTCCCGATTCAGCCGCTTCAGCTCCAGTTGCATCGCCTTCCGCAGCTTCAGGTCGAGCGCGCCGAGCGGCTCGTCCAGCAGCAGCACCGCCGGCCGGTTGACGAGGGCCCGCGCCAGCGCGACCCGTTGCTGCTGGCCGCCGGAGAGTTCGCTCGGCTTGCGCCCCTCGACGTGGGGCAGCCGGACCATCGCCAGCGCCTCCCCCACCCGCCGCTCCCGGTCGGCCTTCGCCACCCGCTGCATCTCGAGGCCGTAGGCGACGTTCTTGCCGACGGTCAGGTGCGGGAAGAGCGCGTAGTTCTGGAAGACGGTGTTGACCGGCCGCCGGAAGGGCGGCCGGGTGCCCATCGCCTCGCCATCGATGTAGACCTCGCCGGCGGTCGGCAGCTCGAAGCCGCCGATCATCCGCAGCGTCGTCGTCTTGCCGCAGCCGGAGGGCCCCAGCAGCGTCAGGAACTCCCCCTTGCCGACGCGCAGCGAGATGCCGTCGACGGCGGTCACCCCGCCGAACGCCTTTCGCACCTCGCGCAGTTCGATGCTCGGCGTGCCGTCGGCGGGGTGCGAGGCTCGGACGGCGGTCATGGCAGGCAACGGCTCCTCCGGTCAGACAAGGTCATTGGTGCGGGTCAGACGGCTGACGAGCAGCACGCCGACCAGCGAGACGGCGATGATCGCGGTCGCCGCGGCGTTGATCTCCGGCGAGAGTCCCATCCGCAGCCGGCCCCAGATCAGGAGCGGCAGCGTCTTCTCCCGCCCGGTCAAGAAGAAGGTGACGATGATCTCGTCGAACGACAGCGTGAAGGCGAGGATCGCCCCGGCCAGCACGGCCGGCCGGATCAGCGGGAAGGTCACCCGCCAGAAGGTCGTCCACGGGTTCGCCCCGAGGTCGGCCGAGGCCTCCGTCAGGTGGCGCGGCAACTGGCCGAGCCGGGCGACCACGTTGTTGACCACCAGCGTGATGCAGAAGGTGACGTGGCCGGCGATGATCGTCCAGCGCGAGAGTGGCACCCCGAAGCCGTGGAACCACGACAGCAGCGCGACGCCGGTGACGATCCCCGGCAGCGTGATCGGCAGCACGATCAGGAAGCGCAGCGCCGGCTTCCCCGGGAAGTCGTAGCGGTCGATCGCGAAGGCCGCCAGCGTCCCCAGCACCACCGCCGCGCAGGCGGCGACGATGCCGACGAAGACCGAGAGCCGGATCGAGGCGAAGATGTCGTCGTCCTGCAGGAACTGGCGGTACCAGTCGAGCGTGTACCCCTTGATCGGCCAGGCGTTCACCTTGGTCGCGCTGAACGAGTAGAGGACGACGATCACCAGCGGCAGATAGAGGAAGGCGTAGACGAGGATCGACCACGCGGTCAGGCCCCAGTTGCGGCGGCCCCGGTCAGGCTTGCCGGGTGCGGCTGCCGACGTGGCGGCGGGCGTCGCCGCGCTCATCGCTCGATCCTCCCCAGTGCCCCGAACCGGTTCGCGATCAGCAGGAAGATCGAGATGACGATCAGGACCGGCAGGATCAGCGCCGCGCCCAGCGGCCAGTTGTCGGCGACGCCGAACTGGTCGGCGACGATGCCGCCGATCAGTTCCGTCCCCGGGCTGCCGCCGATCAGCGACGGGATGATGTAGTCCCCCATCGTCAGGCTGAAGACGCTGAGGCCGCCGGCGACGAGGCCCGGCAGGCTCAGCGGCAGGATCACGCGCAGGAAGCTGCGCGGCCCGTTCGAGCCGAGGTCCGCCGCCGCCTCCAGCAGGGTGTTCGGCAGCCGGTCCAGCACGGTGTAGAGCGGCAGCACCATGAACGGCAGCCAGACGTGGCTGAAGGTGATGTACATCCCCGTCTTCGAGTAGAGGAAGGCGGAGACCGGCTCGTGCACGATCCCGGTAGAGAGGAGGAACGAGTTCAGGATGCCGTTGGTGCCGAGGATCGTCTTCCAGGCGAAGACCCGGACGAGGTACGAACTCCAGAGCGGGAAGATGACCATCATCAACAGCAGCTCGCGGTGGCTGCGGACCTTCTTCGCCAGCCAGAAGGCGAGCGGGAAGGCGAGGACCGCGTCGGTGAGCATCACCGCCAGCGCCATCAGCACCGTCCGCACAAGCACCTTCGGGTAGAGGTCGACGGTCACGATCTGCCGTAGGTTGTCCAATGTCCAGACCCGCGTCCCGGTGTCCGGGTCGAGCGACCAGAAGGCGTGGACCAGCAGGAGGGCCAGCGGCACGAGGTAGAACAGGACCATCCAGCCGACCGGGCCGGCCAGCAGCGCGACCGGGGCGACGCTGCGCGACCCCCGCTCGGCGACGCTCGACTTTGGCTCGTCGGTGACGGCGACGGTCGCCATTCCTGCCGTTCCTCGGCGACCGGCGACGGCGGGGGTGCCGCGCCCGGCCGGGTGCGGGGAGGGGCGGCGGTCGCCGCCCCTCCCCGGTTCGGTGCGTCCGGTTCGCGCCGGCCTAGCTGGCCGTCGCCTCCTGCCAGACCTGGACCCACTTGTCGTAGGTCGGGATGTACTGCCACATGTGGATGCTGGCGTAGTCGGTCGGGATGTCGGTCATCCGCAGTTCCGCCCGTCGCTCGGCCGGCACCGCCTCGATCACCTTCTTGTTGGTGACCGCGTAGTTCATGACCTTCATCACGCCTTCCTGACCCTCGGGCCCGATCATCCAGTCGGCCCATTTCATGGCCAGGTCGGGGTTGGCCGCCGACTTCGAGATGCACCACGAGTCGGACCAGCCGGTGACCCCCTCGGTCGGCCACGCTTCCTTGATCGCGCCGCCGGAGCCGATGACCTGCTGCGTGATGTACGGCCAGCCGTCGGAGATCACGATCTCCTTGTTCATGTACAGCTCGGCCACCTCGCCGCCGAGGTCCCAGTACTTGCGGACGAGGGGCCGCTGCTTGACCAGGATGTCCTTCACCTGCGCCAGCTGCTCGTCGGTGAGGACGAACGGGTTCTCCGGCTTCGGGTCGAGCAGCAACGCGTACTGGGCGATCTGGAGCGGGTAGTTCCAGGTCGAGATCTTCCCCTTGTACTGCTCGTCGAGCATCGCCTTCCACGACGTCGGCTCGGTGGTGATCACCGCCGGGTCGTAGAGGATGATCGTCGGCCCCCAAGCGAAGTTCACGCCGTAGAGCTTGTCCTCGAAGGTGATGTACGGCGGCCGCTGGAACTGCGGGTAGAGGTCGTTGTAGTTGGTCAGCTTGCTGGTGTCGATCTCCGCCAGCAGGTCGGCCCGGTAGAGCCGCTCCGGCAGGTCGGAGGAGGCCGACACCATGTCGTAGGTGGTGCCGCCGCTCCCCTTCATCGCCGCGAACATCTCGTCCCCGGTCCCGGCCGGAGTCGGCTCGACCTTGGCGCCGTACTTCTCCTCGAACGGCACCTTCCACTCGTCCGAGGCGTACCCCTCCCAGATGATCATCGTCAGGACGTTGTCCTGCGCCAGCGCCGGGTTCTGCGCCAACGTCGGCCCGAGGGCCGAGACCAGCCCGAGCGCCCCGAACAGCTTGGCCACGTCGCGCCGGCTGATCTGGCCGGCCCGGAACCGGCGAGCGACCTCGCTCGGCTCCATCTGCATCAACGCGTCGGTTCGGTCGGGCTGGTTCGCGGTCATCGAATCGCCTCCTCGCGTTGCGTGGCCCGTCCGCCGCACCACGTCGAGCGACGGACACCTTGGTCCCGGCCCGCGCCCGCTCCGGCGCGCGCCCACGGTCTGTTGCACGCACCGACCTTATGCGGGCGGCCCTGCCTCGTCAAGCGAGGCGGCGGCGAGCGTCGCCCGTCAGCCCACCTCGCGCCAGATCGGCCGGGTCAGGCAGGTCGGGCCGCCGGCCCGGTTGTGGGAGAGCTCGTCCCCCTTGTAGGCCCGCACGTCGAAACCGGCGGCCTCCAGTCGGGACCGGGTCACCGGGCTTCCCTCGCAGACGACCACCGTGCCCCCGCCGAGCGGCAGCACGTTGCAGCCGTGGCTGTCGAACTCCGCGTCCGGCACCTCGACGAAGTCCCAGCCGCGCCGCTCCAGTTCCTGCACGAAGGCGGTCGCCATCAGCGGCAGGTAGACGACGGCGGTCCGCTCGGCGACCGGGCTGATCATCGACATCAGGTGCAGGCACTCGCCCGCGCCGTGCCAGTGCGGCAGCGCGACCTCCAGCACCCCCACCCCGGCCGGGTCGAGGATCGCCCGCAACTGCCGGATCCCCTCGTCGTTCGTGCGGTAGCCGCGGCCGACCGCCAGCGTTTGCTGGTCGAGCCAGACCATGTCGCCGCCGTCGACCGTCCCCGGCGCTTCGATCCGGCCGAGGATCGGGATGCCGAGTGCCGCGTACGACGCCTCGTGGTTGGCCACCTCCGGCAGCCGCAGGTCCTTGCCGAGCCGGAGCAGGATCGCGCCGTGGTCGGTCACGAACGACGGGTCGTAGGCGAAGATCCCGTCGAGCAGACCCGGCTGGTCCGGCCCCTCAACCAACACCTCGACCCCGGCGTCCTCGAGCAGACGGCGGAACGCCGCGTGCTCGGCCTCCGTCTCGGCGTGGTCGACCGGGCGCGGGTAGGCGAACGGTCCCCACTCGTCCCCGGTTGCCGGCGGCGCCGGCAGTCGGACCATCACGGTGCGCAGCGGCGCGCTGCTCGACTGGCCGCCGTAGCGGCGGGCGGTCGCGGTCGGTTCGGCGGTCGGCCGGGCGTGCGGCATCGCGGGCATCCTCTCAGGTTCGTGCGCGGTCAGAGTCAACCCTCGGATCGTAGCACGCTCGGTCTGCTACCCTCGTCCGGCGGCGATTCGCGCCGGCTCGGGAGCCAGCAGATGACGATTGCCCGGTTCGACCCCTTCTCCGGCGCGAGCGGCGACATGATCCTCGGCGCGCTGATCGACGCCGGCCTCGACCCCGCCGCGCTGCGCGAGGCTCTCGCCGCCCTGCCGTTGGCCGGCTACGAACTGGTGGTCGAACGGGTCGAGCGGCACGGCCTCACCGGCAGCCGCGTCGACGTTGTCGTTGACGACGACGCGACCAGCCGCGACTGGGCGACGATCCGCGCCCTGATCGCCGGCTCGGGGCTCGATCCCGCCGTCCGCGACCGCGCCCTCTCGGTCTTCGGCCGCCTTGCCGCGGCGGAGGCCGCGGTCCACGGCGTGCCGGTCGAGACCGTCCACTTCCACGAGGTCGGCGGCGTCGACGCCATCGTCGACATCGTCGGCGCGGTGGCGGGCCTCGCCCTGCTCGGCGTGGGCGAGGTCTGGTGCGGGCCGCTCCGCGCCGGCTCCGGCTGGGTCCGGGCCGCGCACGGGATGCTGCCGGTCCCCGCGCCGGCCACCGCCCGTTTGGTCGCCGACGCGAGCGCCCCGCTCGCCGGCGAGCCGCCGGGGGACCCCGCCGGCGAGTTGCTGACCCCCACCGGGGCCGCGATCCTGACCACCCTCGCCGACTTCGGCACGCCGCCGCTGCGGCCGACGGCGGTCGGCTACGGCTTCGGTCGCCGGGAACTGCCGTGGCCGAACGCGCTGCGGGTCTGGGTCGGCGAGCCCGCCGCCCGCGACGAGGCCGGCGACCACGAGCTGCTGCTCGAGACGAACATCGACGACATGAACCCGCAGTTCTTCGCGCCGCTCCTCGACCGCCTCTTCGCGGCCGGCGCGCTCGACGCCTGGCTGACCCCGATCATCATGAAGAAGGGCCGCCCGGCGACGCAGGTCTCGATCATCTGCCCCGCCGCGCGGCGGGAAGCGGTCGAGGCCGCCTGCTTCGCCAACAGCACGACGCTCGGCATCCGGGCCGTCCCCATCGACCGGACCAAGGCCGAGCGGTCGTTCGTGTCGGTCGCCACCCGTTGGGGCGACGTCCGCCTCAAGCTGCGCGCGCTCGACGGCCGGGTCACCGACGCGATGCCGGAGTACGACGACTGCCTCGCCCTCGCCGAGCAGCACGAGGTGCCGGTGCGCGACGTCTGGGCCGAGGCCCGCCGTCTCGGCGACGCCTTCGCCGGCCGCCGGCCCGTCGACCTCGCCCGCCGCTAGCGGAACCGGATCAGGTTCAGGAAGAGCGGCATCACCGCGAACACGAGGTCAGGGATCGGCCGCAACTGCAGCCCGTTCTGCACCCGCGGTCGGAACCCCGAGATGTCATCCCAGTCGAAGCCGAGCCGCTGCGCCAGCACGTAGCGGCTGACCACGAGGCCGACGAGGCAGATCGCCACCCCGAGCATCTGCCAGCCGACGCCGCGGGCGTCCGGCGCGAGGCGGGCGATCGTCTCGCAGACCCCGAACCCGAGCAGCAGCGCGAGATAGAACTGCCACGCCGGGAAGAAGCCCCACAGCACCCCGACCGCCACCCCGACGACCAAGGCGGCCCCGCCCGCCTTGACGACCTCGAGCGGCGCGGCGGCCAGCCCGGCCGGGCGCGTCCCGGCGCAGTCCGGGCAGCGCATCCCGACCGGGGTCCGCACCCCGCAGCGCGGGCAGATCGGCTTGCCGCAGCGCGAGCAGCGGAGCCCGGTCAGCACGTCGGGGTGGTAGCTGCACCGCACCTGGCCGGCCGGGGCGGACCACTGGACCGTGTCTTGGCCGTTGCTCACGCGCCGCCCTCGCCGCAATTCCGGCTAGTGGAAGCCGCCACCGCCGCCCCCCGATCCGCCGAAGCCTCCCCCGCCGCCACCGCCGCCCCCGAAGCCCCCGCCGCCGCCCCAGCCCCCGCCGCCGAAGCCGCCCCCGAACCCGCCGCCGCCGCCGCTCCCCGAGGAGGGGGTGAAGATCGACCCCGCGGTGTTGAACAGGCCGAGCAGGCCCGCGCTCGTCCCTTGCAGGGTGCGCGCCGTCCGGTCGCTGCCCCCTTGCAGGTCGGGCAGGCCCCAGCCGCCGCCGGAGTCGCCGCCACCGCCGCCGCCGCCTGTGTTCGTCGGCCCGAAGTTGCCCCACGGGTTGCCGATGATCACCGTGCCGCCGCCGTGCCCGGTCGGCGTGCCCGAGGGCCCGGTCGGGCCGTACCAGCCGCCCGGCACCCCGACCCAGCCGCCGCCGGCCGCCGCCGGCTGGGCGCTGGCGAACTTCTGGACCCACGACCGCTCGATGCCGAAGGCGATCGCGTACGGCAGGTACGCCTCGAAGATGCCCTGGGCTTGGTCGAGTTTCTGGTAGCGCTCGATGTCCTCAAGGTAATGCCGGAACGCGCTCCACTTCGCCGCGGCCTCGGCCCCCGCCTCGGTCTTCTTCGGCAGCTTGCTGCTGAGGAGCATCAGCACCAGCCCGTAGAACGCGGTCACCGCCAACGGCACCCAGAAGAGCCGCATCGTCTCCGGCAGGCTGGAGTTGGCGAGGAAGAGCGCGACCAGGCCGAAGACGATGACGCCTTGGCCGATCCCCTTCCAGAAACTGCGCGTCGCCTCGGGCGAGCGGGCGAAGTAGCCGCGGTCGACCAGCTCCTGGTACAGGGCCGCCTTGATCGCCGGCACCGCCCCCCCGATCCGCTGCTTGGCGGTCGAGAGGTGCGTCGCCTCGCCCTGCTCCAGCTTGCTGCCGAACATCGCCTTCACCAGCTCGTGCTCGAACGGCGCGAGCGGCGCGGCGGCGTTCGCCAGCCGCACCGTGATGTCGGTGGTCTGGCCGATGCCGAGGAACCCGCCGCTCTGCTCCTGCTCGATCTGCAGCACGCCGCGCTGGCCGAGGTCGACCAGCGTCGCCACCAAGTCCTGCTCGTCAGCCTGCTCGTCCAGCAACGTGCCGGCCGCGCCCGGCCGCAGGTCGTCCGGGGGCTTTGGCAGGAACGCGATCGGCGCGACCACCGGGTCCTTCCCCTGCGTGTTCCAGAGGAGGTACGAGCCGACCCCGCCGAACACCAACAGCAGCAGCGCGAGGCCGACCGCGAGCGCGTTGAAGACCGCCCGCTGCTGGTCGAAGGCCGCGGCGTCACGCTCGGCGGCGTCGCTCGCCGACTGCCACGACGGCGGCGCGACGCTGAGCATCGGCGGGAACCGCACCGCCGCCCCGAACACCTCGCCGGAGGAGAGGTTCGCCTTCGACCACGTCCACGTCGTGCCGTCCTTGGTGTGGTTGGCCGGGTCGTCGCGCGGGTTGACCTGCGCCTTGGCCGGGTCGATCGCCGCCGGGAAGTGCATCGTCAGCGACGCGTTGCGCACCGGCGCGACGCTCGAGAGATCGCGGTCGACCGCGATCCACGACAGTTGCTGGTAGGGCGGCGTCGCGTTCGGGTACGACATGATCACGCCGTCGACGTCGTACTCGACGAGGAACGTCAACGTCTGGTCGGAAACCTTCGGGAACCCCCACTGGATCATCAGGGTGTCGTCGTTCGCCACCCGGTAGGTGTAGGTGCCGGCCCGCTCGGTGTACTGGCCCTTCGGAACGAACTGGTACTCGTGCGTCGCGCCGTCCACCACCTGCGACACGGTCACGTCGTTCAGGGTGTCGATCCGCGCCATCGGGATGTCACGGAAGCCGCCCGACCACGGGCCGCCGCTGAAGTCGATCACCTGCCGCTCGGTGACGTGGACCTCGCCGTTGCCTTGGACGTCGAGCGTGACGTCGAAGTTCGCCCACTCCACGCTCTTGGAGGCGGCCGCGACGCCGACCGGGCGCAAGGCCGATGTCACCGCGGGCAGCAGCAACGACGCCAGCAGCGCCAACAGCAGCAGGTGGAGCAGCTCCGGCCAGTCGAGCCGGGGCCGGTGCGGGTCGGTGCGACGAACGACAGCCATCTCGAGCTCCGTCGGGGGGCGACCACTTCAGCCTGAGGATACGCTACGCGGCTCCGGGGCGTCGTCCGCCGGGCCGCGTGGTAGGCTTCCGGCCATGGTCGCCTCCCCCAAGCCAGACGGCGCGGAGGCCCCCCCGGTTCCGGCCGGCTCCTCCCCGACCGCCAGCCAAGTCACCCGCCTCCTCGCCGACCACGGCTACCGGCTGACCGCCCCGCGGCAGGCGGTGGTGCGCGCCGTGCTCGGCCGCGAGCGCCCCTTCACCGCCGAGCAGGTGGTGGCCGACGTGCAGGTCGCCGCGCCGGAGGTCGGCCGCTCCACGGTCTACCGCACGCTCGAGATCCTCGCCTCGGTCGACGTGCTGACCCGCGTCCTACGGGCCGACGGCCACCCGGCCTACGTCGCCGGCGCGCCGGGGCACCGCCACCACCTGGTCTGCTCCGGCTGCGGCGCGACCGTCGCCTTCTCCGCCTGCCCGGTCGACGAACTCGTCAACGACCTCAACCGCGACACCGGCTACGCGATCGACAGCCACCTGCTCGAGGTGTTCGGCGTCTGCCCCGCCTGTCAGGACGCGCCGCGCCGGTAGCCGGTTATTGACACGTTGTGTCATCTGGCGTACGCTGCGCCGAGACGACGAGCCGCCTCGGCCCGCCCCGTCCCAGCCGGAGGCTTCCAGTTCCCATGACCGACCGACACTCGGACCGTCCCGCCGCCATCGGCCGGCGGGCGCTCCTCGCCGCCGCGGCGGGCATCTTGCTCGCCGTGCGACGAACCGGCGCGGCCGCGCAGTCGTCGCCAACAGCGGTCAGTGCCCCGACCCTGCCCGAGCCGGGGCCGCTGCCGACCGTCGCGCCGCGCGACGGCGGCCCGCTGCCGGTGGTGACCACCATCGGCATCCTCGCCGACATGGTCCGCCACGTCGGTGGCGAACGGGTCGCGGTCGACTCGCTGCTGCCGGCGAACGTAGATCCCCACGAGTTCGAGCCGACCCCGCAGGACGTGGTCAGGGCCGAGTCGGCCAAGCTGATCGTCCAGCACGGCCTCGGCCTCGACCACTGGGCGGAGGTCATCATCGCCAGCGCCGACTCCGGCGCGCCCGTCGTCACCGCCACCGACGGCATCGCCACCTTGTCCGCGGGCCAAGGCGGCGTGCCCGATCCCCACGTCTGGTTCGACCCCCGGCGGGCGAAGGTGATGATCGAGAACATCGCCAACGGGCTGATCGCCGCCGACCCGGCCGGAGAGGCCGCGTACCGGGCCCGCAGCGACGCCTACCAAGCCGAGCTGGCCGCGCTCGACACGGCGATCGCCGCCGCGGTCGACACCATCCCGCCCGCCCGCCGGAAGCTGGTCACCAGCCACGACGCGCTCGGCTACTACGCCGACCGCTACGGCCTGACGATCGTCGGCACGGTGATCCCCGGCCTCGACACCAGCGCCGAGCCGTCCGCCGCCGAGCTGACGAAGCTGATCGCCACGATCAAGGAGCAGCAGGTGCCGGCGATCTTCGCCGAGAACACCACCTCGCCCGCCCTCTCCGAACGGCTCGCGGCCGAGGCCGGGGTCCGGGTCGTCGACACGCTCTACACCGACAGCCTCGGCCCCGCCGGCTCGGGCGCGGACACCTACCTCGGCCTGCTGCGCACCGACACCGAGATCATCGTCGGGGCCTTGCGGTGAGCGCCGCCGCCGCGATCGGGACCAAGACCGTGATCCGGGCCGAGGGGCTCGGCATCCACTTCGGCGACCGCTCCGCGCTCGAGGACGTCACCCTCGGCTTCCAGCCGTACCAGACGGTCAGCCTGCTCGGCCCGAACGGCGCGGGCAAGAGCACGCTGCTGCGCTGCCTCGCCGGGATGCTGGCCCCGACCCACGGCCGGGTGCTCCTGCACGGGCGGGAAGTGACCGGCCCCAGCCGCGAGGTCGTCTACGTGCCGCAACGCTCCGGCGTCGACTGGACCTTCCCGATCAGCGTCCTCGACGTCACGCTGATGGGCCGCGGCCTGACCCGGCCCCGGCTCCGGCCGATCCCGCGCGGCGACCGCGACGACGCCCTCGCCGCCCTCGGTGAGGTCGGCATGCGCCGGCTGGCCGACGTCCAGATCGGCGCGCTCTCCGGCGGCCAGCAGCAGCGGGTCTTCCTCGCCCGCGCCCTGCTCCAGAACGGCGACGTCTACCTGCTCGACGAGCCGTTCACCGGCGTCGACGTGCCGACCCAGCAGTTGCTGGTCGACCTGTTCGACCGTCTCTGTCGCTCCGGCAAGGCGCTCGTCTACGCCACCCACGACCTCGCCCTCGCCGCGGCGTCGTCCGACCGCGTGATCCTACTCAACCGCCGGGTGGTCGCCGACGGCCCGCCGGCGACGGCGATGACCGCGGCCAACCTGCGGGCTGCGTTCGGCGGCCAAGCCGTCATCCCGTTCGCGCAGGACGCGTCGTGAGCGGCCCCGTCGAGTGGGTGGTCGAGCCGTTCAGCCACGGCTTCATGCAGCACGCGCTGCTGGCGATCGTGCTGGTCGGCGTCATCTGCGGCGTGATCGGCACCTTCGTCACCTTGCGCGGCCTGGCGTTCATGGGCGACGCCATCGCCCACGCCATCTTCCCCGGCGTGGTGATCGCCTTCGTCCTCGGCGGCAACTTCCTCGTCGGCGCGCTGATCGCGGCGATGATCGTCTCGCTCGGCATCGGCGTCGTCTCCCAGAGCGGGCGCCTCTCGAACGACACCGCGATCGGCGTCCTCTTCGCCGGCGCGTTCGCCCTCGGCGTTGCCATCATCTCCGGCCAGCGGACCTACGCCCGCGACGTGACGAGCTTCCTCTTCGGCTCGATCCTCGGCGTCTCCCGCAGCGACCTGCTGCTGACCGCCGTCATCGGCCTGCTGGTCCTCGGCACGCTCTGGCTCTTCCGCCGCGAGTTCGTCTCCGTCGCCTTCGACCGCACCTTCGCGCAGGCCGCCGGTCTGCACCTCTGGCGGTGGGACCAGTTGTTCCTCGTGCTCCTCTCGCTGGCGATCGTCGTCTCGCTGCAGACCGTCGGCAACATCCTCGTCCTCGCCATGCTGGTCACCCCCGCCGCCACCGCCCGCCTGCTGACCGACCGGCTCGGCCCGATGGTCGCCGCCGCGGCCGTGATCGGCGGCCTGTCCGGCTTCCTCGGGCTGCTCGTCTCGTACCACCGCGGCATCGCCTCGGGCGCGAGCGTGGTGCTGGTGGCGACCCTGCTCTTCGCCCTCGCCTTCCTCTTCGCCCCCAAGACCGGCGTGGTGACCACCCGGGTCGCCCGCGCCCTCCACTTCCACCACCCGGAGCGAGACCGCTTCCCGGCCGACGACGCCGGCGAATCCCCGGCATCCGCCCGACAGACATCCGCCTGATCTGGCAATCTTGCGCGAGATGCCACGGGCCCGCGCCCGGGTCGGGTCCGCGTCCAGACATCAAGGGGGGGCTCTCACGTCGTGAAAGTCGCGTACCTGTTCACCACGTCCGGCCACACCGCGTCGTACAAGCTGGCCAAGATGATCCTGCCCCAGCTCGAGGCGGGCCGCCACGGCGTCGAGGTGGTCGGGATGTTCTTCTTCGACGACAACACGTTCATCCTCCGCAAGGGGGACCCGGTCGGCGAGCGCCTCGGCAAGATCGCCCGCGAGCAGGGGATGCTGCTGATGCTCTGCGACCAGTGCGCCGACGAGCGCCACCTCGCCAAGGTGACCCCCGACGGCGGCTACCAGCCGGTCGACGTCGTCGAGGGCGTGCAGGTCGGCTGCTTCCCCGATCTCTACGCCGCCCTCGCCGGCAACATGCCGGACCAAGTGATCAGTCTGTAGCGCGCGCCAGGCGCATCGCCGGGGCCGGAGGGAACGCGTTCCGGCCGGCCCCGGCCGCGCCGTCGGCGACCGCGTCCGGTGCCGCCCCCGTGCGGGCCGCGCGGCCGAACCGGGCGACGAGCGCCCAGTCCGGCGATCGCGCCCGCCCACGCACCCGCTCCCCGCCCGGCGCTCTTGCAGTCGGCGCGACGACGGCTATCCTCCCGGCAGCAACCGCCGCACGACGAGGGAGCCACCCTGATGCCCGCCCCCGTGGAAACCGACCCGCGCGCCGGGACGCGCGTCGCCCCGGAACGCCTCCACGCCTGGACCCGCCGCGCCTTCGAGCGGATGGGCCTGCCGCCGGACGACGCCGAGGTCGCAGCCCAGACCCTGCTCGCCGCCGACATCCGCGGCGTCGAGTCGCACGGGGTCGCCCGCCTCCCCTACTACCACGCCAAGATCGCCGCCGGGATGATGGACCCGGCCGCCGAGCTGACCGTCGTCCGGGAGTCGGCCGCCACCCTCGTCCTCGACAGCCACAACGGCATCGGGCTGGTCCACGCCGCCCGGGCCATGGCGCGGACCGTCGCCAAGGCCGAGGCCGGCGGCCTCTGCATGACCACCGTCCGCCACGCCAACCACTTCGGCATCGCCGGCGCGCACGCGCTCGCCGCCGCCCGCGCCGGCCTCGGCGCGATCTCCACCACCAACGCGACCCCGCTCGTGGTGCCGACGTACGGCTCCGAGGGGATGATCGGGACCAACCCGATCGCCTTCGCCGTCCCCACCGGGCCGGTCGGCTCCGGCGCGCCGCCGCTGGTCGTCGACCTCGCCTCCAGCACCGTCGCCTGGGGCAAGATCGAGATCGCCCGCCGCGACGGCAAGCCGGTCCCGCTCGGCTGGGCGCTCGACGAGGCCGGGCGACCGACCACCGACCCTGCCGCCGCCAAGTGGCTCACCCCGCTCGGCGGCGACCGCGAGCACAGCGGCCAGAAGGGGTACGCGCTCGGCCTGATGATCGACACGCTGTGCGGCCCGTTGGCCGGGACGTCGTGGGGACGGCACATCGGCGCGTTCAGCCGCAACGAGACCCCCGCCGACCTCGGCTTCTGGTTCGTCGCCTGGCGAATCGACGCGTTCCGCGACCCGGCCGAGTTCTACGCCGACGTCACCCGGATGCTGGCCGAACTGCGCGAGTCGCCCCCCGCCGCCGACGCCCCCCACGCCGTCCTCGCCCCCGGCGACCCGGAACTAGAGAAGGAACGCGAGGCCCACGAGCGCGGCATCTTCCTCACCGCCCCGGTCCTCGCCAACCTCGCGGCGGTGGCCGACGCCATCAGCCTGCCGGTCGATCTCTGACGCGGACCCGACCTCGCCGAAGCTCGCCCCCGGCACCACTGACACGGGGAGCATCTGATCGACAGCGGCAGCCGCACCTCGCGGCCGAGCGCGTCGGGCCCGTCCTTACTCCCCGACCCCTCACAACATGACAGTTTGCCGGCGTTCCCCCGGATGCCCTCGGCACCGGAGCCGGGCGGCCGTTCCCGCCACCCGGCGGCGGTCGGAGGACCGCCCGGGAGGGCCGACGCGCCCCTCCCGGCCGCCTCCGACCGGACCGGAGGGGACGCCGACGGGCCGCTGGGCGGGGGTGGAACCCGCTGCCCGGCCCCGTTTCGGCCCGGATCGGGGACGCTGCCGGGCCCGTGGCCGCCGGACTCCCAAACTGTCATGCAGTGAGCCCCCCGACCCCCTCTCCCCCGCCGGGGCTGACCGCGGTAGGTATCCCCGTTGGAAAGCGGCTGGAAAGCGGCCGCGCAGCGGCAATTGGGGAGTCCGGGGGAGGGCTTGGCCCTCCCCGATTCATTTGCTCCACCTCTCCCGCCGCCGCGGGAGAGGGGGCTGGGGGGTGAGGGCGGCCCCGGCAGGACCGACCCCGAGGTGCGAAATCCGCGACCGATCAGATACCTCCCCCTGTCAGGCCACCGCAGGAGAGGGGGAGAAGCTTGCACAGTGGAGGGCCAAACCTTCGCCCGACCCTCCGAATTGCCGCGGCACGGCCGCCTTCCAACGGAGACCTACCTCTGTCAGCCCCGGCACCGACGACGGGCATCGGCCCGACGGCCTACAGCGACCAGTAGGCCCGCTGCGTCGCCACCGCCTGCTCGACCGCCCGCTCGCAGTCGAGGCCGAACCCGGTGCTGGCCGGCAGCGAGACGGCGCGCGACCCGTAGGGGTCGGCGACCGGCTCGGCCCCGTCCGCCAGCCCGACCAGCGTCTCGGCGATCGCCGTCGTGCAGTACGGCGCGTAGGCCGCCGCGTAGCCGCCCTCCTGGGAGACGACGACCCGGCCGTCGCAGCACGCGTCGGCCACCGCCGCCAACTGGCGGGTCATCTCCCGGTAGCCGTCGAGCGTCACCGCCATCCGGGCCAGCGGGTCCATCACGCTCGCGTCCTGCCCGGCCGAGATGATGACCAAGTCCGGGCCGAACTGCCGCGCGATCGGCGCCACCACCTGCTCGAACGCCAGCCGGTAGCCGGCGTTGCCGGTCCCGCCCGGCAGCGGCACGTTCACCGTGAAGCCGCGCCCGGCACCCTCGCCCACGGCGTCGACCGGCCCGGAGCCGGCCGGGAAGAGACTGTCCTGGTGCAGCGAGACGAAGAGCACCGACGGGTCCCGCCAGAAGGCGTCCTGCGTCCCGTTCCCGTGGTGCACGTCCCAGTCGACGATCAGGACCTTCCCCGCGCCGTGCGCCCGCTGCGCGTGCCGCGCCGCGACGACGACGTTGGCGTAGACGCAGAAGCCCATGCCACGGTCGCTCAGCGCGTGGTGCCCCGGCGGCCGCACCAGCGCGTAGGCGGCCCGGAAGCCGCCCGCCAGCACGGCGTCGACCGCCGCCATCGCCCCGCCGGCCGAGAGGCGCGCCACCCGGTCGCCGCCCTTGCCGATCGGAGCCCCCTCGCCCGTCTCGCCGCCGTCGCCGGCCGAGAGCGCCGCCACCTTCAGCAGGTAGTCGGGCGTGTGGTAGACGAGCAGGTCGTCGTCGGTCGCCTGCCGGGCGTCGAGCCGGACCATCCGGTCGCCGACCCCGTTCAGGTCGATCAGGTGCTTCGCCCGGCCGACGAGTTCCGGGCTGGACGGGTGGATCACCGGGTCGGCGAACGGGTAGGGGTCCACGTCGCCGATCAAGGCCAACCCCGTCTTGTGGGTCAGGTAGCGGTCGTCGAAGACGAGTCCCACCGGTCGGTCGTCGCGCGCAGCAGCAGCCATCGTGGTCTCCCCCGGCCGCGCCGCCGCGGCCCCAGCCGCGGGATTGTAGGGGGCAAGCGGTCGGCCCGCACCACCGGCGGAGCCGAGGCGATCTGCTAGGCTTCGGCATCGGACGCCGACCGCCGGGCACCGCTCGCCCGCAACCGCCCGCCGGTCGCGGGCAGGAGTGCCTGCGCCGCCATGGCCCGACTCGTGACCGAGACTGACCGGGCGATCATCCGCTTGCTGCAGGGCGACGCGCGCGTCTCCTACGCCGAGATCAGCCGCGAGACCGGCATCCCGGAATCGACCGTCCGCCGCCGCATGGAGCGGCTGCAGGCCCGCGGCGTGATCCGGTTCGCGGTCGTCGCCGACCCGGCCCGCCTCGGGTACGACGTGCAGGCGACCGTCGGCCTCCGGATCGACCTCCGCCAGCTCGACGCCATCTCGGCCGCGCTGGCGGCGATGCGCGAGGTCAGCTTCGCCGCCGTGGTCACCGGCACCTTCGACCTGATGGCCCACGTCGTCGCCCGGACACAGGGCGACCTCGTCACCTTCCTCTCCGAGCAGGTGGCCGCCGTCGACGGCGTCCGCTCGGTCGAGACCTTCGTCATGCCGCGCATCGTCAAGCCGATCACCGACTGGGTGCTGCCGGAGAGCTCGCCCGAGGCACTCGCCGCCGAGCTGGAACGCAGCCCCGACGCCGAGCTCGACGAGGAAGACGAACCGGCCCACCCGCGCCGCCGGGCCCGCCTGCGTCAGGGCACCGATGACGGGCAGATCGCCGGCCAGTGGACCAAGCGGGCGTCGCGCCAGACAGCGACCGACGAGCCGTAGCCGCAGCGAACCGGAAGCCCGATCAGTCGTCGCCCAGGACTTCAAGCGCGAGATGCCGCCCGATGCGAGGCAGGGCGGCCTCGACGCGTTCCCACCCGCCCCGAACCGGTGCCAGCCACCCCGTCCCGGATGGAGGCGCAGCCCTCGCCCGTCACGTGACGGGCCTCCAGCCGCGGCTCCAGAGCGCGCCGCCGAGGGTTGGCACTCTCGACCCGAGAGTGCCAAGTCGGCTTGACGCGACCCCGCGCGCCGCTATACTTCGGCTCGGGCGGCCCGCCCCGGCGGGCCCTCACGTTTGCTCGGCACTCACCACCGGCCGGACCGCGCCATGCCTCGGGACACCATGACCGACCAACGCGACTACTACGAGGTGCTCGGCGTCCAGCGCGGGGCAAGCACCGACGAGATTCGGCGCGCCTACCGCAAGCTCGCCCGCGCCCACCACCCCGACGTCAACCGCGAGGACGGGGCGGAAGAGCGCTTCAAGGAGATCAACGAGGCCTACGAGGTCCTCAGCGACGACCAGCGGCGCGCGGCCTACGACCGCTTCGGCCACGCCGCGGGCGGCATGGGCGGCGACCCGTTCGGCTTCGGCGGCGCCGGCTCCCCCTTCTCCGACCTCTTCGAGAGCTTCTTCGGCGCGAACGCGACCAACGCCTCGCGCAAGCGGGCCCAGCCGGCCCGCGGCGCGGACCTGCAGGCGACGATCGACGTCACCTTCGAGGAAGCCGTCTTCGGCGCGGAGAAGGAAGTCGAGGTGCTCCGGCTCGAGACGTGCGAGTCGTGCCACGGCACCAAGATGCGCAACGGCCAGACCCCGCCCCGCTGCGCCACCTGCGGCGGCACGGGCCAAGTCCGCCGGGTCCAGCAGACGATCCTCGGCCAGTTCATGACCTCCTCCCCCTGCTCGGCCTGCAACGGGGACGGGGTGACGATCAGCGACCCCTGCCCCAACTGCAAGGGGCGCGGCCGCGTCTCCCGCGCCCGCGTCCTCGTCGTCACCGTGCCGCCCGGAGCGGACGAGAGCACGACGCTGCGGATGACCGGGGAGGGGGAGGCCAGCCCGAACGGCGGCCCGAACGGCAACCTCTACGTCAAGATGCGCGTCGCCGCCCACTCGATCTTCACCCGCAGCGGCAAGACGGTGATGTCCCAGATCGGGGTCAACGTCGCCCAGGCCGCCCTCGGCGACGAGCTCGAGATCGAGACGCTCGACGGCGCGGTCGCCTTCCGCCTGCCGCCGGGCACCCAGTCGGGCCAGCAGTTCCGGGTGCGGGGCAAGGGCGTCCCCGACCTGCGCGGCGGCGACCGCGGCGACCAGATCGTCACCGTCCAGGTTCTCGTCCCGAAGCAACTCTCGCCCGAGCAGCGGGAGCTGTTCCAGCAGCTCTCCGAGACGCTCGGCAGCGAGATCACCACCGCGCCGGGGCACCGCTCCTTCTTCGACAAGGTGAAGGACGCGCTCGGCGTCTGATCCGCCACCCCTCGGGGCCGAGGGTCGCTTGCTATACTCGGTCGTGCGGGAACCCCGCCGCGCGGGGTCGCTGCCGCGTCCCGCAGGTGGGGGGAAAGTTCGCGGTGGCGGGTGGTGAAATGGTATCACAAGGGTCTTTGGAACCTTTGTTCCAGGTTCGAATCCTGGCCCGCCAGCCAGACCTCACCTTCGCAGGCGAGCCGGTCGGCTCGCCTGCTTTCGTGATGTTCGCCGTTGCGGCCGATCGACCGCGGGTGGCCGCGTGAGCAGCGGCACCGCCGTCGTCGTCCTCGCCGCCGGGGCCGGCACCCGGATGCGGTCGACCCTGCCGAAACCGCTCCACCCCGTCGCCGGCCTGCCGATGCTCGAGCACGTCCTGCGCGCCGCCGCCGGGGCCGCGCCGACCCGCACCGTCCTCGTCGTCGGTGACGAGACCGCCGACGTGGCGACCGCGCTCGGCCTCGCCGACCGGGTCCGCACCGTCCGCCAGCCGCAGCCGCGCGGCACCGGCGACGCCGTCCGCCTCGCCCTGCCGGAGACCGGCGACGCCGAGCGGATCGTCGTCCTCTACGCCGACCACCCGCTGCTCGATGCCGAGACCGTGGCCAGTCTCGCCGCGCCGCGACCATCGGGCGTCCGCCTCGCCGTCCTCACGGTCAAGGTGCCGGACGCCGCCGGCTACGGCCGGATCGAGCGCGACGCCGCGGGCCGGGTGACCCGCATCGTCGAGAAGAAGGACGACGACGAGGCCCTTCGCCAAGGCGTGACCGAGGTCAACAGCGGCATGATGGCGCTCGACGGCGCTTGGGCCCGGCAGGCACTGCCCGCCCTGCGGCCCAACGCACGGTCGGGCGAGGTCTACCTCACCGACCTCGTCGTCCACGCGGTCGGCGAGCGCGCCGCCGACGACGCGCCGTGGCCGGTCGCGAGCGTCGACGGACCGCCCGAACTGGCCCTCGGGGTCAACACGCGGGCCGAGCTCGCCGTCGCCGACGGCGAGCTGCGCCGCCGGATCCGCCAGCGCCTGATGGCCCAAGGCGTGACGCTGGTCGGCCCGGAAACGATCTTCGTCGACGCCGACGTCGAGATCGGGCCGGACACGACGTTGCTGCCGCACACCGTCGTCACCGCCGGCACGGTGGTCGGCGCGCGCTGCACCCTCGGCCCGCACGCGGTGGTCGCCCGCTCGACCTTGGCCGACGACGTCGTCGTCCGCGCCTCGACGGTCGAGGACGCGGTGGTCGGCCCCGGCTCCGACATCGGCCCCTACAGCCACTTGCGGGGCGGCACGGCGCTCGGCGCGGGCGTGCACCTCGGCAACTTCGTCGAGGTCAACCGCAGCCGGCTCGGCGACGGCGTCAAGTCGGGCCACTTCAGCTACCTCGGCGACGCCGAGATCGGCCCCGGCACCAACATCGGCGCGGGCACCGTCACCGCCAACTTCGACGGCGCGGCCAAGCACCCGACGACGATCGGGCGCGGGGCGTTCATCGGCAGCGACACCATCCTGCGCGCCCCGGTCCGGATCGGCGACGGGGCCCGCACCGGGGCCGGCTCGGTGGTCACCCGCGACGTGCCGGACGGCGCGACCGCGGTCGGCGTGCCGGCCCGGCTGGTCGGCCCGCGCACCCGGCCAGCACCCGGGAACTGAGAACGGAGAGGGGGAGAACTCGGTGGAAGGGCGGCTCCAGGTCTTCAGCGGCACCTCGCACCCCCAGCTCGCGGCCGACATCATGGCCGAGCTCGAGGCCCCGCTCGGTCGCGCCCTCGTCACCACCTGGCGCAACGGCGAGACGCGGGTCAAACTCGACGAGAACGTCCGCGGCTCCGACGTCTTCGTCATCCAGTCGGTCTGCGAGCCGGTCGACCACCACCTGATGGAGATGCTGCTGATCATCGACGCGCTGCGCCGCGCCTCGGCCGCGCGGATCACGGCGGTGATCCCCTACTACGCCTACGCCAAGCAGGAGAAGAAGACCTCCGGCCGGGAGCCGATCGCCGCCAAGCTCGTCGCCAACCTGCTCTGCACCGCCGGGGCCAACCGGATCCTGACCATCGACCTCCACGCGCCGGCGATCGAGGGCTTCTTCGACATCCCGGTCGACCACCTGCGGGCAGTGCCGCTGCTCGCCCGCCACTGCCACCGCGCCTGCACCGGCAACATCGTCGCGGTCAGCCCCGACGCCGGCGGCGTCGCCCGGGCCGAGGACTTCGGGGTCCGCACCGGCAGCACGCTGGCGATCATCTCCAAGCGCCACCCCGGCCCGGACCAGACCGAGACGCTCGAGATGGTCGGCGACGTCGCCGGCAAGACCGCGATCATCATCGACGACATGATCTCGACCGGCGGCACGCTGATCGCCGCCGCCGAGCTGCTGAAGGCCCGCGGCGCGGGCGACGTCCACGCCGCCGCCACCCACGGCATCTTCGCCCACGACGCGCTGGAGCTGATCGACGCCTCGCCGATCGACCGGGTCTTCGTCACCGACACGATCCCGCTGCCGAAGGACGGCCCGCGGGGCAAGATCGAGGTGACGACGGTCGCCCCGCTGCTCGCCGAGGCGATCATGCGGATCCACAAGGACCTCAGCATCAGCGCCCTCTTCACCTAGGCCGAGGGGCACGGCGCGCCCCCGGCTGAAAGGCGGCAGCGTGAGCGGTCAGTCCTGGACCGAACTCGGCATCGCGGCGGCGGCACTGCTGCTGATGACCGTCGCCGCCACCATCGCCGCGACCTCGGCCCTCGCCGGGCAGGTCCGGCTGCGCCGGCTCGCCGAGGAGCAAGGTCGCCACCGCAGCCTCGAGCGGCTGCTCGACCCGCACCGGTCGCTGGTCGCCGCCCTGCTGCTGGTCGAGGCCGCCTCGATCGCCACCGCCGCCAGCATGCTGACCGCGCTGTTCGCCCGCGAGGTCGGCCGCTTCCCCCACCTGCTGGCGGTGGTGGTCACCACGCTCGTCTACCTCGCGCTCGGGCTCGCTCTGCCCCGCGCCCTCTCCCGCCGTCGCCCGAACCGCACCGCCGCCGGCCTGCTGGCGATCGGGCTCGGCCTCGAATGGCTGACCCGGCCGCTGGTCGGGCTGGTCGACGCCATCACTCGCGGCCTCGCCCGGCTCGTGCCGGCGGAGCCCGTGCCGCTGGCCGCCGTCGGCACCGAGGAAGAGATTCGCTCGGTGCTGGCCCACCTGCCGGAGGACGGCGTCGTCCAGGAGGACGAGGCCCGGATGATCGACAACGTCCTCCAGCTCGAGGACACCACCGCCCGCGACATCATGGTGCCACGGGTCGACATCGTCGCCGTCGCCGAGGACGCCGACCCGGCCGAGGTGGTGGCGACGATCACCGCCGCCGGCCACTCCCGGGTCCCGGTCTACCGCGACTCGATCGACCAGATCGTCGGTGTTCTCTACGCCAAGGACCTCCTGCCGTGGGTGACGCAGGACGCCTCCGACCTGCCCCTCGCCGACCTCGTGCGCAAGCCGGTGATCATCCCGGAGACGAAACGGATCGACGACCTGCTGCGCGAGTTCCAGCTCAGCCGGAACCACCTCGCCATCGTCGTCGACGAGTACGGCGGCACCGCCGGCGTCGTCACCTTCGAGGACATCATCGAGGAGATCGTCGGCGACGTGCAGGACGAGCACGACACCGAGGACCCGCTGCTCGAGTGGGTCGGCGAGGACGAGGTCGTCGCCGACGGGCGGCTCCCGGTCGAGGACCTCGAGGAAGCGCTCGGCGTCGTGGTCGAGGGCGACGACACCGGCACGGTCGCCGGCTTCGTCCACCGCCACCTCGAGCACCTGCCCGAGATCGGCGAGCAGTTCGAGGCCGACGGTCTGTCGGTCACGGTCCTCGACGTGGAAGGGCACCGCACCCGCCTGCTCCGCATCGCCCGCGCCGACCAGTCGGCCGCTAACGACCGCGCAGCCGAGCCGGTCGACGGCGAGGAGTCGGCAGGGTCGTGACCGCGCCTCTCGCGTTCGTCGTCCACCGGCTCGGCGCGGTCGTCTCGACCATGGAGGAGACCGCCGCCCTCGCCGCGGCCGGCGCGCCGGAGGGGACCGTCGTCGTCGCCGAGACGCAGTCCGCCGGCCGCGGCCGCGCCGGCCGCCACTGGTCGGACGCCCCGGGCCGCTCGCTGCTCTGCACGGTCCTGCTCCGGCCGACCGTGCCGCCCGAGCGGCTCGGCCTCCTCTCGCTCGTGGCCGGCGTGGCCGTGGCGGAGGCGATCGAGCAACGCGCGGGGATTCCTGCCCAGCTGAAATGGCCGAACGACGTCTGGCTCGGGGACGACCCCGCCCGCCGGAAGGTCGCCGGCATCCTCCTCCAAGCCCGCACCGGGCCGGAGGCCGTCGACCACGCCTTGGTCGGCATCGGCGTCAACGTCGCCTCGCCGGCGGCCGACCTGCCGTCCGGCGGCACCAGCCTCCTCGTGGCGGCCGGGCGCGCGGTCGACCGCGACGCCCTCCTCGACGCGCTCCTCGACCGCCTGCGCGTCGGCTACGCCGACTTCTGCGCCACGGACGGCCGCCCCGACCTTGACCCTTGGAGGAGGAGGGCCGCGCTGCTCGGAGAGGACGTCGCCATCGAGCAGGCCGGCGTCACGCTGGCCGGCCGCTTCGCCGGCGTCGACGACGACGGCGCGCTCCTGCTGCGAACTGAAGGCGGCGTGCGACGAGTCGTTGCCGGCGACCTCGTGCGCGGCCCGCGCCGACAGGCGTCCGAGCATTCGTAGGGGTCAGGAATCAGGTCAGCATGCCGAGTCCGGCAGTCCCGGTGACCCGGCACCAGGCACGACCGGGTCGGCATCACCGTGGTCAACCAGCAACGACGAGATGTCGCGTGCCTCTGCCTATCCCCGCGGTGTCCCTCTGCGGTCGGACGCGTCCGCCGTCCCCCGCGTCAGGTCGCGGGTCCGCAGGTGCTCCTCGAACTGGCCGCTGGCCGGGGTCATGATCAGGTCGAACGCCATCCAGAGGGTGCGCGAGAACGGGAAGAAGAGGATCGGCAGCAGCACCGCCAGCGCCACCGCCAGCGCCTCCTGCGCCAGCAGCGGGGCGTGCTTGAACTCCGAGAAGAAGATCGCCCACACCGCCAGCACGAGGCCGACGATGCCCGCGCCGACGAGGTTGAAGGCGTAGCCGCCGAGGAAGTAACCGTCCTCGCGCTCGAACCTGACGCCGCAGTGCGGACACGTCTCGCGCAGCGTGAACCAGCCGGAGAAGATGCCTCCACCGCCGCAGTAGGGGCAACGCCGGGTCAGAGCGCGGCCCAGCAACGCCCGGGCCCGAGCCCCGCCCGTCGGCGGCAGGTTTGGCACGCGGTCGGGAACAGGCCCGTCCGCGGCGGTCGGAGTCGACTCAGGACTGGCCAGCGCGCAACTCCGCCGTGAGCGCCGGCACGACCTCGAACAGGTCGCCGACGATGCCGTAGGCCGCGACCTTGAAGATCGGCGCGTCCGGGTCGCGGTTGATGGCGACAATCGCCTCCGACCCCTGCATGCCGACGTTGTGCTGGACCGCGCCGCTGATGCCGACCGCGATGTACAGCCGCGGCGACACCGAGCGCCCCGTCTGCCCGATCTGCTCCTGGTGCGGCCGCCAGCCGAGGTCGACCACCGCCCGGGTCGCGCCGACCGCGCCGCCGAGCACCGCCGCCAACTCCTCGACCAGCGCGAAGTTCGCCGCCTCCTTCAGGCCGCGGCCGCCGCTGACGACCACCTCGGCCGCGTCGAGCGAGGTGGCCCCGGCCGACTTCGGCTCGACCCCCGCCACCCGCACCCGCAGGTCGTCGTCGGCCAGCGCGACCGCCAGCGGCTCCACCGCCCCCGCCGTGCCGCTCGCGCTCGCCTTTGGGAAACTGCCGGCCCGCAGCGTGGCCACCCGCGGCCCCGGCCCGTCCAGCCGCACCTGCGACTGCGCCCGACCGCCGAGCACGGGGCGGGTCGCGACCAAGGCGTCGCCGTCGACCGCGAAGCCAACGCAGTCGGCGGCCAGGCCAGTCGCCAGCCGCGCCGCGAGGCGGGGAGCCGCGTCGCGCCCCAGCGTGGTGCCGGGCACGATCACCGCGAACGGGTCTGCCGCCGCGACCGCCGCGGCCAGCGCCGCGGTCATCGACTCGGCGGTCAGCCCGGCCAGCCTCGCGTCGTCGGCGGCCAGCACCCGGTTCGCGCCGATGGCGGCTACCTGCTCGGCCGCGTCGCCGACGCCGTTCCCGACAACGACCGCGACGAGGTCGCCGCCCGTGGCGTCGGCCACCTGCCGCCCCGCCGTCAGCGCCTCGAGCGACACCGGCCGCAACGCGCCGTCGGCGTCCAGTTCGGTGGCGACCAGCACGCTCTTCCCGTTTGCCATCGTCGTTGGACCTCGCTCCCTGCCCCGGTCGGCCGCCTAGACCAGCTTCTGCTCGCGCAGCCAGGCCGCCAGTTGCTTGGCGGCCTCCGCCGGCGACACGTCCTGCACGACGATGCCCGTCGCGCTCCGTTCCGGGGCGACCGGCTCGCTCCACGTCGCCCGGGCGGTCGTCGCCGCGCCGGCGACCTGCTCGATCGGCTTCTTCTTGGCGGCCATGATCCCCTTCAGGGAGGGCAGCCGCGGCTCGTTCAGGCCGGTGCTGGCGAGGACGACGATCGGCAGCGGGGCCTCGACCGTCTGGTAGCCGTCCTCGACGTCGCGCCGCAGCGTCGCGCGGCCGTCCTCGATTGCCAGCGAGACCGCGTTGGAGACGACCGGCATCCCGAGCAGCTCGGCCACCTGCGCCCCGACCTGTCCGGTCTCGATGTCGTCGGCGGTCTGCCCGGCGAGCACGAGGTCGACACCGAGCGGCCGCAGTTGCTCGGCGATCAGGCCGGCCACCGCCAGCGTGTCGAGGGCGTTCTGGTCGGCGATTTGGACGTGGACGCCGCGATCGGCCCCCATCGCCAGCGCACGGGTCAGCGCGTCCTTGGCCCCGGCCGGGCCGACGGTCACGGCGACCACCTCGCCGCCGTGCTGCTCCTGCAGCCGCAGCGCGGCCTCGATCGCGTGCTCGTCGTAGGAGCTGACGCGGTTCTGCCCGCTGAACACCGGCTTCCCGGAGCCGCGGTCGATCCGCACTGCGTCCATGTCCGGCACTTGCTTGACCAGAACCGCCGTCTTCATCGCCCGCCCGCACCGTGGTGCCGTCCGCCGACCCCGCCGGCGCGCACGCGCAAGCCCGGTTCACGCCGGGCCAGCCGGAATTCTAGCAGGCGCCCCGTGGCCGATCCGCCGAAGGATGGCGACGGCTCGCCGCCGTCAGCCCGTCTCGCCGAGGGCGACGTGGATCTGCAGCGAGAGGTGGAGGCGGAGCCGGACCGCGGCGTCGTCGAGGTCGTGGCCGGAGATGTCCCGGATCCGCTCCAACCGGTAGAGCACGGTGTTGCGGTGAACCCCGAGCCGGTCGGCCGCCTCCTTCGGGCTGCCGTTGGCGGCGAAGAACGCGTCGAGCGTGCGGATCAGGTCCGCCCCGTTCTGCCGATCGTAGGCGACGAGAGCACCCAAAGCCTCCTCGTACAGGGCCCGCAGTTCCGGCAACTGCTCCGCCGCGAAGATCAGGCGGTGGATGCCCAACTCCTCGAAACGGGTCAGCGCCCCCGCGCCGTGCAGCCGCCGTCCGAGCGCGAGCGCCTGCTTCGCCTCGGCGTGCGACTGCCGGATGCCGGCGACCCCGGCCCGCACCGAGCCGACGCCGACCGAGACCGGCGCGCCGTCGCGCCCGTTCGGGGCAAGCAGCCCGGCCAGTTCGCGGTGCAGGCTCGCGGCCAGTCGCCCGACGTCGGCCGAGTTCGGAGCGGGCCAGACGATCTCCGCCTGGTTCTGGCGAATCCGCCAGAGCGGCCGTGCGTCGCGGCTCGGCCCCAGCCGGGATATCGCCTCGCCGACCGCGTCCCAGCGCTCGCCGCGGCCGAACGCCTTGACCGGCGTTCCAGCCGCCGCGTGGTCGAGCTTGGCGACGAGCGCCGCGTGCGGCAGGTTCAGGTCGTGGCCAAGCCGTTTCGCCTGCTGCAGGAGCGTCGCCTCGCTCCGCAGCGCGCCGTCCAGCACCTCGTCGAGGACGTGCAGTTCCACCTCGCGCCGGACACTGGCGGCGGCCTGCTCCCGCGCCAGCACAACGGCGCAGGCCGCCGCCCCGCGCGCGGTGGCCACCGCGTCCTCCGGCGTGCCCCGCCCGCGCGGCACCACCAGCGACAGCGAGCCGAGCAGTCCGTCCCGCCCGATCACCGGGGAAATGACTCGCGACCACGTCGCGTCGAGGTCGTGGATCGTCGTCGGCGGGTCGGCCGGGCTCGCCGCCGCCGTTGCCCGTAGCCAGCGGAGCAGCCGCGGCCGGTCTCCCGCGAGCATCGGCTCGAGCTGCTCACGGCCGGGGCCGCGGGTCGTGGCCTGGTGGTAGGTCAGCAGGCGTCCGTCGCGCCCTTCCAGCAGCACGCCGCGACCGCCGACCTCGGCCAGCTCGCGGGCGAGCACGGCCAACGGCTCGCCCGCGATCGCCAGTTCCATCAGGCGGCGGGACACCTCCTGCCCGCGCCGTTGCACCTCGCGCCGCCGCTCGGTGATCAGGCGGGCGGCGTGGCGCTCCAGCAAGCCGATGTCGGCGTCGTCCGGCAGGGAGAGCACCGGCAGCCCGGCCGCCTCGGCCGCGTCGCGGGCCGCCGCCGTGACGTCGCCGGCCACCGCCACCGCGGCCACCCCGAACCCGGCCAGTTGTCCGATCGCCGCGTCGAGCGTCAGCCGCTCGTCGAGCGTCTCGAGCACCGAGGTCTGGAGGATGACCAGCTCGCCCCCGCCGAGGTGGCCGAAGGCGGGCGGGGTCGGCCGAATCCGGCTCGCCCACGTCACCTCGTGCGACAGCCCGGCCCCGCCGGCGACCACCCGCGTCCCGTCCGGCAGCGCGAGGGCGATCACGTCGGCGACGGTGAGCATCGCCCGTCCCGCCTCGTCGGCCACGCCGCTACGCCCCGTACCGAGCGTGTTCCCACGGGCTGACCTGCCGACGGTACTCGTCCCACTCGGCCCGCTTCACGGTCAGCAGCTGGTCGCAGACGTACTCCCCGAGCGCTTCCTGCACCGTCTGGTCTTCGGCGAACGCCAGCAGCGCGTCGTCGAGCGTCTCCGGCAGTCGCGGCACGCCGAGTCGATCCAGTTCGGCGTCGTCGTGCCGGAACAGGTTCTCGTCGAGCGGCGGCGGCGGCTCCTCCCCGCTGCGGACCCCGGCCAGGGCGCAGGCGAGGGCAACCGTCAGCGCGAGGTACGGGTTCGCCAGGTTGTCGGGCGAGCGCAACTCCAGCTCGACCGTCGAGTCGCGGGCCGGGGGCAGCCCCGGCACCCTGATCAGCGACGCCTGACTGACCCGCGCCCACGTCGCGCGGCGCGGCGCGCGGTGCCCGGCGAGCAGCCGCTTGTAGGAATTGACCGAGGGCGAGAGGACGAGCGCCATGCCGGCGGCGTGCGCGAGTTGGCCGGCGATCGCCCGCCGCGCCGTCTCCGAGAGATCGTCCCCGTCGCCGCGCAGCGCGTCGCTGCCGTCCTGGGCCCGGGCGAGCTGCTGGAACACGTGCATGCCGGAACCGGGGGCGTCCGTCAGCGGCTTCGGCATGAAGTTGGCGCGCAGCCCCCGGCGGGCGGCGACCGAGCGGATCACCCGGCGCACGGTCAGCACGTGGTCGGCCAGCCGGAGGGCCGGCCCGGGCAGCAGGTCGAGCTCCTCCTGTCCCGGCCCCGTCTCGTGGTGGGCCCCGCCGACCCCGATCCCCATCCGTTGCAGCGTCTCGACGATCTCGTCGCGGGTGCCGGCAACGTCGCCCTGGCCGATCCCGAAGTAGCCGGCCCCGTCCTGCGCCTGGCCGACGACCTCCCCGCGGAAGAGGTAGTACTCCATCTCGACCGCGACGCGGTAGTCGAAGCCGGCCTCCCGGGCCCGGGCCAGCGCCCGCTCGAGGGCGGAGCGCGGGTCGCCGGCGAACGGGTGCCCGTCGCGCCGAACCACCGAGCAGGCGAACTGGACCCGCCGCTCGTCGGAGCCGGACCGTTCGAACAGCGTCAGCGTCGCCGGGTCGGGAAGCAGGAAGAGGTCGAGTTCCACCTCGCGCTGGCCGCCGGTCACCGCCGAGCCGTCGAATCGGTAGCCGTGCTGCAGGATGCCCGGCAGGAGGTCGGCCGGCACGGTCATCGACCGCGCGCCGCCGGCAAGGTCGGTGAACTGGAGGTCGACCAGTCGCACCCCGTCGCGGTCGATCCGGTCGACCGCCTCTCTTGTCAGCGCGTCGCGCTCCCCCACAGCCAACCCCGTCCCGCCCTAGCCGGCGACCGACGCCAACGACGCGCTACCGCTTGGGCACCATGCCCAAACCTGTCACGGGAGGGAGCGTAGCGCAGCGGCCATGCGGAGGCAACGGGTTGTCGCCGCCGACCTCACCGGTGAACCCGGCTCGCCTCACGCCTCGGCAGCCCGACTCCAGACCGACCAAGGGCTTGGGCACCGCGCCCAAACTCGCGCCGCCAATTCGCAGCGGGCGATCTCTTCGCCCGAGCGACGCCCGCCGATAGATTGAAGACCCCACAGCGGCGTGGTGTGCCCGGCGGGGTCAGGGCGACCTCGTTCGGCGGTGTCCCGGCAGCGGCAGCCGGACGCCTTGTTCCCGTCGGCGGGCGCGGCGACCTCACCGCCGCCCGGTGCCACGGGTCGACGACCACCGAACGCCTCCCACCGCCCCGCGGCGGTCCGAGACGGTCGGGCCGGCGCCAGTCCGCCGGTCCCACGCAGGAGAAGACGATGCTGACGCCGCGATCCCACCTCGCCCCGCTGCACGACCCGTCCTACGAGCACGACGCCTGCGGCGTCGGGCTGGTCGTCGACATCGCGGGCCGTCCGTCGCGCGGCATCCTCGACCGCGCCCTCGCCGGCATCGTCAACCTCACCCACCGCGGCGGCGTCGGCGCGGACGCCCGCACCGGCGACGGCGCAGGGCTGCTGACCCAGATCCCGGTCGAGTTGCTCTCTGCGGCGGTCGCCGACCTTGGCGTGACCGGCCTCGCGGCCGGCGAACTCGGCGTCGCGATGTGCTTCCTGCCGGACGACGACGCCGGGGAGGCGACCTGCCGCGCCGCGCTCGCGTCCGGCATGGCCGGCCGAGGCATCGACCCGATCGGCTGGCGGGACGTGCCGACCTGTCCCGAAGTGCTCGGGGACACCGCGCGGGCCACCCTGCCCCGCATCGCCCAATTGCTGGTCCGCCGCCCGGTCGGCCTCGACGCCGAGGCATTCGAGCGCAGCCTCTTCCTCGCCCGCCGCGCCGCCGAGCGCGAGGCCGCGGCGGCGGGCTGGGGCGAGAGCCAGTTCCACGTCGCCTCCTGCTCGGCCCGGACCGTCGTCTACAAGGGCTTCTGCCTGCCGGAGGACCTGCCGGCCTTCTTCGCCGACCTGCGCGACCCGCGCTACGCGACCGCGATCGCCCTCTTCCACCAGCGCTACTCGACCAACACCTTCCCGACCTGGGCGATGGCCCAGCCGTTCCGCCACATCGCCCACAACGGCGAGATCAACACCGTCCAAGGCAACCGGCTCTGGATGGAGGCGCGGGCAGACCGGCTCGGCTTCGCCGACGGCACCGGCGTCGACGCGCTCCGCCCGGTCGTCTCCTGGGCTGGCAGCGACTCCCTCAGCCTCGACAACGTGGTCGAACTGCTGGGGCACGGCGGCCGCTCCCTGCCGCACGCGCTGATGATGCTCGTGCCGGAGCCGTGGGAGTGCTCGGGCACGATGCCTGCCGACCGCCGCGCCTTCTACGACTTCCACGCCGGCCTCGTCGAGCAGTGGGACGGCCCGGCTGCCCTCGGCTTCACCGACGGCGTCCTCGCCGGCGCGACCCTCGACCGCAACGGCCTGCGCCCGCTCCGCTACGCGATCACCGACGACGGCCTCTTCGTCGCCGGCTCCGAGGCGGGCACGGTCGCCATCGACCAGCGCCGCGTCGTCGAGAAGGGCCGGCTCGGCCCCGGCCAGATGATCGTGGTCGACACCGCCCGCGGCGTCGTCCTCCGCAACGACGAGATCAAGGCCGAGATCGCCGGCCGCCAGCCGTACGCCGATTGGCTCGCCGCCGGCCGCGTCACCCTCGACACCCCGTTCGTCCCCTCCTGCGAGGCCGAGCCGGAGGCGTTCGCCGCCGCCACCGACGGCAAGCCCCGCTTGCCGAACCGGGACACCGGGGTCGTCAGCATCCAGCGCGCCTTCGGCCTCAGCGCCGAGGACCTGCGGCTCGTCGTCCAGCCGATGGCCGGCGAGGCGAAGGAGCCGACGTGGTCGATGGGCGACGACGCGCCGCTGGCGGTCCTCTCCGACAAGCCGCGACCGCTCCACGCCTATTTCCGGCAGCGCTTCGCTCAAGTCACCAACCCGGCGATCGACTCCCTGCGCGAGCGCTGCGTGATGTCGCTCGACAGCTTCGCCGGCCGCCGCGGCAACCTCCTCGCCGAGTCGCCGGAGCAGGCCCGCCTGCTCCACCTCGCGAGCATCGCCCTCGGCGACGCCGAACTCGACGCCATCGCCGCCCTTGACCGGGACGGGGTTCGCGCGGTCGTCTTGTCGACGCTCTACCCGGTGCCGCTCGCCGCAATCGCCGAGGACGGCACGGTCGCCGCGGACGGCCGAGCGCTGCGGGCCGCGCTCGACCAGTTGCTCGCCGCCGCCGAGGCCGCCGTCCGCGACGGGGCCGGCATCCTCGTCCTCTCCGACAAGCGGCCCGACGCCGAGCGGGCCGTGATCCCGATGCTGCTGGCCGTCGGCGCGATCCACCACCACCTGATCCGGCAGGGCCTGCGCTCGCTGGCCGACATCGTCTGCCAGTCCGGCGAGGCGTGCGACGTGCATGCCTTCGCCTGCCTGATCGGCTACGGCGCGTCGGCGGTCCACCCGTGGCTCGCATTGGAGGCCGCCGCGGCGCTGGCCGGCACCCGCGGCCACGAGGCGCTGAGCGAGCGGCAACTGCACGAGAACTACCTGCGCACCCTCGAGAAGGGGTTCCTCAAGATCGCCTCGAAGATGGGCATCTCGACCGCGATGGGCTACCGCGGGGCGCAGGTCTTCGAGACCGTCGGCCTGCAGCCTGACCTCGTCGCCGAGCACTTCACCGGCACGCCGGCCCGGCTCGGCGGCCTCGGCCTCGCCGAGATCGAGACCGACCTCCTGCGCCGACACCGCGAGGGGTTCGGCGAGAGCGCGCCGAAACTGCCGGACCACGGCTTCGTCCGCTACCGCAAGGAGGGCGAGCCGCACGCCTACGAGCCGCCGGCGGCCAAGGCGTTGCAGGCCGCGGTCGCCACCGCCGACGGCGACCCCTACCGCGCCTACCGCGACCTCGTCGCCAGCCACCCGCTGACGGCGGTCCGCGACCTGCTGACCCTGAAGCCGGTCGGCCCGGCGGTGCCGTTGGCGGAAGTCGAGCCGGCCGAGCAGATCATCGCCCGCTTCGTCGTCACCGCGATGTCGCTCGGCGCGCTCAGCCCGGAGGCGTACCGGACGCTGGCGGTCGCGATGAACCGGATCGGCGGCCGCTCGAACTCCGGCGAGGGGGGCGAGGACCCGCTCTGGTACGACGAGGCTGGCCCGGACATCCCCCATTCGAAGGTGAAGCAGGTCGCCTCCGGCCGCTTCGGCGTCAGCGCCCGCTACCTGACCATGGCCGAGGAACTGGAGATCAAGATCGCCCAAGGCTCGAAGCCGGGCGAGGGCGGCCAGTTGCCGGGCCACAAGGTGACCCCCTTCATCGCCCGCGTCCGGCACGCCGTGCCCGGCCTGCCGCTGATCTCGCCGCCGCCGCACCACGACATCTACTCGATCGAGGACCTCGCCCAGCTGATCTACGACCTGCGCCAGATCAACCCGAAGGCGCGGATCGGCGTCAAGCTCGTGGCCGAGGCGGGGGTCGGCACCGTCGCCGCCGGCGTCGCCAAGGCCCGCGCCGACTACATCCTCGTCAGCGGCCACTCCGGCGGCACCGGCGCGTCGCCGCTGGCCTCGATCAAGCACGCCGGCGCGCCGTGGGAGCTCGGCCTCGCTGAGACCCAGCAGACGCTGGTGCTGAACGGCCTCCGCTCCCGGGTCAGCCTCCGCACCGACGGCGGCATCAAGACGCCCGAGGACGTGGTGATGGCGACGCTGCTCGGGGCCGAGGAGATCGGATTCGGCACCTCGGTCCTGATCGCGATCGGCTGCGACATGGCCCGCCAGTGCCACCTCAACACCTGCCCGACCGGGATCGCCACCCAGCGCGAGGAACTGCGCGCCAAGTTCGCCGGCACCCCCGAGATGGTCGTCAACTACTTCACCCACCTCGCGGCCGGCGTCCGCGAGGTGCTGGCCGGCCTCGGCGCGCGCTCGCTCGGCGAACTGGTCGGGCGCACCGACCTGCTCGGCCGCAAGCCGGTCGAGGGGCGGGCCGCCCTGCTCGACCTCTCGGCCCTCTTCGCGCCGCCCGCGCCGGAGGCGGAGCGCCGCAAGTCGCTCGCGATCGACCACCGCCAGCCGACCCTCGACGACCAGATCCTGAGCGTCGCCGGCGCGGCCCTCGACGAGGGGCAGGGCGTCAGCGTCAGCCACGAGATCCGCACCGAGCACCGCACGGTCGGCGCGGGGCTGGCGCACGCCATCACCGTCCGCCGCAACGCCGGCCAGCCGGTCGGCGGCGTCTCCTGCCGCTTCACCGGCAGCGCCGGGCAGAGCTTCGGCGCGTTCGCGGTCGACGGCATGCACCTCCGCCTCGAGGGCGAGGCCAACGACTACGTCGGCAAGGGGATGAGCGGCGGCGAGATCGCCATCCGGCCCCCGCGCGAGGCCGCCTTCGCCGCCCCGCAGGTGATCGCCGGCAACACGATCCTCTACGGCGCGACCGGGGGCCACCTCTTCGCCGCCGGCCGGGTCGGCGAGCGGTTCGGCGTCCGCAACAGCGGGGCGACCGCGGTCGTCGAGGGCGTCGGCGACCACGGCTGCGAGTACATGACCGGCGGCACCGTCGTCGTCCTCGGCCCAACCGGCACCAACTTCGGGGCCGGCATGACCAACGGCGTCGCCTACGTCCTCGACCCGGCCGGCGTCTTCCCGCAACGGGTCAACGGCGACTCTGTCCTGCTCGAGGCCGCGGTCGGCGGCGACGACCTCGGCGAACTCCGTTCCTTGGTCGAGCGCCATCTCGCGGCGACCGGCAGCGCCCTCGCCGAGGCGCTGCTGGCCGACTGGGAGGCGACGCTCGGCCGCGTCTGGCGGGTGGTGCCGCGTGCCGTGGCCGAGGCCCGCGCCGCCGCCGAGGCGGCCGAGGCCGAAGCCGCCCGCGGCGCGGCGGACTGAGCGGAGCAGCTGCGCCACAGGGACCTGTCCATCGGGAAGGGGAGGAACTCCGCCGACGGTGGCGAACCGGCCGCGGCGCGCCGACCCAGCCGTCCCACAGGGGCAACTCGGAGGCTTGGGGGAAGGCTTGGCCTTCCCCCGTTCCACGTTTCTCCCCCTCTTCCGCGAGAGCGGGCCGGATGCCCTCTGGACGGCGGGCCGGGGGGTGAGGACGGTGCGGGGAACGCTCCTCCGAGGTCAGGGTCGCTTCTCGACGGTTGTCACCCTCCGACGAGTTCCGCCGGGAGAGACGGAGCAACCAAACGGGGGAGAACCAAGTTCTCCCCCAAGCCCCCGGATCGCCGCTGTACGGCGGCTCAGTCGAGGCCGTTCGACCAGCGAACGGTCTCGAATGCCTCGATCTCCAGCCACCGCAACCCTTCCGCGTCGGTCGTCAGCCGAACCGGAGTGCCGGGCATCTCGCCGCCGGCCATCAGGTACGATCCGTCCGGCATCGCCAACAGCGGGATGGCCCGCGAGCTCTGGTGCAGTCGCAGCGTGCCCTCGGCGTCGAACTCGAGTCGCCAACCCTTCGCGTAGAAGCCGAGGTACGGAGCGACCACGTCGGCCGCGACCGGCGCAGCCTTGCCGGCGAGGTCGCGCAACTGCTGCTCGGCCGCCTCGTAGGCCGCGTCGACGGCGGCGTTCGCCCCGGCGTTCAGGCCGAAGCCGGCCGCCAGCACGAGGTTCAGCACGTGCGAGGTGAAGTACAGGCCGCGCGGCAGCGGCCCCATGTTGGTCAGCACCACGAGGCCGAGGTCGTCCTCCGGGAAGAACCCGATGAAGCTTGTGTAGCCGTCGATGCCGCCGTTGTGCCAGACCAGCCGCCGCCCGCCCCGGTAGGTCTGCGAGATCCAGCCCATGCCGTAGCCGGCCTGCTCCCGGTCCGGGTCGAGCGAGCCAGCCGACGGCAACGCGATGTGCGGCTCCCAGCACTCGGCGAGGTTCGCCGCCGACACCACGCGACGTCCTAGCGGCGAGACCCCGGCGTTGAGCTGCGTGGCGACGTAGGCCGACATGTCCGCCAGACTCGCCAAGGTGCCGCCGACCGGGGCGTAGCTGCCGACCGGGGCGAACGGCACGGCCGTTGTCCCGTGCTGGAAGTCGAACGCGTGGCCGGTGGCGTAGTCGGTCACGTACGGGCGCGGGTCGTCGGTGATCCGGGCGGTCGCCATCCCCGCCGGCCGGGAGACCCGCTCGGTCAGCAACCGGGCGTAGGCCGCCTCCAAGCCGTTCTCCGGCGTGCCTTGGACGAGGGCCGGCAGGTAGCCGCCGGCCGCGTAGACGGTGTTGTTGTAGAAGTATTCGGTCTGCGGCGGGGCGATCACCGGGAGCGTGGCGAGCGAGCGGAGCAGGTCGCCGGCGGTCGGGTCGCCCTCGTGGAAGCTGGAGACCGCCGGCGGCTCGCCGATCCCGCTCGCCATCCCCAGCAGGTCGCGCACGCGGAGCGACGCGGTCAGCTCCGGGGTCGGGGCCCGGAAGTCGGGCCAGACCTCGCGCACCGGCTGGTCCCAGGCGAACGCACCGTCGTCGATGAAGCTGGCGACCAGCGTCGCGCTCATCGACTTCGTGGTCGAGGCGACGAAGAAGTGCGTCTCCGGCGTCACCGGCCCGCCGCCGGCCACGTCCCGGACCCCGAACCCGCGCTGGTACCGGACCCCGCGCCGGTCGACGAGCGCGACGGCCGCCCCGACGATGCGAAAGGTCGAGAGCGCCGCCGCAACGTCGGCCTCGAACTGCGGCAGCGCCGCGTCTGAGAGCCCGGGGCCGGGGACCACTGGCGTGGCGACCGCCGGCGG
>JBDHWC010000019.1:0-36322 GCA_039809985.1 Thermomicrobiales bacterium | reverse complement strand
GCCGCCTCGGCCTGCCGACGGGAAGCGCGGCGACGGTCGCCGCGGCCCTGCGGACCGCGCGGTCCGACCCCGCGCCGCTCGTGCTCGTCACCGGCTCGCTCTTCGCCGTGGCCGACGCCCGGGAGGCGCTCGGCCTCGGGGTGGCCGACCCGCCGCCGCGGCCGGGGCCGGCGCGAGTGGATGGAGTAGACTGACGCGGCAGCAGCCCGCCCCCCGGACCCCACAGCCGAGCCGTCGCGTCGCACCGGGACCATCGGTCAATGCCGGCGGGCGGCAGGCGAGCGTCGAGAAATCCGGAACCGCCGCACTGTCGTAAGCAAGACAGAACCGGCACGGAGCAGTGGATGGCCAGGCCGGCCGGTGACGGGAACGGGATCGGAAGCGAAACCGCTCTCGTCGAACTCAGCGATGCCGACCTGATCGGCAGGTCCGCGGTGGGAGACGCCCGGGCGCTTGAGGTGCTGTACGATCGGTACTCGAGCGTGGTCTTCTCCTTTGCGCTCCGACTGGTGCAGGACCGGCAGCTGGCTGAGGAAGTGCTGCAGGAGGCGTTCTTTCGCGCCTGGCAGCAAGGGCAAGGGTTCAGCGCCAAGAAGGGGACCTTCGTCACCTGGCTGCTGAGCATCACCCACAACCTGGCGATCGACGAGATTCGGAAGCGGCGACGACGGCCGCAGAAGGCGGAGAGCGAGGAACCGGAAGCGATCTTGGCGGCGGTGGCCGACACCGGCACCGGGGCGGACGTCGAGGACGAGGTCTGGCTCGGGGCATTGCGGCAGACGATGACCGTTGCCTTGGCGAGCCTGCCACCGGCCCAGCGCGAGGCGATCGAGCTGGCCTACTACCAAGGGCTCACCCAGCGCGAGATCGCCGAGGTGCTGAACGAACCGCTGGGGACGATCAAGACCCGCATGCGCCTCGGGCTGCAGAAACTGCGCGAGGCGCTCGGCAACGACGGAATGGAGTTGGCGTGAGCGAGCAGGGCGCACACCACCAGGAGAGCCGGCGACGCTATCGCATCGGCGGCAGGACGACGGCGTCCGACCTGGGATCGGGGCTTGGTGGCCACGTCGACGACTTGGTCGCCGGCTACGCCCTCGGAGCCCTTGACGCCTCCGAGCGGGAGGCGGTCGATCGCCACGTCCTCTTCTGCGACCGCTGCGCGGACTTGCTCGCCGAGGACGTTCGCACCACCGGCATGCTCCCGTTCCTCGCGGCCCGGCACACGCCGTCGCCCGACATCAAGGCCACCCTCTTCGCCCGGATCGAGCACGCCCAGCGGGCGGCCAGTGCCGCTCAGGTGCCGACCCGGCACGGTCGACCGTCGGCGGCGGCGATCTCGACCGCCGGCGCGTCGTGGTCCGACGCGGCTCCGTCGACCTCCGGCATGGTCACGGCCACCGGCGGCTCGCGCCGTGGCTGGGTGACGACCGCGCTCTCCCTGCCGCTGCTCGTCGCCCTGATGGCCACCGGCCTCTGGGGCATGCAGTTGCGCGGCCAGGTGTCGCAGCAGTCGGCGGAGGTCACCCGGCTCCAGTCGCAGCTCGCCAACTTCGGGGCCGGCGCGACCAGCTACCTGCTGTCGCCGGGCGCCGCCGCGCCGCAGGCCGAGGGCGAGATCACGCTCGGGGCCGACCAGCGCGGCGGCATGGTCTCGATCGACCTCAACGACAAGCAGGCGATCCCGAACCAGGCCTACGACCTCTACGTCGTCAAGGACGGCAAGCTGGTGCCGATGGCCGAGGTGAAGGTCAACGACGAAGGCGTCGGACAGGCCCAGTTCCAGCTCGACCAGCCGTTCAGCGAGTACGACAGCGTCCACGTCAAGGCGAAGCCGCTGGCCGGCGCAGCCGACTCCGGCAGTGCTGACGCCCTGCTTGGCAGCATCGGCGGCTCGATCGGCTCCTCCGGCTCCGGCAGCAACGCCCTCCCCTAGCCGCACCCCAACACCCGCCGACGACGCCCCTCCCCCGAGGGGCGTCGTCGTGCCCGGCCGGTTCCGGGCTTGACGCAGTCGCCCGCGCTCCCCATCATGGACAGGTCCGGGCAGCGACCGTGAGCGGTCCGCGCCGGTCGCGCCCTGCGCGGCCGGACAGGCTCGCCGAGCACCCGGCAGGAATCGAAGCGTCGCCATGCCCGCGGGGCCCCGACCGTCCAAGGCGACACCGCACCCCGGTGGTTCTCCGCGCCGCACCGTCCGAGGCGACCTGAGCATGAGTCGACTGAACGACCTCTACCCGACCCGCTTCCCGCTGCTGCCGCTGAAGAACGTCGTCATCTTCCCCCGCAACCTCGTCACCCTTCAGATCGGCC
Source organism: Thermomicrobiales bacterium (assembly GCA_039809985.1). Lineage (GTDB taxonomy): Bacteria > Chloroflexota > Chloroflexia > Thermomicrobiales > UBA6265 > JAICJJ01. Next base: position 34,009 of record JBDHWC010000019.1, on the reverse strand, counting down.
GGCCCCGCTCGCTGAAGGCCGTCGAGGATGCCCTCGGCCGCGACCGCCGGCTGGCAGTCACGGCCCACCGCGAGGCCGACGTCGACGACCCGCTGCCGGAGGACCTGCACGGGATCGGCACCCTCGCCTCGATCGTCTCGGCCGAGCGGCAGGAGAGCGGCAGCGTCCAGGTCGTGCTCGAGGGCGTCAGCCGGGTCCGGATCAGCCAGTTCGACCTCAGCCGCGGCTGCTACACCGTCGCCACCGAGACCTTGCGCGAGCCCGACTACCCCGCCGCCGAGGCGCACGTCTGCATCAGCCACGTGCTCGACCTGATGGCGAGCTACGGCGACGTCCGCGACCAACTGCCGGCCGAGGTGCAGGACATGGCCCGCCGTGCCAGCGAGCCGAGCCATCTCGCCGACCTGCTCGCCACCCAGCTGCTGCCCGACGTCGACCGCCGCCAGGAACTGCTGGAAGTGCTCGACCCGCTGCGCCGGCTCGAGCGCGTCGCCGTCCATCTCACCGCCGAGATCGACACCGCCACCCTCGAGCGGAAGCTGAAGGACAAGCTGCGCGACCAGATCGACAAGAACCAGCGCGAGTACTACCTGCGCGAGCAGCTGCGCGTCATCTACGACGAACTCGGCGGCGAGGCCGGGAACGAGATCGAGTCGCTGCGGCACCGGGTCGCGGCCCGCCACCTGCCTCCGGTCGTCGCGGACAAGCTCCTGAAGGAGATCGCCCGCCTGGAGCGAATGCCGGGCGTCTCTGCCGAGGCGACCGTCGTCCGCACCTACATCGACACCCTGCTCGCCCTGCCGTGGGACGAGCAGAGCGTCGACCGGCTCGACCTCGCCGCCGCCGACGCGATCCTGAACCGCGACCACCACGGCCTCGAGCCGGTGAAGGAGCGGATCCTCGACTTCCTCGCCGTCCGCAAGCTGACCCAGGAGGCAGGCACCCCGACCCGGGCCCAGATCCTCTGCCTCGTCGGGCCGCCGGGCGTCGGCAAGACTAGCCTCGGGCGCTCGGTGGCGGAGGCGATGGGACGGCAGTTCGTCCGGGTCAGCCTCGGCGGCGTCCGCGACGAGGCGGAGATCCGCGGCCACCGCCGCACCTACATCGGCGCCATGCCGGGCAAGATCGTCGGCGCGATGAAGCAGGCCGGGACCGTCAACCCGATCCTCCTCCTCGACGAGATCGACAAACTCGCCTCCGACTACCGCGGCGACCCGGCGGCGGCGATGCTCGAAGTGCTCGACCCGGAGCAGAACGCCACCTTCGGCGACCACTTCCTCGACGTGCCGTACGACTTGTCGAAGGTGCTCTTCATCACCACCGCCAACAGCCTCGGCGCGATCCCGCGGCCGCTGCGCGACCGGATGGAGGTGATCGAGGTCTCCGGCTACACCGACGACGAGAAGACGGAGATCGGCCGCCGCCACCTCTTGCCGCGCCAGCTCGCGGACAGCGGCCTGCAGCCCGGCTCGATCGAGATTCCGCCGAAGGTCTGGACCCGCCTGGTCCGCGACTACACCCGGGAGGCGGGCGTTCGCGAACTCGACCGCGCCCTCGCCGGCATCTGCCGGCGCGTGGCCCGCGAGGTGGTCGACGGCCGGCGCGACCGGGTCAAGCTGACCGAGGCCCGGCTGGCCGACCTCCTCGGTCCCGCCAAGTACGGGCAGGACCTGCAACTCGGGGAGAGCCAGATCGGGCTGGCGATCGGCCTCGGCGTGACCGAGGTCGGCGGCGAGCTGCTGCCGGTCGAGGTCGCGACGATGCCGGGCAAGGGCGCGCTGATGATCACCGGCAAGGCCGGCGACGTCATGCAGGAGTCGGCCAGCGCCGCCCTCTCCTACGCCCGTTCGCGCGCCGCCCACCTCCGGATCGACCCCGACTTCCAGTCGAAGCTCGACCTCCACATCCACCTGCCGGAAGGGGCGACGCCGAAGGACGGCCCCTCGGCCGGGATCACGATGGCGACCGCCCTGATCTCGGCCCTCACCCGCGTCCCCGTCCGCGGCGACACCGCGATGACCGGCGAGATCACCCTCCGCGGGAGGGTGCTGGCGATCGGCGGCCTCAAGGACAAAGTGCTCGCCGCCCACCGCCACGGCATCCGCCGGGTGATCGCCCCCGCCGAGAACGCCCGCGACCTGCCCAAGATCCCGGCCGCCGTCCGCAAGGAGCTGGAACTCGTCTTCGTCCGCACCATGGACGAGGTGGTCGCCCACGCGATCCGCCTCGACGACCATCGCGTCGAGTCGTTGCTGGAAGGACTCGCCCCGGTTGCCCCCGCCCCGGCCCCGCCGTCCGAACAGCCAACCGACGACATCGTCACCGACCTCGGCAGCGTGACGCCGGCCCTGACCGACAACCCGGTGTAGGCGCGCCATCGGTCCGGCGCGGCGCAGCGAGCCGACGGGTGCCTGCGGCACCCGTCGCAAGCGATGGCGAAGGTCGTGCTCAGCGGCCGGCCCGGGCCGCCGTCGGGCGGAAGTCCTCGGCCACGATCTGCGGGGTCCGCCGGTTCTGCCACTCGTTGACGGTCAGCCGCCCGACGAGGTCGACGACCCCGGCCTGTCTCGCCGACTCGACGCGGTCGCCCTGCCCCCAGAGCACCGCCTCCGCCGGTCCATGCGGCCCGTCGAACTTCAGCTTCAGGTGGTTCTGCCCCTGCCCGATCCGGTCCGCGAAGCGAACGCGCACTCCGCTCAGACGCAGGATCGGCTCCGGGAAGGCCGACCCGAACGGCTCAAGCCGGTGCAGCACTTCCGCCGTCTGCGTGGTCATCCGCTCGAACGGGAGTTCCGCCCGAATCCGGATCGCCTCCGGCTGCGGCAGGCCGAGTCCGGCACTCACCACCTCCGCCTCCAGCGCAGCGGCCAGACGGTCGACGTTCGCGCGGGCGAGCCGCAGCCCCGCCGCCTGCGAATGGCCGCCGAAGCGGACCAGCAGGTCGGCGCACGACTCGAGCGCGGCGGTGACGTCGAACCCTTTCACCGAGCGGGCCGAGCCGACCACCTCGTCGCCGTCGACCGAGAGCAGCACCGTCGGCCGGTCGTACTGCTGCGCGATCTTGCCGGCCACCAGACCGACGACCCCGTGGTGCCACCCCTCTCCAATCACCAGCAGCAGCCGACGGTCGGTCCCGCCGTCGGCGGCGAGCCGCGCCTGCACGTCCGCGACGAGGGCGCTCGTCTCCTGCTGCCGTCCGATGTTGCGCTTCTCCACCTGCTCGGCCAAATGCCTCGCCTGCCGCTCGTCCTCCGCCAGCAACAGCTCGAGCGCGAGGTCCGGCTCCGCCATGCGACCGGGCGCGTTGACCCGCGGGGCGAGCCGCATCGCGACGTCGTGGGAGCGGACCGCGCGCGGGTCGACCTTCGCCTGCGCGCAGAGCGCGACGACGCCGGGCCGGTTGATCCGCGACAGCCAAGCCATCCCCGACCGCACCATCGCCCGCGCCGCCCCGGTCATCTCCGAGGCGTCCCCGACCAGCCCGATCGCCACGAGGTCGAGCAGGTGGAGCGGCTCCCTGCCCGCCCCGCGCCCGAGGTCGTGCCCGTTGCGGGTCAGCGCGGTGGCGAACAGGTAGGCGATCCCCGCCGCCGCCAGTTCGCGGTAGGGCGCGCCATCGCGGACGCGCGCGGAGACCACGATCGCCCCGGGCGGCCCGGCATCGACCATCTGGTGATGGTCGAAGATGACGACCTCCATGCCGAGCGCCTGCGCCCGGCCGACCGCCGCGTGGTCGCGGCTGCCGCAGTCGACCAGCACCAGCAGGCCGGGGCCGCCCTGCGCAATCCGCTCGGCGGCGGCGACGCTCAGGCCGTACCCCTCCGGCCGCGTCGGCAACACCCACTCGGGCCGGGTACCGCCCGCGGCCTCGATCGCGAGGAGCAGGATCGCGGTCGAGGTCACGCCGTCCGCGTCGTAGTCGCCGAAGACGACGATCCGCTCGCCCTCGGCCATCGCCCGGCCGATCCGGTCCACCGCGTCGGCCATGCCGGGCAGCAGGAACGGGTCGGGCGACGGCTGCGGGTCGGTCCGCAGGAATGCCGCGGCCGCCTCCGCGTCGGCGACCACGCCTTGCAGCAACTGGTTGACGAGCGGGTCCGGGTCGAGGCGCGGCGCTCCCGGGGCCACCGGGGCCGGGTCGAGCCAGACGCGTCGCGAGCCGGCCTGCGTGGCGGACGACGTGCTCATCACGCCGTGAACTCTACACCGCCGCCGCCCCGGTCCGCGTTGACCGGACACCCGCGTCGGGCGATAGTCCCGCCGACGAGCGAGCGAGCGCGGGGACCGGCATGGCGCAGACAGTCGGCGACGACGCGACACCCGCACCAGCCGCCTCGCTCGCCGAGATCGCCGGTCTGTCGCTCAAGCTCGGGGCCACGGCGTTCGGCGGCCCCGCCGCCCACATCGCGATGCTCCGGCACGAGGTGGTCGAGCGTCGTCGCTGGATGACCGACCGCCACTTCCTCGACCTGCTCGGCGCGACCAACCTGATCCCCGGCCCGAACTCCACGGAGATGGTGATCCACACCGGCTACGAAATGGCCGGGTTCGCGGGGCTGGCCGTCGCCGGCGTTCTCTTCATCCTGCCGGCGATGCTGATCACCCTCCTCTTCGCCGGGCTCTACGTCGCCTACGGCCAGACCCCCGCCGGCGAGTGGCTGCTCTACGGCGTCAAGCCGGTGGTGGTCGCCGTCGTGCTGCAGGCGATCTGGTCGCTGGGCCGGGTCGCCTTCCGGTCGCGGGCGATGGCCGCCGTCGGGCTGGTCGTCTTCCTCCTGGCGCTCCTCGGCGTCGGGGAACTGACGCTGCTGCTCGGGGCCGGGGTGGCGGTGGCGCTCGCCCGAACGGTCAGCGCCCGGCTCTGGCGCGGGTCGCACCTGAGCCTCCCCCCGCTCGCGCTGCTCGACGGCCGCCACTTGCCGGCGGCGTCGCTCCTGCCCGCCCTCGCCGACGCCTCCTCCCCGTACAGCCCGCTGACGCTGTTCCTGCGCTTCCTGAAGATCGGGGCGACCCTCTACGGCTCCGGCTACGTGCTGCTGGCGTTCGTCCAGCAGGACTTCGTCGACCGCCTCGGCTGGATCAGCAGCCAGCAACTGCTCGACGCCGTGGCCGTCGGCCAGCTCACGCCCGGCCCGGTCTCCAGCACCGCGACCTTCGTCGGCTACCTCGTCGGCGGCGTGCCGGGCGCGGTCCTCGCCACCGTCGGCATCTTCCTGCCGGCCTTCCTGCTCGTCGCCTTCGTCCAGCCGCTGGTGCCGAAGATCCGCCGCCGGCCGTGGAGCGCGGGCTTCCTCGACGGGGTCAACGCCGCCGCGATCGGCCTGATGGCGGCCGTGCTGGCGGTGATCGGGCGCGGCGCGGTGGTCGACTGGCTGACCCTCGCGCTCGCCGTCGCCAGCGCGGCGCTCCTCGTCCGCTGGAAGGTCAACTCGGCCGTGCTGATGCTGGGCGGCGCGGCGGTCGGCCTGCTCGTCAGCCAGCTCGGCGGGCTGCCCCGCTGACGCCCGCGGTCCGGCCCGACCCCTGAACGTACACAGTCGCGCCGCGCCGGTCGGGCGTTCTCGCCACTCACGCCGATTGACTCCCCTCTAAGCCTGCTCTAATGTTGCGCCGAAGAACAACTCGAGGCACCACGTCGGTGCCCGCAAGAGGTCGAGCCAGGAGGAATCCCGATGCGTCACTCCTCCCGTTGGCTGAAGGTGGCGAGCGTCCTGATGGCGTTCGCGTTCCTGATGCCGTTGACGGGCGCGATGAAGCGCGTGTCCGCCCAGGACAGCGGCAACGTGCTGCGCGTCCACGCCGCGGTCTACCCGGACGTCTTCGATCCCCAGAAGAGCTCGTTCGTGAACGAGATCTCGATCCTCCAGCTGGCCTACGAGGGCCTGACCAAGCTCAACGACAAGAGCGAGACGGTGCCCGCCGCCGCCGAGAGCTGGGAGTTCAACGCCGACGCGACGGAGCTGACCTTCCACCTGCGGCCGGGCCTGAAGTACTCCGACGGCTCGCCGCTGACGGCCGCCAACTTCCAGTACGCGGTGCAGCGCACCTGCGACCCGAAGACGGCCGGCGAGTACCAGTCGCTCCTCTTCGAGATCAAGGGCTGCGCCGAGTTCGCCGGTCTCGCCGGCGACGACCCGGACAACCCGAAGACCTACACCGACGAGGAGTGGGCCAAGGCGCGCGACGCCGTCGCCGCGACCGTGGTCGACGACAACACGCTGAAGCTGGAGTTCACCCAGCCGGCGCCGTACTACGCGACGATCGCCTACACGTGGGTCTTCATGCCCGTGAAGAAGGAGATCGTCGACAAGGACCCCGAGAACTGGTGGAAGACGGCCGCCAACCACATCGGCAACGGCCCGTTCAAGATCACCAGCATCGACGAGAAGCAGCAGATCACCTTCGAGGCCAACGACAACTACTGGCAGGGCCGCCCGAAGCTGGACGGCATCACCTACAAGTACATCGAGGAGGCCACGGTCGCCCTCGAGGCCTACCGCAACGGTGACCTCGACATCGTCTCGCTGCAGCCGCAGCAGATCCCCGAGGTCCAGGCCGACGCCGACCTGAGCAAGGCCTTCGTCCAGTACCCGTCGGCCTCCACCTTCAACCTCGCCTTCAACCTGACCAAGGAGCCGTTCACCGACAAGAAGGTGCGCGAGGCCTTCTCGCTCGCCTTCGACCGCGAGACCTACTGCAGCGACGTGCGCAACGGCGACTGCACGCCGACCCTCAGCTGGGTCCCGAACGGCGTCCCCGGCCACATCGAGACCGAGAAGTTCGGCTTCGACCCCGAGGCCGCCAAGAAGGCGCTCGCCGAGTCGAGCTACGGCGGCCCGGACAAGCTGCCCGAGATCCAGTACTTCTACAACAGCAACGACCCGGCCAACACCGAGCGCGCCGAGTGGATCGCCGGTCAGTACCGCGACATCCTCGGCGTCACGATCACCCTGGAGCCGACCGAGGGCACCGCGCTCGTCGCCCTCCGCAAGGACCCCAGCACCTTCCCGCCGATGATCATCGGCGGCTGGATCCAGGACTACCCGGACCCGCAGAACTGGCTCAGCGTCTACTGGAAGTGCGACGCGACCTTCGCCAAGCGCTTCGGGTACTGCAACGAGGAGTTCGACAAGCTGGTCAACACGGGTGACACCACGGTCGACCCGGCCGCCCGCATCAAGGCCTACGAGGACGCGGGCAACCTGCTGGTCGACGACATCCCGGGGCCGTTCCTGTACAACCTCGCCCCGGCCTTCGTCGTCAACCCGGCAGTCACCGGCTACACGCCGATGTCGAATGAGACGGAATGGCCCGGCCAGACCGGCTCGCTGATGACCATCACCAAGGCGTCGAGCTAGCCGAGTTCGCGGGGCCGGCCGCGCGCGGTCGCGACGGTCCCGCGAAGCAGGCGGCGCGCCCGCCCGCGCCGGTCAAGGCGATCCCATGCTGCAATTCCTGCTTCGCCGCGTGATCTGGGTGATCCCCGTCGTCGTGGCGGTCGCGACCGTCACCTTCTTCCTGATGAACCGCGCCCCGGGCGGCCCGTGGGACCGCGAGAAGGCGCTGCCGCCGGCGACGGTGCAGGCGCTGAACCAACAGTTCGGGCTCGACAAGCCGCAATGGGTCAACCCGGGCGAAGTCGCCGAACGCTGGCAGGCCGGCGAGCGCAACCCGCTCGCCCTCGCCCGGGCCTTCACCGACAGCCGGTACTTCAACTACATGTTCGGGGTCTTCCGCGGCGATCTCGGCCCCTCGTACGCGTCAAAGGGGTCGCAGTCGGTCCAGGAGATCATCGCCCAGAAGTTCCCGGTCTCGCTCAAGATCGGCATCGTCGCCCTCATCTTCGCGGTGTTGGTCGGGATTCCGCTCGGGGTGGTCAGTTCCCTCCGCCAGAACTCGCTGCTCGACTATTTTTGCCTGACCCTCTCCACGCTCGGGGTGGCCGTGCCGAGCTTCGTCAGCGGCCTGCTGATCCTGCTCTTCATGACGCGCCAGTTCGGCTACTCGCCGGTGCGCGAGCCGAGCGACTGGGAGGGGTTCGGCCAAGCCTTCCTCCTCCCCGGGATCGTCCTCGGCCTCGGCACGATGTCCTACATCCTGCGGCTGACCCGTTCCGCCATGCTCGAGACGAAAGCGCAGGACTTCGTCCGCACCGCCCGCGCCAAGGGGCTCAGCGGCAGCGCGGTGGTCAACCACCACATGCTGCGCAACGCGATGATCCCGGTCGCCACCGTGCTCGGCCCGGCCGCGGCCGACCTCGTCACCGGCTCGATCATCATCGAGACCATCTACGGCGCGCCCGGGCTCGGCAACTACTTCGTCACGTCGATCGGCAAGCGCGACTATTCGATGATCATGGGAACCGCGATCTTCTACGCGCTCCTGATCGCCCTCGCCAACGTGCTGGTCGACGTCAGCTACGGGCTGATCGACCCGCGCATCCGGACGTCGCGGTAAGCCGGGGGGAATGCCGCCATGACCGCCACCAGCTCCCGAACCGCCGCGCCGACGCTCGCTCCGGGGACCGCGTCCTCGCAGGAGCCCTCGGGCAACCTTGCCCTGCTGACCGCGGCGAAGGCGCCGCGCAGCCTCTGGACCAACGCCTGGCGCCAGTTCCGCAAGAACAAACTGGCCATAGCCGGTCTCGCCTACCTCGTCTTCCTCGTCTTCGTCGCCGTCCTCGCCCCGGCCATCGCCACCCACAACCCGGTTCAGAGCGACATCAAGAACGCCGGCAAGTTCCGACAGGCGGCGTGGGTCACCACCGACAACCCGAAGACGACGGGCGACTGGAGCTACCCGCTCGGCACCGACGGCACCGGCCGCGACATCTTCTCCCGGCTCGTCTACGGCACCCGCATCTCGCTCATCGTCGGCTTCATCCCGATGCTCGTGATCCTTCTCGTCGGCATTCCCGTCGGCCTGATTGCCGGCTACGCCGGGGGCAAACTCGACAACACCTTGATGCGCGTCACCGACATCGTCTACGCCTTCCCGGCCCTTCTCTTCTTCATCGTCATGCAGATCGCCCTCGGGGACACCGCCTTCGGCCGCATCTGGAACGGCCTCGTCCTCCTCTTCGTCACCCTCTCCGTCATCAACTGGACCGGCGTCGCCCGCCTCGTCCGCGGCCAGGTGCTCGCCCTGAAGGAGAAGGAGTACGTCGAGGCGGCGCGGGCCAGCGGCGCAGGCGCGGGACGGATCATCACCCGCCACCTGCTGCCCAACTCCCTCGGCCCGATCATCGTCGCCGCGGCGTTCATCGTGCCGGGCGCGATCATCTCCGAGGCGGTCCTCAGCTACCTCGGCATCGGCCTCCGGCCCGACGTCCGGCTCGACGCCCCCTTCCCCACCTCGTGGGGCCAGATGATCCAGCAGGGCTCCACCTTCTACAAGCTGCAAGTCTGGATGCTGCTCGCCCCGAGCGTCGCCGTCGCCCTGATCACCCTCGCCTTCACCTTCGTCGGCGACGGCCTGCGCGACGCCCTCGACCCCCGGAGCGAGAAGTCGGCGTGAGCGACGGCCGCTCGCGCTGCGCGTGGGTGCCGACCGGCGACGCCCTCTACGCCGCCTACCACGACGAGGAATGGGGCGTGCCGCTGCACGACGACCGCGCCCTGTTCGAACTGCTGACGCTCGAGGGGTTCCAGGCCGGCCTGTCGTGGTCGACCATCCTCCGCAAGCGCGAGCGGTTCCGGGTCGCGTTCGACGGCTTCGCCATCGCCACGGTCGCCGCCTACGGCGACGCCGACGTTGCCCGCCTGCTGGCCGACCCGGGCATCGTCCGCAACCGCCTGAAGGTCGCCGCCGCGATCGGCAACGCCCGGGCGACGCTCGCCGTTCAGGCCGAGTTCGGCACGCTCGACCGCTTCCTCTGGCAGTTCGCGCCGCCGCCACGGCCCCGGCCGGCGTCGCTGGCCGACGTCCCGGCCTCGACCCCCGCCTCGGACGCGATGTCCAAGGCGCTCCGGCAGCGCGGGTTCCGCTTCGTCGGCTCGACCATCTGCTACGCCTTCATGCAAGCCTCCGGCATGGTCGACGACCACACCGCCGACTGCTTCCGGGCGGTGCCCTCGCACGCGCCGTGACCGGCGACCCGGCCTCGCGTCCGCCCGACCCGTTGCTCCGTCTCCTCTGCGCCGTGGCGCTCGTCGGCATCGTCGCCAACGCCGTCGCGCTGGTGGCCATGCCGTTGCTCCGACCGGACGTCAAACTGCTCTGGGCCAGTCTCAGCCACTACGCGGTCGGCCCGCATGGCCGCATCCAGTCGCTCGCCTTCGTCGCGCTCGGCGTCGCCTGCCTCGCGTTGTCGGCCGCCGTGCCGCGGGCGGTGGCACGCCGTCCGGTGACGTGGGCGGCATCGCTCCTGCTGACCGTGGCCGGCGTCGGCATGGTCGCCTTGGCCACCGTTCCGATGGGCGTGCCGCAGCCGCACACGCCGCTCGGCGACATCCACCAGACGGCCGGCACGATCGCGGTCGTCGCCCAGTTCGGCGCGCTGGCCGCCCTGCTGCTCGCCGTCCCCGACGGTCCGGAGTGGGCGAGCCTGCGGCGTGCGGGCGTCGCAACCGGCCTCGTCGCCCTCGTCGCCGCGACGTTCCACCAGCTCGCGATCTGGTTCCCGTCGCTCGGCGTGCCGGAAGGGGTCACCATCCGCGTGGTGCTCTTGGCGATGCTCGTCTGGTGGGCGCTGGTCGCTCGGCGGATCACGCAACCTGACCGGGCCGGGACGAGCGACCGCCCGCCCGGCCTCGTCAGGCGATCCGACGCCGCGAGGTGACCACACCCGTGTTCATCCCGACGAGGTTCAGGCCGCCGAAGAACCGGGCGTGCTCGATCTTGGCGCAGCGGTCCTGCACGAAGTCAAGCCCGGCCTCGCGGGCGATCCGCTCCGCCTCCGGGCTCTCGACCCCGAGTTGCAGCCAGAGCACCTTCGCCCCGATCGCGACCGCCTCGCGGGCGACCTGCGGCGCGTCGGACGCCTTGCGGAAGACGTCGACGATCTCGACCCCGGCCTCCTTCGGGATGTCCGCGAGCGTGGCGTAGACCGTCTCTCCGAGGATCTGCTGCCCGGCGTAGCGCGGGTTGACCGGGATCACCCGGTACCCCTCGGACTGCAGGTAGATCGCCGCGAAGTGGCTCGGCCGCATCGGGTCGGCCGAGAGGCCGACCATCGCGATCGTCCGGTAGGTCGTCAGGATCCGCAGCCGTTCCAGCGCGCCCGACGTGGCGCGCACCAAGGCCGACTCGCGCGGCTTGCTCGCGTGGCTCATCGTCGTCACTCCCAGTCGCCGACCGCGGCCGAGACCGGGGCGGAGGCCGTCCCGGTCGCCGCCCGCAGCGCTTGGTCGAGGTCCCAGCAGATGTCGTCGGCGTCCTCCAGTCCGACCGAGATGCGCACCATGTCGGGGCTGATGCCCGCCGCGACCTGCTGCTCGTCCGTCATCTGGCCGTGGGTGGTGCTCGCCGGGTGGATGATCAGCGTCTTGGCGTCCCCGATGTTGGCGAGGTGGGAGATCAGCCGCAGCGCCTCGATGAAGCGCGCCCCGGTCTCCCGGCCGCCCTTCACCCCGAAGGTGAAGACCGCCCCCGCCCCCTTCGGCAGGTAGCGGGCGGCGAGGTCGCGGTACGGATTTCCGGGCAGCGTCGGGTAGCTGACCCAGCCGACGGCCGGGTGGTCGTTCAGGAAGGCCGCCACCCGCTCGGTGTTGCGGACGTGCCGCTCCATCCGCACCGGCAGCGTCTCGCACCCCTGCAGGAAGAGGAACGCGTTGAACGGGCTGAGGGCCGGTCCGATGTCGCGCAGGCTTTCCACTCGCGTCTTCATCAGGTACGCGTACTCGCCGAACGTCTCCGTGAAACGGATGCCGTGGTAGCCGGGCGAGGGCTCGGTCATCCCCGGGAAGTTGCCGTTGTCCCACGGGAAGCGGCCCGACTCGACGATGACGCCTCCGATGGCCGTCCCGTGGCCGCCGATGAACTTCGTCGCCGAGTGGACGACGATGTCCGCCCCGTGCTCCAGCGGTCGGCAGAGGTACGGCGAGGCGAAGGTGTTGTCGACCATCAGCGGCACGCCCGCCTCGTGCGCGATCTCGGCCACCGCCGCGATGTCGAGCACGGAGATGCGCGGGTTGCCGATCGTCTCGCCGTAGACGACGCGGGTCCGGTCGGTGATCGCCCGCCGGAAGTTCTCCGGGTCGTCCGGCTCGACGAAGACGACGTCGACCCCCCACCGCCGCAGCGCGATGTCGAACTGGGTGTGGGTGCCGCCGTAGAGCGCGTTCGAGGCGACGATCTGGTCGCCCGGCCCGAGGATCGTCGTCAGCGCGAGGTGCTGCGCCGCCTGCCCGGACGCGGTCGCCACCGCCCCGGTGCCCCCCTCCATCGCCGCCACCCGCTCCTCGAAGGCGGCGGTTGTCGGGTTCATGATCCGGGTGTAGATGTTGCCGAAGCGCTGCAGCGCGAACAGTTCGGCCGCGTGGTCGGTGTCCTCGAAGACGAACGACGTCGTCTGGTAGATCGGCATCGCCCGCGCGCCGGTGGTCGGGTCGGGCCGCTGCCCGGCGTGGACGGCCAGGGTGTCGAACCCGAAGACATGGTCGTCCCCGCCGTCGGACCCCGCGACCGGGCTGTCGTTGCCGTTCGGCCCCGCTCCGTTCGGGTGACTGGTCATCTCCCCTCCCTGCCGTCGCGGCGACTGCCCGCGGCCTCGTCATGCCGCGATTGTGGCCGCGCCCTGTCGCCCTGTCCACCGCTGCCCGGTCGCCGGCTGCGCCCGCCCGGTTGTTCGGCTACCCTGAGGCCCGCCGACCGCGGGAGGACGGGCGCACGCCGCCGGAGGATCGATGACGACGCAGGGGAAACTGGCCGGGAAGATCGCGCTGGTGACGGGGAGCACCCGCGGCATCGGCCGCGCCACCGCCGAGTGGTTCGCCCGCGAGGGCGCGGCGATCGTCGTCAGCGGCCGCGACCCGGCCGAGACCGAGCGGGCCGCCGCCGAGGTCGCGACGCTCGGCGTCCGCACCTGGGCAGTCGCCGCCGACCTCTCGCGGGTGGCAGACGCCCACGCGCTGGCCGAGACGACGCTGGCGGTCGTGCCCCGGCTCGACATCCTCGTCAACAACGCCGGCATGAGCGTCCGCGAGAACTTCTGGGACGTCTCCGACGCCAGTTTCGAGGAGCAGGCGAACGTCAACTTCCGGTCGCCGTTCGTCCTCGCCCAGCACGCCGCCCGCCACATGATGGCGAACGGCATCGCCGGCCGGATCGTCAACACCAGCTCGGTCGGGGCTCATCGCTGCCACCGAGACGCCGCCGTCTACGACAGCGCGAAGGGGGCGGTCGAGACGATGACCCGCAACATGGCGTTCGAGCTGGGGGGCACCGGCATCACGGTCAACTGCGTGATCCCGGGCCCGATCGCCGACCGGCCGGGCGCGCCGGAGCCGCGCGACTTCTGGAACCAGATGATCCCGTACGTGCCGGCCGGGCGGCTCGGCTCCGCCGACGACATCGCCGCGGCCACGCTCTTCTTCTGCCTGCCCGAGGCCAGTTTCACCACCGGCCAGAGCCTGCTGATCGACGGCGGCTTCGCCGCCCCGCTGACCGAGAACTACCTGACGCGCCTGCAGGACGCGTGACGGGGCCGACCAGCACTCCTTCCGCCCCGCCCCCGGCGAGGTGCGGCTTCCGAAGCGAAGCGGCCGCGCAGCGGCAATCCGGGGGTCCGGGGGAGGCTTTGGCCCTCCCCTGAGCAGTTTCCTCCCCCTCTCCCCGCGCACGCTGACAGAGGGAGGTGTCCGTTGGAAAGCGGCCGCGCAGCGGCAACCCGGGGGTCTGGGGGAGGGCTTGGCCCTCCCCCAATTCAGTTTCTCCCCCGCTCCCATCGCCATGGGAGCGGGGGACGGGGGGTGCGGGAGGTCACGGCAGGCCCGGCTGCGAGGTGCGGCTGCGGCTTCCCAGCCGAAACCTCCCCTTGTCAGCCCGCGCACGGGGAGAGGGGGCCGAGGGGTGAGGGAGTGGCCACGCCGCGCCGCCGCGGCCCGCCCGCCGCGCCTACGCCTTCAGCGCGCCCTCCTGCAGGCCCTTCATGTACCACCGCTGGGCGATGGCGAAGGCGATCAGGCCGGGGGTGATCGCCATCACGTAGACGGCGGCGAGGCGCGGCCAGACCCACGCCCCCATACCGCCGGAGGCGGTCGCCAGCACGACCGGCAGCGTCCGCGCCGACTGGTCGTTCATGAGGGTGTTCGCCAGCAGGTACTCGCCCCACGCCGCCACGAAGTTGACGATGACGACCACCACCACGCCGTTGGCCACCATCGGCAGCATGACGCCGACCAGCGTGCGCATCGGGCCCGCGCCGTCGATCCGGGCCGCGTCGGCGATGTCCCTTGGCACCGTCTCGAACATCCCGCGCATGATGAAGACCGAGATGGCGATCGAGAGCGCGACGTAGGGCATGATCAGCGACCACGTCTTGTTGATCAGCCCGAGCTGGTTCTGAATCTCGTAGATGGCGATGATCGCGGTCACCCGGGTCGGGAAGAACATCGACGCCACCAGCAGGCCGATCGCCACCGCCTTCCCCCGGAAGTCGAGGTGGACCAGCGCGTAGCCGGCGAGCACCGCGCAGACCGTGGTGATCACCACCGTCGCGCTGGTGACCATCACGCTGTTGAAGAAGTTCTGCGGCAGGGTCGGGATCTTCTGCAGCGAGTAGCCGTAGTGGCTGAAGTCGAACTTCTTCGGCCAGATGTCGTTCTTGTAGGCGTCGGGCAGCGACTTCACCGACAGCAGCAGCACCCAGACGATCGGGAAGAGGATCACCACCGCGAAGAGCGCCAGCACCACGTGGCGGAAGATCACCCAGAAGTCGGGGCGCGTCCTCGGCTTCCAGTCGTCGAGGTGCGACAGGTCGGCCGTCACCGGCGGGTACGGCACGACCTCCTGGATCGAGAAGGTGCTGTCGACGTCGGCCATCGCTGACGGCTCCTGACGGTCGCTAGTCGCGCGAGCGGAAGACGCGGAAGAGGATGGCGACGACGATCAGCATCGCGATCGCGCCGACCCAGCCGATCGCGGCGGCGTAGCCTTGGAAGCGGGGCGGCGTCACGAACGCCGTCTCCCACATGTAGACGGTCCACGTGTAGGTCGGCCGCGTCCGGTTGAAGCCGCCCATGATCAGGTACTCGTCGATCACCGCCATCGCGGTGCCGAAGCGGAGGACGACCAAGACGAGGATGATCGGCAGCAGCCGCTTGAAGGTGACGTCCCAGAAGAGCCGCCACTCGTTCGCGCCGTCGACCCGGGCCGCGTCCGGCAGGTCCTTCGGGATCGTCGCCAGTCCGGCGAGGTAGAACATGGTGTGGTAGCCGAGGCCCCACCACCATTCCATGATCGCCAGCGCGAAGAAGACGAGCTTCGGGTCGCCGAGCCACTGCGGCTGCGACCGGAGGTCGAAGAGGTGGAACTGGTTGACGAGGAAGAAGTTGATCGGCCCGATGTAGAGGTCGTACATCCACTTCCAGAGCACGAAGATCAGGGGCCCGGGGATCATCGAGGGGATCAGCAGCAACAGGCGGTAGAACGTGGCGACCTTCTGGTTCTGGATCTTGTCGATCATCACCGCGAGGAACATCGGGATGAAGATCATCCCCGGCAGGAAGAGCGCGGTGAAGCCGGCCGCGCGCAGCAGCCCGACGCGCATCAGCGGGTCGACCAGCACTTCCTGGAAGTTCCTGAGGCCGACGAAGTCGACCGGCTTGTTCGGGCTCAGGAACTCGTAGTCGGTGAACGAGATCCACGCCACCCGGATGATCGGGTAGAGCTGCCAGCCGACGAAGAAGACGAACGTCGGCACAAGGAACAGCCAGCCCCACGGGAAGCGTTCGCGCCAGTCGCGGCGCCGCGCCATCGTGCCGGCGGACGCGCCCGCCGCAGCGGCCTCTGCCATGCTGCCTCCGCTGCCGGGTGCCCGGCCGCGGCCGGCGACGGTGCCGGGCGGCCGGTGGTCGAGAGGTCTGGCCCCAGCGGGACCGGTCGGGGGGATGGGCGGCGGGCGGGGGCCGGTCGGCCCCCGCCCGCCGTGCCGTCGACTAGGTCGTCGACTTCGCGTACTCGGCGTTGACGGCGTCCATCGCCTTGGTCAGCGCCGTCTTCGCGTCGCTGGTGTCCGAGCCGTTCAGGTAGGCGACGTAGAACGGCTGGGCCACTGTGAACTGGGTCAGGCTCAGCTTGGTCGGGTGGATCGCGGAGGCCGCGCCCAGCCCGTCGTGGATCGCGATCGCCCAGTCGGTCAGCCACGCCGGCCGCTGCTTGGCGTACTCGTCCCAGAGGGTCTGGTAAACCGGCAGCTGGCCGACCGCGGTCTCGTTCTTGGCCGGGTCACCCTGCACCGAGTGCTCCCAGATCCGCTCGTCGTGGGTCAGCATGTCCATGTACTTGGCGGCCTCGGCCTTCTCGCCGCCGTAGTTGAACAGCACCGCGCCGGTCGTCCAGAAGACGGTGCCGCCGACGCCGTCCGCGGTCTTCGGCAGCGCCGCGAGGCGCAGCAGCTTCGGGTCCTCCCACGTGGAGGAGAAGCGCAGGTGGGCGTTCTGGTACTTGACGTAGTAGGCGGCCTGCTGCGAGGCGAACGCCTGCTCGTCCGGCGTGCCGTTGACGCCGGCGTCGGTCGTCCCCTCGTTCAGGACGTCCGGGTTCGCCAGCGGCATCATCTGCTTCATGATCTCGAGCGCCTGGACCGCCGGGTCGCTGTTCCACTGGAACAGCCCGGTCTCCTTGTCGTAGACGTCGGTGCTGATCGAGTGGGTGATCGGGATCAGCGACCGCCAGGCGTGGAAGTCGAAGGTCAGGCCGAACGGCGCGGCGCCGCTGTCCTGCACCTTCTTGGCGCTGGCGATCAGGTCGTCCCACGTCTTCGGGGCGGCCTCGGGGTCGAGCCCGGCCTTGGCGACGAGGCCGGAGTTCCAGCCCTGGACGATGACGTCGAGCAGGAACGGCCAGACGTAGAACTTGTCCTTGTAGGTGCCCTCGGCCCGGATCGCCGGGATCAGCGAGTCGAGCAGCCCGGCCGGCAGGTACTCGTCCCACGGCACGATGACGTCGGCGTCCGTCAGCTGGATCATCTCCAGGAACGGCGTGACGCCGATGTACATGTCCCAGGTGCTTTTCTTGTCCTTCGCCTCGGCGACGAAGCGGTCGATGCCGAAGCCCTGCGTCGGGGCCACTTGGGCGTCGATCGGGAACGTCTTCGCGAAGTCGTCGTTGACCAGCGTGACCCCCGGGTGGAGGTCGAGAATCCAGTTGTAGTAGGTGACGTCGAGCTTGCCGTTGTCGTTCGACTGCGCCAGCGCCGAGCGCACGCTCTCCTGCGCCAGCGCCGCCATCACCGGCGCGCTGAGGCCGAGCACCGCCGCCCGCCGCATCACCTCGCGCCGGTCCAGCTTGCCAGACAGCGCCCCGGCGAACAGGTCCTTCGCCGTGTACTCCTTGGACACGCCTGCTCCTCCTCGTGAACAGCGGACGGATGCGCCGTCGCGCCCGTCCAGTCGCCCCGCTCCGTCGCGCGTCGCGCACCGTTGCGCGAACCGACCGATCTCGAAGCAGGCGGCGGGATTGTATGGACCGCCCAAACCGACTGTCAACGCGGGCCCCGCGCGCCCGCGCCGCCACCGGCCCCCGCCACCGCGCGGCACCCCCTCTGGCCCACACCCTCGACAGCCGGGGCGCGGTGGCGCACACTCGCCCCTGATTGACGACACCACGAGTCAGACCGCACGCGAGGAGGAGACCGATGCGTCTGGGATTGCTGATGGCAGCATGCCTCTCGCTGATCGTCCTGTCGCCGTTGGCCGGCAACGCCCAGAGCGCGACGCCCGCGGCGACGCCGACCTCGGCCGCGTCGACCTTGGCCCCGGTCATCTGGGAACTGCAGGCGTTCGTCGCCCCGGACGGCACCTCGTCGCCGGTCGACCAGCCGGGCAACTACACGCTGCAAGTCGAGTCGTCCGGGCAGGTCTTCCTGCGGGCCGACTGCAACCGCGGCTTCGGCAGCGCCACCATCGACGGCAACGCCGTCGCGCTCGGGGACGTCGGCGTCTCGATGATGATGTGCCCGGACGGATCCCGCGACCAAGAGTTCCTGAAAGGCCTCTCGAACGCGGCCACGTGGGCCTACGACAACGACGCGCTCGTTCTCTCGGCGGCCGACGGCAGCGCCCTTCGTTTCAACCCGACGCTCGCCGGCGTGGTCTGGCAGTGGCAGCGCACCCAGATGATGAACGACACGGTCGTCACCCCGTCCGATCCCGCCAGCTACACCCTCGAGTTCTCCGAAGACGGCAAGCTCGTCGTCCAGGCGGACTGCAACCGCGCCTTCGGCAGCTTCGAGATCGACGGGCCGAAGATCGACATCAGGGCGCTCGGGATGACCAGGATGGCCTGCCCCGAAGGATCGATGGACGTCGCCTTCGTCCAGAACCTGAACGACGTGGTCGCCCACACCTTCCACGACGGCCACCTCTTCCTCGACCTGCCGATGGACGGCGGCATCCTCGAGTTCTCCGCGGTCACCCCGCACCAGGTCGAGCAGGAGGACGCCACTCCGGCCGCGAGCTAGGCCGGGCCGGAGGGGGAGCGACCATGCCGGGCCACGACCGCTTCGTCCCCGACCCGGAGCCGCCCGCGGACGAGGAACCCGCCGAGGAGCGCTGGTTCCTCTTCCGCGGCGCGGAGCTGCTGGTCTGGCGCGACGAGGTCCACGACACGCTGCCGCACGGCCCGGAGGAACTCGGGCTCGGCACGCTCCCGCTCCGCCGCCTCTACGTCGGACGGCAGGGCGGCGTCTGGTATCGCGCCGCCGAGCTCGACCGCGAGGCTCCGGTGCCGGCCGGCAGCGAGTTCCTCGACCTACGAAACCTCTGGGGGCTCCTCTCGGAATCGCTCTGGGCGGTCGCCGGGCGCGCCGCCCAGCTCCTCGCGTGGGAGCGCGACCACCAGTTCTGCGGCCGTTGCGGCACCCCCACGTTCCAGGCCCCGGGCGAACGGGCCCGCAAGTGCCCGGCCTGCGGCCTGCTCAGCTTCCCGCGCATCTCGCCGGCGGTGATCACCCTCGTCGAGAAGGGCGACCGCATCCTGCTCGCCCGCAGCCCCCACTTCGCGCCCGGTCGCTACGGGATCATCGCCGGCTTCGTCGAGGCGGGGGAGTCGCTCGAGGAGGCGGTCCACCGCGAGATCGCCGAGGAAGTCGGGATCACCGTCTCCGACCTCCGCTACTTCGGCAGCCAGGCGTGGCCGTTCCCGCACGGCATCATGCTCGGCTTCAACGCCCGCTGGGCCGAGGGTGAGCTCGCCCCCGACCCGGGTGAGATCGTCGACGCCGGCTGGTTCGGGATCGACGACCTGCCGCTGATCCCCGCCAAGCTGAGCATCGCCCGCCGCCTGATCGACGACTGGGCGGACCGCCACGGGTTCGTCATCTCCGAGTCCGCGACCTGGGGCAACTAACCGACCGACTCCGGCGCTTGGCCGCGACCGTTCGCGCCGCCGCCCCGTTTCGCCAGTCGCCCCGTTTCGGCCCCACTACGCAATCCGACGGACGCGGCCCGGTCCCCCACGCCCGATGATCGGGTCAGGCGCACGGCACCCCGCCACGTCCCCGACCCCGTGCGCCACCCGCGCCGGCCCGCGCCGGCCCGCGAGGAGCAGTGCCATGGAAACCAGCAAGCCGCATCCCGGCCCCGTCTTCGACCGCCGCGCTGCTCTCGGTCAAGTCGCCGCGATGGCCGCCGCCGGCTCAACCGCGTTGCTCGGGCCCACCGGCGATACGTCGGCTAAGTCGTCGAACGCCCGAAACGGCCGCCGTCACGACAACAACGCCTGCGTTCAGCACTGCCGCGCGCACGGCCACACCAATTGCCAGAAAACCTGCCGCCAGCCCGTCCAGCCCCGCTGATTCGTCGCAGCCGGCCCCAGTGCTCTCCATGCCGGGCCGAACCCCGGCATCGCGCCGGGCACGCGTCTGAAACAAATCGCGACGGATGGCGTTCCGTGCTGGCGGCATCCGTCCGAACGGGAGACGCCGAGACGCGCGGGCGACCTTCGCACGTCGACGGTCAGGACGACGAGGCCGCGCTGCAGCCACCCCGAGTGCGAACCGGTCGTTGGTTCGCCCATTGGGTTTGACACGGACGGGGACCTGAACTCCAAGCGCCTCCGGAGCTTCTGTCCGGTTCCGACCGAAGCACTCCGCCCCCCCACTCCCGGCGACCTGAAACACGGAGATGCCCGTCGGGGAGCGCCCTCCTCTGGGCAATTCGGGGCTTGGGAGGCGGGACGACCCCTCCCCAATCAGGGCCATTCCCTGCTCCAGGCTGCCGCTGCGCCGTGCGCAGCATGTCAGTCGGAACGCAGACGCGCGCGGCAGTCCGATGGACACAGCCCTCCTCGACTCAAACCCCCCTCCCTCCCACCGCCGCGACTGGCAGGGGGAGGCTCTCCGTCGGGGGCGGCCGCGCACCGGCAACACGGGGGTCCGGGGCAGGGCGCGGCCCTCCCCCGGTTCATTTGGCCCCCTTCTCCCGCAGCCGCCTGACAGGGGGAGGTGTCCATCGGGAAGCAGCCGCGCCGCGGCAACTGGGGGGTCCGGGGGAGGGCTTGGCCCTCCCCCGATTCATTTGCTCCCCCTCTCCCGCCGCCGCGGGGAGGGGTTTGGGGGGGTGAGGGCGGTCCCGGCGAGCCCGGCCACGAGGCGAGAAGACCGCTTTCGATCTGATACTTCCCCTTGTCAGCCGCCGCCGCGAGGGAAGGGGTTGGGAGGTGGGGCGGTACCGCCACAGGGCATGCCCGAGAAGGGCCTCCGGCGCGATCGCCAAGGTGCCCACCCCGGCCGAGGACACGCACAGGGGCGGGCCAGTTCGGCCCGCCCCCGGCTTGATCATCGCTTCGCGAACCGTTCGCGGACCGACGCCCCGGCTAGTCCGCCGCCGACGCCTGCTTGCCGCTCGCCTGAATCGCCTGCCAGACCTTCTCCGCGGTCAGCGGGATGTCGAGGTGGGTGATGCCCCACGGCTCCAGCGCGTCGATCACCGCGTTCGCCGTCGTCGGCGTGCTGCCGATCGTCGCCGCCTCGCCGATCCCCTTCGCCCCGAGCAGGTTGAGGTAGGTCGGCGTCTCGGTGTGGTAGGTCTCGAACCGCGGGTAGGTCGCCGCCTTGGCGATCGCGTAGTCGTTCAGGGTCGCGCTGACCAGCTCGCCGTTCTCGGCGTAGGTGATCTCCTCGAACAGCGCCTGCCCCGCCCCCTGCGCCACGCCGCCGTGCACCTGCCCGCGGACGAGGTTCGGCGAGATGATGACGCCGCAGTCGTCGACCGTGAGGTAGCGCTGCAGCTTCACCTCGCCGGTGTCCGGGATGACCTCGACCACCGCGACGTGGGTGCCGAAGGGGAAGGTCTCGTCGTCCGGCCGGAAGTAGTCGGTCGACTCGAGCCCGGTCCCGATCTCGTCCGGCAGGCTGCCGGAGTAGGCGACGCCGGCGATCTCGGCCAGGCTCATCCCGCGGTCGGGCACGCCCTTGACCCGGAAGTTGCCGTCGACCAGCTCGATGTCCTCGGGCGAGGCCTCCAGCTCGTGGCCGGCGATCTGCTTCGCCTTCTCCTTCAGCTTGTTGAGCGAGAGCATCAGCGCGCCGCCGCCGAGGGCCAGGCCGCGGCTGCCCATCGTGCCGTTGCCCTGCGGCGTGTTCAGGGTGTCGCCGTGGTTGACGACCACCCGCTCGAAGTCGGCCCCGAGGTGCTCGGCGGCGAGCGCGGCGAACGTCGTCTCCTGCCCCTGCCCGTGCGGCGAGATGCCGGTGTAGACCGTCACGTCGCCGTTCGGCTCGACCCGCACGGTCGAGCTCTCGTACGGCCCGAAGCCGCAGATCTCGACGTAGGAGGCGAGGCCGATCCCGAGGTAGCGCCCCTGCTTGCGCAGTGCCGCCTGCTCCTTGCGCAGTCCGGCGTAGTCGACCAGCTTCAGCGCCTTGTTCAGCGGCTTCTCGTAGTCGCCGGTGTCGTAGTGCTCGCCGGCGGCCGTGGTGTGGCCGTGCTCGAACGGCGCGATGAAGTTGCGCCGCCGCACCTCCGCCGGGTCGACCCCGGTCGCGTCGGCCAGCAGGTCGATCGCCCGCTCGATGTAGTAGGCCGCCTCCGGCCGCCCCGCGCCGCGGTAGGCCCCGACCGCCATCGTGTTCGTGTAGACGCCGTAGCTCTTGAAGTCGAGCGCCGGCACCTCGTAGCAGCCGCACGACATCCGGCCGGTCAGCTCGGCGAGGTCGGTCCCCTTCGGGTGCGAGCCGAGGTCCTGCACGACCCGGATTCGCAGGCCGAGGATCTTCCCCTCCTTCGTGCCGGCGATCTCGACGTCGGCCCATTGGTCGCGGCCGTGGTGGGTCGCCAGGAAGTTCTCCGACCGGGTCTCGATCCACTTCGTCGGCCGGCCCAGCTTGTGGGCCAGCGCGGCGACGATGAAGTCCTCCTGGTACGCGCCGATCTTCACCCCGAAGCCGCCGCCGACCTCCGGCGCGATGGCCCGGACCTTGGTGACCGGGATGTCGAGCGCCTCGGCGATGCTGTTCCGGTTCCAGTGCGGGGCCTGGGTCGAGGTCCAGAGCGTCAGGCCGCCTTGCAGCGGCTCGTGCGCGGCGGCCACCGCCCGCGGCTCCATCGGCACGCCGGAGAGACGCTGCGAGCGAATCCGCGCCTTGCCGACCGCGTCCGCCTTGGCGAACGCGGCGTCGATGTCGCCGTGCTTGGTGTCCCAGCGCGCGCCGACGTTGTGGTCGATGTTGTCGTAGATTAGCGGCGCGCCGTCGGCCATCGCCTCCACGGGCGAGATCACCGCCGGCAGCTCCTCGTAGTCGACCTCGACCGCCAGCGCCGCGTCCTCGGCTTGGTAGCGCGACTCGGCGACGACCGCGGCGACGATCTCGCCCACGTAGCGGACAACGTCGCGCGCGATCGGCCAGATCGGCGGCGAGGCGATCGCCGACTGCGTCAGCTGCTCGAAGTTCGCCTGCTCGCCGCTGTCCCCCTCGGCGCTGCCGCCCGACATCGGGCCGCAGATCTCCGCCAGTTCGTCGCCGGTCAGCACCGCGACCACGCCCGGCATCGCCAGCGCCGCGCTCGTGTCGACGTGCTTGATCTTGGCGTGCGGCAGCGGGCTGCGCGCCATCGCGACGTGGAGCATCCCCGGCAGCTGCAGGTCGTCCACGTACATCGAGGAACCGGTGATCAGCCGGGGGTCTTCCTTCCGCCGCACCTCGGCACCGACGTATCGTCGCAGGACCATCCTCGTCCCTCTCTCTGTCATCGCCCGGCGCGGACCCCGGGCCCGCGGTCTCGTAAGCCCCGGCATTGTACCGACGCACCGCAGGTTGGTCGACAGCCGTTCAGCGACAATGCGCCGCCAACGCGACCGACGGCGACACCGCCGTCCCTGACAAGGACCGACGCCGATGCCGCACCCCGCGAACGACGCCGATCCAACGGTCGAGCGAAGCGCCGCGTGGCTGCCGGTCGTCGCGATCGGCCTCCGGGCGGTGCTGCTCGCCCTCGCCCTCGGCCTCCTCGTCCTGCCCGACGTGCCGTGGCTCCACGGCAAGGCGATGGTCGGCCGGGCCGTCTTCTACCCGCTCGGCGCGCTCGTGCTCCCGGTCGGCTGGTGGCTCGTCTCCCGCCGCCGCGGAGTCGCCGGCCCCTACCCGTGGGCAGCCGACGCCCTCCTGACGCTGCCGTTCGTCACCGACCTGCTCGGCAACTACGCCAATCTCTTCGACCGGGTCGCGTGGTTCGACGACGTCATGCACGCGGTGAACTGGTTCTTCCTGACGGCCGGGATCGGCCTCCTCCTGCCGCGACCGCGCCTCGGGCGGGCCGTCAGCGTCGGCCTGATGCTCGGCATCGCCGCCGTCCCCGCCATCCTCTGGGAACTGCTGGAGTACGTCGCGTTCATCCGCTTCTCGCCGGAACTCGCGACCGCGTACGTCGACACCCTCTTCGATCAGACGATGGACCTCACCGGGGCCACTCTCGCCGCCATCCTGCTGGTCGGGCCGTTCTGGCCATCGCCCGAGCCCCAGCCCATCCCGGCACAGGCGGAACCGCACGACCCCGGGCCGGCCCGTGACGACCACACCGCCTCGATCGCCTCAGCATGACCCGCCGCGTGCCGCACCCGCGACCATCGCGGCAAAGGTTGGCCGAGGGAGCACGATCAGGCACGGCGAAGGCCGTGATCGCACCTGTCTCGATCTACCGCTTCGCCAGAGACCCAGGCCCGGGTGCGCCGAGCAGCGGCCACATGACGCCGACGGGGCGCCGCACCGCGGTGGCGAGGCCCCGCTGCGCGCCACACCTCGGACCACCACGCGTGCCGCGGCGTTCACTCCTCGACCTCGAGCACGCCGAGCCCGGCCCCCTCGGCGGACAGGTCCTCGCCCGGGCTCGGGTCCGAGCCGAGCCCGCCGGTCGCGACACGGTCCGCGGTCTGCCGCGTCACCGCGGCATAGACCCGCTCGATCACCCCGGCCACCGCCTGCTCGCTCTGCCCGACCGTCTGCGCGATCTCCCAAAGCGGCGTTCCCCGCGCCGCGAGGGCCGCGATCTGTCGGTCCGGCAACGGCAGCCGCTCGATCTCGTCGGCCGCCCCGCGCAACGCCGCCGCCACGCGCGCCTCCCGTTCCGCCGCGTCCAGTTCCCCGGTTGGCGGAACCACGTCCTCGTCCATCGTCGTCCCCTCTCGCTGCGCGGCGCGTGGGCGCGCCACCGGATCCCCGCCCGCCCCGGCTCGAACGGGACGACTCGACGACGCCGGCCCGGCTATGCTGCCGGGCACGACCGCCGACCGGGGCCGCGCCCCCGCCCGCCGAAGGACGCCACGCCATGCCCGCCGCGTTCACCCCGATCGGTTCCGTCCCGCTCCGCGGCGCGGGCGGCGAGCCGGTCGACCTCTGGCGCACGATTCTCTCGCACGGCGTCGCCTCCCTCCCGCCGCACCGGATCGACGAGGAGCGGCGCACCTTCACCGCCGCCGTGCGCGACGGCAACGGCACGGTGCGGGTGGTCCGGGTCACGGGCGAGGAACCCGACCGGGCCGACGTGGCCCTCGCCGGCCCGCGCCCCGACGGCGACGCCGCCGCCGTCCTGCCGACGGTGGCCCACCTGCTGCGGCTCGACGCCGACCTCTCCGGCTTCTACGCCGCGCTGGCCGACGACCCGGACCTCGCCTGGGCGGCGGCCGGAGCGGGCCGGATGATGCGCAGCGCAACCCTCTTCGAGGACGTCGTCAAGACGATCTGCACGACGAACTGCACCTGGTCGGCCACAGAAAGGATGGTCGGCGCGCTGGTCGCCCACCTCGGCGAGCCGGCCGAGGACGCCGCGGATGATGCCGACCTGCCGTCGCGCGCCTTCCCGACCGCGGCGGCGATGGCCACCGCCCCCGATGCGTTCTACCGCGAGGTGGCGAAGGCGGGGTACCGCGGGGCGTACCTCCGCTCGCTGGCGACGTCGGTCGCGGAGGGCGCGCTCGACCTGGACGCGCTGCGCGACCCGGACCTGCCGATCGCCGACGTGGAGAAGCGGCTGCTCGCGCTGCCGGGCGTCGGCCCCTACGCCGCCGCCCACATCCTGACCCTGATCGGGCGCTACGACCGCCTGATCCTCGACTCGTGGACCCGCCCCACCTACCGGCGGCTGACCGGCCTCGAAACCTGCGACGACGCCGCGATCCGCGAGCGATTCAGCGTCTACGGCGAGCACGCCGGGCTGGCCTTCTGGCTCTTCCTCACCCGCCGCTGGGTCGAGGAGTCGGATGCCGCGCCCGAACCCGAGGGCTGATGCCCGGTTCCCGCAGCGTTGCTCGCCCGCGTGTCGGAGTTGGCCCTCGCCCGCCGGTCCCGAGCACGGCCCACCGGGCGCGCTGTCAGGCAACAGGCGGTGGCGCTCGACGACGAGCGTGCTTACCGGACGAGGAAGCCGCCCCGCGTCGGGTCCTCCGGGTCGACCACGAACTGGTGCAGCCCGGTGACGAAGCCGCGCCCGCCGATCTCGGTCTCCACCGCCGCCAGGTCACCGACCCGCGTCTCCCCGACCACCCGGCCGGTGAAGCGCGTGTCGACGATGCTCTCGTGGACGAAGCGCTCGCCCAGCCCGATCAGGCCGCGGGCGTGCATCTGCGCCAGCCGGGCCGAGGTGCCGGTGCCGCATGGCGAGCGGTCGATCGCCCCTTCGGCGTAGATTGTCACGTTCCGCCCGTCGGCCCCCTCCGACACCGGGTCGTCGGTCAGGATCGTCCCGTACAGCCCGTCGAGTTCGCGCTCCGACGGGTGCCGGATCGGCAGCGCGGCGGAGACCGCCCGCTTCACCGCCATCCCGAGCCGGACCAGTTCGGCCGCCTCCTGCCGCCGCACCCGGAGCCCGAGGTCCGCCGCCGGCACGATCGCGTAGAACGCCCCGCCCCACGCCACGTCGACCGACAGCGCCCGGCCCTCGACCTCGATCGCGACGTCCCGGGCGTAGAGGTAGGCCGGCACGTTGCGGAACGCGACCTCGGCCACCCTGCCGCCAGCGAGGGTCGCCTCCGCCCGCACCACGCCCGCCGGCGTGTCGTAAGTGACGGTCGCCGCGTCGCCGGCGGCCGGGAAGGCGCCGGTCTCGATCAGCGCGGTCGTCAGGGCGACGATCCCGTGACCGCACATCGTGCTGTACCCCTCGTTGGTGAGGAAGATGACGCCGTAGTCGGCCCCGGGCGTCGACGGCGGCGTCAGGACCGCGCCGTACATGTCGGCGTGGCCGCGCGGCTCGAACAGCAGCGTCCTTCGGATGTCGTCGTGGTCGCGGGCGAGCACCCGCCGCCGCTCCAGCAACGTCGCCCCCGGCAGCGACGGCACGCCCGACGTGATGATCCGCAACGGCTCCCCCGCCGCGTGGGCGTCGATCGTCGCGAAGACCCGGTCGAACCGCATCGGCGTCCCCTTCCGGCGGCGCGGGCGATCCTGCGCCGCGCGATCGTCGCCCGTCGCGGGTACGATGCCGCCATCGACCAGTGGCTGCAACTCGCGTTGCGATGAGGGACTGATGGACACGCCGTTCTCGAAGCCGGGCCGCTTCCACAAGGGCAACCTGCACGGCCACAGCGACCGCTCCGACGGCCGCCGCAGCGTCGCCGACGTCTGCGCCACCTACCGCGACGCCGGCTGGGACTTCATCTCGGTCACCGACCACTTCCTCGAGGAGTACGGCTGGCCGCTGACCGACGCCACCACCCACGAGACCCCGACCTTCCGCACCATCCGCGGCGCGGAACTCCACCCCACCCGGGATCGGATGGCGCACGGCGAACGCTGGCACATCGTCGCCGTCGGCCTCCCCGCCGACTTCGCGCCCGCCGCCCCGGACGAGACCGGCCCCGACCTCGCCGCCCGCGCCCTCGCCGCCGGAGCCTACGTGGTCGCCGCCCATCCGCAGTGGTTCGCGATGTCCGAGGCGGACATGCTCGCCCTCGGCCCGGTCGACGCGGTCGAGATCTACAACGCCAGCTGCGTCGACGACAACGACACCGGTGAGAGCACGTCGATGCTCGACCAGATGCTCTGCCGCGGCCGTCGCCTCAACGCCTGCGCCACCGACGACTCCCACTTCGTCCCCAACGCCCGCGACCGGCTCGCCGGCTGGACGATGGTCCGCAGCGAGTCGAACGACCCTGCCGCGCTGGTCGCCGCCCTCAAGGCGGGCGATTCCTACGCCAGCACCGGCCCCGAGATCGTCGATCTCCGGATCGAGCCGGGCAAGCGCCTCTGGATCCGCACCACCCCGGTCAACCGCGTCTTCGCCATCGGCGGCCCCGCCGTCTACCGCACGGTCGGCGAGCACGGGCTGACGGAGACGGAAATCGACCTCACCGGCTGGCGCAGCCCGTTCGTCCGTGTTGTCGTCCGCGACGACTCCGGCCGCAAGGCATGGACGAACCCGTTCTGGTTCGACTGAGCCCCGCGTCGGGACGCGCCGCCGCCCTCGGCCGGCCCTTGGCGTGGCCGCACTTCGTCACCTTGTCGCCGGGTGTCATCGACCACGCCCCGAGACGCACCGGCGTGCGCGTCCACCTGCCGCGCGCCCCTGAGCGTTGGGACGTGCGCGCCGACTCGGGCGGCCATCCAGCCCCGGGCGGTCGGTAGCGTGCCGCCTGCCAGCGGCACTCGACATCGCGTGGCAAGGACGCGCCATCGCCGCCGGGTCCGACCGACCCGCTATACTTCCCAGCATTCGGAACATGTGTTCGCCCCGCTGCGAAGGGCCGCTCCACCGTGCGCACCGACCGCCTCACGTCAACGCTCCGCGAGGACGCCTCTACTCCTGCCAACGCGGACGACCACCGCCCGCCGTCCGACCCCGCTCCGGCAGGCGTCGCGTCGCTGCTGCCGAGCATCGACCCGGATGCGGCCCTCGCGCTCCCGCGGGACCGCCAATGGGACCTGTTCCAGTGGCTGCTCGCCGTCGGCCGCGACGACGAGGCCACCGCGCTGCTCGACGCCATCGACGACGAAGGGCGAACTCCGGTCCGCGTCACGGTCGAGCGGGCCCGGCTCGCGTCTCGTCGCGGTCGCTTGGCCGAGGCGTGCGACCTGTTGCGCGCCCGCCACGACGAACGGCCCTCGGCAACGTCTCGACATGACCTCGTCCGTGCTCTTCTGGAAGCGGGCGACCTCGCCGAGGCCGAGGCGCTCCTCGAAAGCGCGGTCGACGACACCGGGAACGACGCCACGGCCCGGCTCCTCGCCGCGGATCTCGCGCGGGCACGGGGCGATCTGGCCGGCGCCGGGTCGATCCTCGAGGCCGTCGCCGCCGACGATCCCGGCAACCGGACCGTTCGATTCGCCCTCGCCGGCGTGCGCCTTCGCCAGAACCGCCCCGACGACGTGCTGGCCCTCGTCGACCTCCTCCTCGACGGCGAAGCCCCGCTCTCGCCCACCCAGTCGCTGGCCACCGCCGCCCTGCTCGACGCCGTCGGCCGCCCCGCCCGGGCCACGACGCTGCGCGCCGCGGGCGTGCGAGCCGAGGCCGACCGCCTGCTCATCGTGGCCGAGCGGCTACGGCAGGCCCTCGGACTCACGGGCGACGCGCTCGGTCCTGCCGCGCATCGCGATGCTCCCCTTCCGCCCGACGCCGAAGCAGCGAACGGGCCGATCGACGCCAGCGGGCGTCTTGACGCGTCGTCAACCGCCGACCCCCGCTCGGATTTCCCCGCCGGCCCAGACGCCCCGCCCGTCGTGAGTGAAGCGCAGCCGAGCTCGCCCGCCGCGCCCGACCGGGAGCCGGAGCCGGTGCCCGACCCAGAACCGGAACCAGAGCCCGACCCCGCCGTCGTCGCCAAGCTCGACGAACTGTTCGGCCACCCCGCGTTCCGCCCGAACCAGTGGAGCGTCGTCCGCCGCGTGCTCGCCGGCGAGGACACCCTCGCCATCCTGCCGACCGGGGCCGGGAAGTCGCTCACCTACCAACTGCCGGCCATGCTCCTCGACGGCGTGACGCTCGTCCTCTCGCCGCTGATCGCCCTGATGAAGGACCAAGTCGAGGGACTGCCGCCCGCCGTCCGCGAACGCACCGCCTACCTCAACAGCACGCTCACCGCCGAGGAGCAACGGGCGGTGATGGGCCGCCTCGTCGACGGCGACCTGAAACTGGTCTACGCCGCCCCGGAGCGTCTGCGCCAAGGCACGTTCCTCGCCGCCCTGCGCCAGGCGAACCTCGCCCGCGTCGTCGTCGACGAGGCGCACTGCATCAGTCTCTGGGGCCACGACTTCCGGCCCGACTACCTCGGCATCCCGCACGCCCTCGCCGAACTCGGCAACCCGCCGCTGCTGGCGGTCACCGCCACCGCGACGCCGGAGATGGCCCGCGCCATCGAGCAGCAGTTCGGCCGCGACCTGACCGTCGTTCGCGGCACCGCGTTCCGCCCGAACCTGACGTACGAGGTCCGGCACGCCAAGAACCGCGAGGAGAAGCTGGAGGCCGTCCTCGAGATCGCCCGAGAGGAGCGCGGCGCGGGGATCGTCTACGTCTCCAGCCGCGACGACGCCGAGCGGATCGCCACCCTGCTCCGACGACGCGGCGTCGACGCCGTCCCCTACCACGCCGGGCTGCCGAAGGAGCAGCGCGACGCGAGCCAGGAGCGCTTCATGAGCGGTCGGGCCCGGGTCGTGGTCGCCACCGTCGCCTTCGGCATGGGGGTCGACAAGCCCGACGTCCGCTTCATCATCCACGTCAGCCCCTCCCTCTCGCTCGAGGCCTACGCCCAGGAGTCGGGGCGCGCCGGCCGCGACGGCCTCCCCTCCCGCTGCGTGATGCTCGCCACCAAGCAGGACCAGACCAGCCTGAAGCGGCTCGCCGCCCGCGACCAGCTCGACCTCGCCGACCTGCGCGCCGTCTACGCCCGGGTGATGCAAGCGGCGAAGGGCCGCTGGGCCAGTCTCGACGCCCGCGACCTCGCCCGGGCGATGCCCCTGACGGAGGACGGCGAGGACCGGCAGGACCCGCGCCTCGCGCTCAACCTCCTCGCCCAAGGCCACCTGCTGCGCCGCCACCCCGACGCCCCGGCCGAGGTCACCGTCCGCCGCATCGCCTCCGCCGCGAGCGCGAGCGACGCGCCGAGCGACCTCGTCGACCGTTTCGCCGCGTGGTCCGACCTCGGCCCGCACCCCGGGGCGACCGTCGTCGCCGGCGTGCCCGAGGCGTGCGACGCGCTCGGCTGCACCCCGTTCGACCTCCTCGCCGCCCTCACCGCCCGACCCGACCTCGATCTCTGGGAGCGGGGTCGCGACCTCTGCTACGAACTGCTGCCGGCCGGCAACGACGCCAAGTTCCGGCTGGAGTCGGTCCTCGCCCGCAGCAAGGCCGCCGCCGACAGCCGGGTCAACGCCGTCTTCGCCTACGTCAACTCCCGCGAGTGCCGGCACGTCGTCATCGCCCGCCACCTCGGCGACCGGATCGCGCCGTGCGGCACCGCCTGCGACGTCTGCCTCGGCCTCGCCGCGACCACCCCCGAACCCCGCGCCCAACGCGAGCGATCCTCCCGACCCGACCCGGTCGCCGACGCCCTCGCCGTCCTCGCCGCGATGCCGACCCTGCCGTTCAGCGTCGGCAAGACCGGACTCGTCAACCTCCTCCTCGGCTCGGTCGAGAGCAGCATCCGCCCCGACCGCTCGGCCGCGTTCGGCGCGCTCGAGCACCGCACCAAGAACGCGATCGGCAAGACGGTCGACCGTCTCGTCGAGACCGGCTACCTCGAGCGAGACCTGGACCACGAGTACAAGCTGATCTCGCTCACCCGCAAGGGCCGCGACGCCGACGCCGAGTCCTTGGCCGCCGACGCCTTCCCCAGCGGTCGCCCGCCGAGAAGCTCAGCCGACGCCGCGGATCTCGCGGGCGACGTCGACGCCGACCTCCTCGCCGCCCTCAAGCAGTGGCGCGGCGACCAGTCGCGGGAGCGCGGCGTCTCCGCCTTCGTCGTCGCCAGCAACCGGGCGCTGGAAGGGATCGCCGCCGTCTACCCGACCAGCGACGAGGCGCTCCTGCAAGTCCCCGGCATCGGCCGCGGCTTCGTCGACCGCTACGGCCCCGAGGTGCTGCGCCTGATCGCCGACCACGCCGCCTCCTGACCGCACCGCGGGGCCGCCGGACGCCGTTTGCTACACTCGCCCCGCGCCGCGAGGGGGCGGATGGGGCCCGGTGGCCTCCCCAGTCTTCAAAACTGTGCGGGTGTCGGTGATCCCGGCACCGGTGGGTTCGACTCCCATGCGCCCTCGCCACGCTCCCCGCCCGTCGCCGCCGAGCCGTGCCGAAGGCCGCCCCGCGACTTGCCCCTGTGGCAGACTCCCCCGGCCTGAGCACCCTGCCGGGTTGCCGCCGACGACCACCCGGGAGCCGACCGCCGGATGACCGCACACGAACGCCCCCACGCCGTCAGCGACGAGGAAGCCGCGGACCTGACCGCCCGCCTCGTCGCCATCCGCAGCTACCCGGGCGAGGAGGGGCCGGTCCAGCGCGCCGTCGCCGACTGGCTGTCCCAGCAGGGGCTGGCGGTCGAGTTCCAGCCGACCGAGGGCGACCGGCCGAACGTCGTCTGCCGGGTCGAGAACGGCCCCGGCCCGACCTTCCTCCTCAACGGCCACACCGACACCGTGCTCGCCGCCGAGGGGTGGGACACCGACCCGTGGACCCCCACGCGCGTCGGCGACCGTCTCTACGGCCTCGGCGCGTGCGACATGAAGTCGGGCGTCGCCGCCGCGATGCTGGCCACCCGCGAGCTCGCCCGCCGCCGCGACCGCTGGCGCGGCACGCTCATCTTCGCCAGCGTGGTCGACGAGGAGGCCTACTCGGTCGGCGCGCGCGCCCTGATCGCCGGCGGTCTCGCCGCCGACGCCTGCCTCGTCACCGAGGCGTCGTGGGACTGGCCCTGCCTCGGCTCGATCGGCAAGGTGCTGGTCCGGGTGACGGTCACCGGTCGCGCCGCCCACGCCGTCTGGCCCGAGACCGGAGTCAACGCCGCGATCGAGGCCGCCAAGTTCGTCGCCGCGCTCGACGCCATGCCGCTCGGCACCCACCCGCGGATGACCGCCTCCCAGACGGTGCTGTCGTTCCTCTCCGGCAGCGCCCAGTACGTGATGACGATCCCCGAGACCGCCGTGGTCCAAGTCAACCGGATGATCGTCCCCGGCGAGACCGCCGAGAGCGTCGTCGCCGAGCTCCGCGCCCTCGCCGACCGACTCGGCTCGCCGGCGCGGTTCGACTTCCACGTCGACCCGCCCTACTACCCGCCGTGGGAGACCAGCCCTGACGACCCGCTGGCCCTCGCCCTCGCCGACGCCTACCGGGGAGAGGCCGGCGCGGCCCCGGCGTGGGCCTACACCGGCTTCGGCGACATGAACCTCTTCTCGGCCGAGGCCGGCATCCCGACCGTGATGGCCGGGCCGCGCGGGGCCAACTTCCACCAAGCCAACGAGTGGGTCGAGGTGCCGAGCATCGCCGCCACCGCCCGGCTCGCCGTCCGGCTGGTCGAGTCCCGACTCCGCCCCTGACCGCCCACGGGGCGACCATCCCGGCGCAACCGCCTGCCCCGCCGGGCACGAGAACGGGGGCGGCCCAAGCCCGCCCCCGCTCCCGTTCCCGCACGTCTGAGGTGGTCTACTTCTTCTTGTCGATCACCCAGCTGTTGATCGCGATGTTGTCGATCACCGACTGCCCTTCCTCGTCGGCCACGATCTCCATGTAGAAGACCTGCGTGCTGCCGAACTTGAAGGACGGCGGCGTGGTGAGGTTCATCGGTGCGAAGTCCGACTCGGTGAAGCGCAACCGCGTGAAGTCGCTGCCCATGTCGATGCCCGGCAGGCCGTAGCTGCAGCCGACGAAGTAGCCCTCCGAGTAGTCCGACTTGGTGTAGACGTTGAACCGGGGTGAGCCAGCGCCGCAGTACCCCTTCACGTCGAACCCGAGCTGCGTCAGGGTGATGCCTTGCGCGCCGACGATCTCGGCCCCGGCCGCCGCGTTGGTCGACAGGGGGCAGTTCTTCTGCAGCACCAGCCCCTGCCGCTTCTTCCCCTTCTGGTCCGGGAGACCGACCTTCTTCTGCCACTTGGCGACGGGGCAGCCGGTCTTGTCCGGGTCGTACACCCCGGCCTTCGCCGTGAACTTCTCGACCCCCTGCGGCGTGATCCCCGCCGCGCCGCCGTGACCGCGTCCACGCGCCGACGCCGCGCCGCCCAGCAGCGCGGCCCCGACCGCCATGCTGCCAAGTGCCCCGCGCCGGCCGATCCTGCGCCCGAGCGCCCGCGCGAACGTGTCGAACCGCTCCCCGTCCATGGTGCCCCCCGGCTGGCGCGCCGCGCGGCCAGCCCGTCGTGTCCCGCGGCCGGAACTCCACGCTCCCCGGCCTGGGTGAATTGTACCACGTCGCCACATAGTGTTGGAACATC
>JBDHWC010000018.1:0-36471 GCA_039809985.1 Thermomicrobiales bacterium | reverse complement strand
GTACACTCTTTCCCTACCCGACGCTCTTCCGCTCTCGCCGCCGCGGCGTCGACCGCGGCCTGGTCGGCGAGGCCGAGCGACGCGGCGGCGGCCAAGCCCGCGATGTGCCCCTCGGCGAGCGCGGCCGCGATGTCGCACCGTCCGGCCGCGTTCCCGGCCACGAACCACGGCGTGCCGTCGACCCGCTGCACGTCGTCGACCACGGGCACCCAGCCGCCCAAGGCCGGGTCGACCGCGACCGGGCAGCCGACCATCTGGGCCAAACCGACGTCCGGCTGCCGCCCCGCCGCGACCACCACGATGTCGACCGGGTGGCGCTGGCCGTTGACCACCACCGCCTCAACCGCCCGGCTTCCCTCCGCCGCGATCGCGGCGCGGGCGTCGGCGACGACCACCACCTCGCCGCCGGCCAGCCGGATGTCCCCGGCCACCTCGGCCCCCTCCCCCGCACCGCCGACCACCGCGAAGCGACGGCCGGGCAGCAGCCGGTGCTGGTTGACCAGGATCTGAACGGCGCGCGCCGTCCAGACGCCGGGCAGCGTCGCACCGGGGAACGGCAGCGCGAGGTCGGTCGAGCCGGTGGCGAGCACGACGCGCTCCGCCGCCACCTCGATGCTGCCCGCCGGAGTCGCCACGGCCAGCAACGGGCCGTCGAACGCGCCCCAGACGAGGCACCCGGACCGCACTTCGACCGTGCTGTCGGCCAGCCGCGCGGAGAAGCGGCCCAGAAGTTCCCCGGGTCGGATCGGGGCTGCCTCCCCCGGCAACTGGTGCGGCGCGACCCGGTGCCGCAACTCGCCACCCAGTTGATCCTGCTCGTCGAACAGGACCACCTGCCCGCCGGCGTCCGCCGCGGCCATTGCCGCGCTGATGCCGGCGGGCCCGCCGCCGACCACGACGATCTGCGCTGACTGCGTCATCGTGACGTCACCGTCGTCGCGAACGTCTCCGGGCCGAGCCCGTGCTGCGTCTCGACCGCCATCCCGGCCCTGACCGGCGTGACGCAGGCCCGCACATTGGGCAATCCGTCGACCACCACCAAGCAGTCGGGGCAGCGCCCGACCATGCAGAAGCCGCCGCGCGGTTCCTCGTGGCTCGGCATCGTCCGCAGCACGCGATGCCCGCCGGCGAGCAGGGCGACGATCAGCGGTTCACCATCGACGGCGTCGACTGGCGTGCCGTCGAAGGTGATCCGCACCGTCTCGCCGAGCGGCGCGGGGCCGAGCACCGGGTGGTCGTCGAGACGGGTCGCGCCCGCCGCTCCTCCTGCGTTCCCGGCCATCGTCGCGCCCCTCCCTCGCTGCCGCGCCCGCCATGCCCGGCGGCTTCATCGGAGCGCGATCATCACCGGCGGCCGGCGGCGAGTCAACCCTGCCGACCGCCGTTCCGGCGCGGCCCCGGCCGGAGGCCGGAGGCTGCCCTCTGGTATCATCCGCCATGGCGCGGCACCTCACGCGAGGCGTATCCGCGCGGGATGGACGGGCTGCCCACCCATCGCAACAGGGCGACGGTTCTCGGTTCAGGAGGCACGCATGGTCGCGGCGACGAAGCAGGACGCGGTGGTCTCGACGAACGGGCACAACGGCAGCCACGGAGCCAGCGCCGCCGCGCCGCCGCACGATGTCAACGTCTCCGCCCGCGAGCACGTGTGGGTCCACTTCGCGTCCCACTCCGAGTTCGACGAGGACCGGCCCCACGTCTGGGACCGCGGCGTCGGCTCGAAGCTCTACGACGTCGACGGCAGGGAGTACATCGACGGCATCGCCGGCCTCTGGGTGGTCAACGCCGGCCACGGCCGGACCGAGATCGCCGAGGCGATGGCGACGCAGGCGAGCCGCCTCGGCTACGCCTCGGCCATGAACTACACCACCCGCCCGGCCGCCGAGCTGGCCGAGGTGATCGCCGAGATCACCCCCGGCGACCTCAACCGCGTCTTCTTCGCCACCGGCGGCTCCGACGCGGTCGAGTCGGCGATCAAGATCGCCAAGCAGGTGCAGGCGATGCGCGGCTTCGGCCGCCGCTACAAGATCATCGCCCGCCGCGGCTCCTACCACGGCCAGACCTTCGGCGCGATGAGCCTGACCCACAGCAAGAACGAGCACTGGTTCGGCCCGTTCATGTACGGCGTCAGCCACGTGCCGCACCCGAACCGCTACCGCTCCGACTTCGGGCTCGAGGGCGAGGCGGCCGACATCATGGCCGCCAAGTACGTCGAGCAGGAGATCGAGAACCAAGGGCCGGACACGGTCGCCGCCGTCATCGGCGAGCCGATCTCGTCCGCCGCCGGCGTCCACGTCCCCTCCCCGAAGTACTGGCAGATGCTGCGCGAGATCTGCGACAAGCACGGCGTGCTGCTGATCGCCGACGAGGTGATCAACGGCTACGGCCGCACCGGCACCATGTTCGCCACCGAGCAGTTCGGCTTCGTCCCCGACATCATGACGATGGCGAAGGGGATCTCCTCCGGCTACGCCCCGATCTCCGCCGCCGTCGTCCGCGACTCGGTCTACGAGATCTTCAAGGAGCAGCCGGACAAGGCCTTCGGCCACCTGCTGACCTTCGGCGGGCACCCGGTCTCGGCCGCCGCCGCCCTGAAGAACATCGAGATCCTGCGCGAGGAACGGCTGCCGGAGCGGGCCAAGGAGATGGGCACCTACCTGATGTCCCGGCTCGAGGAACTGCGCGCCCACCCGACCGTCGGCGACGTCCGCGGCCTCGGTCTGCTGACCGGGATCGACCTCGTCTCCAGCAAGGAGACGAAGGCCAAGTTCGCCAAGGACTCGAAGTTCACCAAGCGGCTTGGCGACCTCGTCATCCACAACGGGTTCGTCACCCGCGTCTGGGACGTGATGCACTTCGCGCCGCCGCTGGTGGTCGAGAAGGAAGAGATCGACCGGATGGTCGAGATCGCCGACCAGGCGCTGACCGTCGCCGAGCGCGAGTTCGCCGACGAGATCCAGGCCTAACGGCCGCCGACGCCTTGCGCTCGCGAAGCGCTCTTGGCGTCGACCCGAACGAAATCGTGAAGCGGGGGGAGGGCTTGGCCCTCCCCCCGCAGCTTTTCGGCGCAACCGTCGGACGCCACGCCGCGTCCCCACCACGCGCCGCGACCCGGTCGCGACCTACCGTCCCGCCCGCGTCTCCATGCAGGCGCGGCAGAAGACCGGACGGTCCGGCGACGGCCGGAACGGCAACCGGATCGCTCGCCCACAGTCGGCGCAGACCGCCGGGTGGAGTCGCTCCGCCCCGGCCTCCGGACCGGGCGCGCGCGTCGTGCGCCCGGTCGGCGCGACCGTCGGGCCCTCGGCCAGCCACGTCGCCAGCCGCGCCTCACGGCACCTGTGGCAGCGCACCGGGTAGGGACGGCCCCGCGACCGCCGCGCGGCCACCTCGTCCGCGGTGTAGGCGAACGCCTCGCCGCAGTCGACGCAGACGGCGCGCCGCTCCCCGGTCCGCAGGTCGACCGCCTCAGGCCCCGATGTCGTAGCCCGCCTCGGCGATCCCGGCCCGGATGGCCGCGTCGGACGCGCTGCCGTCGTCGCGCACGGTGACGACCTTGCGCGCGAGGTCGACGTCCACCTCGACCACGCCCGGCACTTTCGCCACTTCCTCGGTGATCGCGGCGACGCAGTGCTGGCAGGAGACGTCGGGGACGGCATAGGTTCGGCTGCTCATCGGCTCCTCGGGGTACCCTTCGTGGCGCGACGCGACCGGCCGCCGTTCGGCCGGATCGACGCGTACCTGACCCGACTATGGTAATCGGCCCGGCACCGCGGGGGCACGACGCCCCGACCCGTGCCGCGGCCCGGGGAGGCCCGTTCCGCGATGTCCCACCTTGGCGGACCCGTCCGTGCTCGGCTGGCCCTGCTCGTCATGCTGGCCCTGCTGCTCGCGCCGCTCGGCGGCGCGCCGGTGCTGGCCCAGGGCACGCCGGTGCCGCATGGCGCGGGCGTCGACACGGTGACCGGAACGGTCACCGTCTCCAACCCGCTCGCCGTCCGGGTCTTCAGCGAGCCGTTCGTCAACCTGACCGACCTGACCGCCTTCGTCAAGCGAGACTTGCTGCTGCCGCTCCCCTCCCCGGTCCAGATCACCGGCAACCTTCAGGGCGACCTGACCACCGGGGCGAGCTTCACACTGCCGCTCCCGATCCGGCCCGAGGGCGCGACCAACGACGTCGCCCACGGCACCGCCGGCCCGGGCGTGCAGGTCTACGCCCTCGACTTCCAGAACAACGGCTCCGGCGACCCGTTCCTCGACCCGATCGAGGCGCGCGGCTGGCCGACCGCGCTCAGTTCCCTCCGCGTCGCCGCCGGCTCGAACGAGGTGACCGGCGGCGCGATTCTCGTCTGGGCCGCCGACGAGCACGAGGCGTTCCCGACCGGCTTCGGCCCTGACGGGAAACTCTTCACCGCCGACGACCCGGTCGCCCCGGTTGCTGCCGGCTGGACCGTCGTCGACCTCGATGCCAAGCCGTTCGCGCAGGACCGGAACGCCACCGTGGCCGTGCCGATGATCGAGGGCGACATCGGGCTGAAGGACCTCTCGCACCTCTCCTACACCGCGGCCTTCGACGAACTGGTCGCCGAGCTGAAGGCCCGCTACCCCTTCACCGAGGCGAAGCACCTCGACTGGGACGCGATCTCGGCCGCGGTACGGCCCGCCGTCGTCAAGGCCGAGCAGACCGGCGACCAGACCGCGTTCAACCTCGCGCTGATGCGGCTCGCGGTGCTCACCAACGACGGCCACGTCGCGGTCGCGCCGCCGACCGGCTACGTGCTCGACCAGTACGGCGGCGGGGTCGGCTTCGCGCTCGGCCGCAACGACGCGAAGGAGATCGTCGTCCGCTGCGTCGAGCCGGGTTCCCCGGCCGAGCAGGCCGGGGTCAAGCCCGGCGCGGTCGTCACCGTGTGGAACGGCACGGCCGCCGACGAGGCCGCGGCCAAGACCCCGCTCCTCAGCGCCGAGTCAACCCCGCTCGGTCGCGACGACCAGCAACTGCGCAACCTCGCCCGGATGCCGGTCGGCCAGTCGGCGACGGTCGCCTTCCGCAACCCGGGCGCGACCGCCGACCAGACGGCTGACCTGACGGCGGTGGCCGACCCGGGCGGTCTGAACGGCCCGTGCGGCATCGACCCGGTCGATCCGGCCGAAGCGCCGATCACCTTCAAGATGCTCCCCGGCGGCATCGCCTACATCAAGGTCGACTCGTTCGCCGAAGACCTCGACATGATGACCAAGACGTGGGAATGGGCGCTGCGCCGCTTCACCGATCTCGGCGCGACCGCCCTCGTCGTCGACGTTCGCACCAACGGCGGTGGCGCGACCTCGCTCGCCAAGTACCTCGCCGGCAGCTTCACCGACCAGACCTTCACCCTCGCCGAGCGCGTCTTTGTCAATCCCGAGGGCCAGCAGGTGCTGAGCAACATCGACCAGATCGAGCCGGCCCCGGTGGCGTGGACCGGCCCGGTCGCCGTGCTGGTCGGGCCCAACTGCGCCTCCGCCTGCGAACTTTTCGCCGCCGCGCTGGCCCACGACCCGTCCCACTTCGTCGTCGGCCAGCACCCGACCGCCGGCATCGAGGGAGGCGTCTTCCCGTGGCTGATGCCGGGCGGCATTCAGTTCAGAGCCCCGCTGGTTGGCTTCCGCGACGCCGAGGGTCAGGTCTTCCTCGAGGGACGGGGCGTGCCGCCGAACGTCCTCGTGCCGACCACCACCGCGTCGCTGCTGGTGCCGCCGACCAGCGATCCGGTGCTCGACGCGGCGGTCCACGCCCTTCAGGAGGCATCCGCCAAGCGGTCAACGGCGGCCCAAGCCAACCCCGACGACCGGCAGCGGGACGATCAGAAAGGCGACAGGAAGCGCGACAAGTCCGGCAAGAAGCGAGACAAGACGGAGGCGACCCCGGTCGCCACCCCACAGGCCTAGACCGAGCCGAGGAGACCGCACGACGATGACCGCAACCGCTTCCACCGCCGACATCCTGACCCGCGACCTCGTGGCCGCCGAGGACACATGGGACCTCTCGCCCATCTACGCCGACGACGAGGCGTGGGAGGCGGACCTGGCCGCCGCGCCAGTCCTCGTCGAGGCCGTCGCGGTCCGCCGCGGCCACCTCGGGGACTCGGCCGCGTCCCTGCGAGAGGCACTTGACGCGATTCACGCCGCGCAGGAAACGGTCGAGCGGCTGCAGGTCTACGCCGCGCTGCGCCGCGACGAGGACGTCGCCGACCAAGCCGCCAAGGCCCGCTTCGAGCGCTCCGTCGCGCTCGCCATCAGCGCCGCACAAGCGCTCGCCTTCGTCGAGCCGGAACTGCTGGCCGTGCCGCCGCGGCGGTTCGCCGAACTGGCCGCCGACTCAGCACTCACACCCTACCGACACCTTCTCGACAACCTCGAGCGGCAACGGCCGCACGTCCGCTCGGCCGAGGTCGAGGAACTGCTCGCCCAGCAGAGGGACGTGGCACGGACGGCCTCCGACGGCTTCAACGCGCTCGACAACGCCGACCTCGACTACGGCCCGATCGTCGGCGAGGACGGCACCGCGCTGACCCTGACCAAGGCTCGCCACGCGCTCCTCCTGCGCTCCAAGGATCGCGACCTCCGCCAGCGTGCCAACCAGCAGTTCATGCGCGCCTACCGCGAGCACCAGCACACCCTCACCGCGCTCCATGCCGGCTCCATTCGGGCTGACCTGTTCAGCGCCCGCGCCCGCAACCACGCGACCGCGCGCGAGGCGGCCCTCTTCGCGAACAACGTTCCGGTTGTCGTCTACGACAATCTGGTGGAAACCGTGCGCAACGGCCGAGACGTCCTGCGCCGGGCGCACGACCTGCGGCGCAAGGTGCTCGGCATCGACCAACTCGAGATGTGGGACCTCTACGTGCCCCTCTCCCCGGAGCCGGAGCGCCACTACCCGTACCGCGAAGCGGTCGAAGTGGTGCTCGACGGCCTCGCGCCGCTGGGCGGCGCCTACGTCGACACGCTCCGGACCGGGTTCGCCAACCGCTGGGTCGACGTCTACGAGACCAAGGGGAAGCAATCCGGCGCCTACTCGTGGGGGGCCTACGGCAAGCCGCCCGTGATCCTGATGAACTGGAACGGGACGATCAACGACGTCTTCACGCTCGCCCACGAGGCGGGCCACGCGATGCACAGCCTGCTGTCAGACCGGGCCCTGCCCTTCCACGAGGCGGGGTACCCGATCTTCCTCGCCGAGATCGCCTCGACCGTGAACGAGACGCTGCTGACGTGGCACCTGCTGGCGCAGACGCCCGCGGACGACATGGTCGGCCGCTTCGCCCTGCTCGACCGCTTCGCCGACGCGTATCTCGGCACGGTCGTGCGCCAGACCATGTTCGCCGAGTTCGAGTCCGGCAGCCACGCCCTCGCCGAGTCGGGCCGGCCCATCACCCTCGACGCCCTGCAAGGCCTCTACGGTGACCTCGCGGAGGCGTACCTGCCGGGGGTGGAGATCAGCGACGACGTGCGCCTGACGTGGGCCCGGGTGCCTCACTTCTACCGGGCGTTCTACGTCTACCAGTACGCCACGGGCCTCTCGGCCGCCATCGCCCTCGCCAGCGCGATCCGCGACGAGGGCGAACCGGCCCGCCTTCGCTACCTCGACCTGCTCGCGTCCGGCGGCAAGGACTACCCGCTCAACCTCCTCGCCGCGGCGGGCGTCGACCTGACCACCACCGCCCCGATCGAGGCCGGCCTCGCCGAGTTCGAGCGGGTCATCGCCGAGATGGAGGCGATCGTCGAGCAGGGCGCATTGGCAGGAGCCTGATCGCGCCGTGCGGCAACGGCACAGACCCCGCATTACCAATCCGTCGCAATGCATGACCCCGGGGCGCGTGGGGAGAGATACGTCGGGAAGGGGCCGCGCAGTATCGACTCGGGGGGCTGGGGGGTTCGGCCCTCCCCCCGATCACGTGCTCCCCCCTCCCCTCGCAAGCTGACAAGGGTAGGTATCCATTCGGAAGCGGCACCCGCGCCTCGCAGCGGGACTCGCCGGGACCGCCCTCACCCCCCAGCCCCCTCTCCCGCGGCGGCGGGAGAGGGGGAGAAACTGATCCGGGGGAGGGCCAAGCCCTCCCCCGGACCCCCGGTTTGCCGCTGCGCGGCCGCTTCCCGATTGATACCTACCCCTGTCAGCCCCCGCGATGGGAGAAGGAGCTGGGGGATGAGGGCGATCCCGGACCGCCCGCCTACGTCCGGGCCAGCGCCTGCCGCCCGGCGTAGACCGCCGAGTCGCCGAGTTCCTCTTCGATCCGCAGCAACTGGTTGTACTTCGCCACCCGGTCGACCCGCGACGGCGCGCCGGTCTTGATCTGGCCCGCGTTCGTCGCCACCACGAGGTCGGCGATGAAGGTGTCGTCCGTCTCGCCGCTGCGGTGTGAGATGACCGCCTTCATCCCCGCCCGCTGCGCCATCGTGATCGCCGCGAAGGTCTCGGTCAGCGTCCCGATCTGGTTCAGCTTGACGAGGATCGCGTTCGCGGCCCGTTCCCGGATGCCGCGTCGCAGCCGCTCGGTGTTGGTCACGAACAGGTCGTCGCCGACCAGTTGGACCCGCTCGCCGACCCTCGCCTCGAGCGCCGACCACGTCGCCCAGTCGTCCTCGGCCAGCCCATCCTCGATCGAGACGATCGGGTAGCGAGCGGTCCAGTCGGCCCAGAAGTCGACCATCTCGGCCCCGCTCAGCGTCCGCCCCTCACCGGCCAGCACGTAGTTGCCGTCGGCGAAGAACTCGGTCGAGGCGGGGTCGAGCGCGATCACGATGTCGTCGCCCGCCCGGTAGCCGGCCCGCTCGATCGCCTCCAGCACGACCGCGACCGCCTCCTCGTTCGAGGCGAGACTCGGCGCGTAGCCCCCCTCGTCGCCGACGCTGGTGTTCATGCCGCGCTGCTTCAGCACCGCCTTCAGGGCGTGGAAGACCTCCGTTCCCCAGCGCAGCCCCTCGCGGTAGGTCGGCGCGCCAACCGGCATCACCATGAACTCCTGCATGTCGACGCTGGAGCCCTCGGCGTGCTTGCCGCCGTTCAGGATGTTCATCATCGGCGTCGGCAGGGTCCAGCCCTGCGGCCCGCCGAGGTACCGGTAGAGCGGCAGCCCGACCGCGTCGGCAGCGGCGCGGGCGGTCGCCAGCGAGACACCGAGGATCGCGTTCGCCCCGAGCCGTCCCTTGTTGGCGGTCCCGTCGAGCGCGATCATCGCCCGGTCGACGCCCGACTGGTCGAGCGCGTCCAGCCCGACCACCACCTCGGCGATCTCCTCGTCGACGTGGCGGACCGCCGTCTCGACCCCCTTTCCGCCGTAGCGCCCCTTGTCGCCGTCGCGCAGTTCGACCGCCTCGTGCGCCCCGGTCGACGCCCCGGACGGCACTGCCGCCCGGCCGAAGCCGCCGCCGATCAGGTGCACCTCGACCTCGACCGTCGGGTTCCCCCGCGAGTCGAGGATCTCCCGCCCGCGGATCGTCTCGATCACCGTGTCCACGCCCGCTCCCCTCGTTGCCGCCGCGCAGTCTGCCCCTGCGCCGTCAGTTGCTGCTGCGGCAAGAGTACAGGCTGGCCGGGGCCAACTTCGCCGAACGGTCGTCGGCTCGCATTTGGGACGCTGATCACATCGGTCGGATACCACGGCACTCAGTCATCCCCGAACTTGCGTGGGCAACCGGGCCGACGCGGACTCTGGGATCGCGCCCGCGAACCACTCATCAGCGCCTTCCCGATCTCGGCGGACCGGAGAGTCAGTCCGCCGTCAGCCAGACGCCGTCCCGCATCACCACCCGACCCTGCAACTCCGGCACGTCGCGCCAGGCGCGCACCCAGCGAGGGCGCACGCGAATCCAGGCGTAGGCCTCCGGCTCGGCTCGCGGGTCGAACCCGGTGTGCGCGGCGAACGCCTCGGCCGCCGGGTCCGGCACGGCGGCCAGCGGCAAGGTCTCTGCCTCGCCGTCGACCAGCACCACGTCGCGCGTGCCGTCCAGTGCCAGGCGGGCCGTGCCGCCGTCGCTCAGGTTACGGTCGGTCGGACCGTCGGCGAGGGTCGCCAACAGGAACGCCTCGTCGACCCAGAGGAACGAGAGCGGCACGAGACAGGGCACGCCGCCCTGTGCCGACGCGGACGCCACCCAAGCGTCAACATCACGTCCCAGCCGCACCCGCGTGTCGGCGACCCGCTCCGCAGTGGTTCGCACCCTCGTCGTCTCCGGTGCCATCCCGTCTCCCTTCCACACCCGCCAGACGCCCGAATGACGGTTGCATCCATGCGAACGTGACGACTGGCCGGCCCGGGTTGGTCGCCACCCCCTGCTATACTCGCCGCAGTTCAAGATCGAAACGGCGTCGACGGAGCCGAGTACCCGTCGCCGCGCCAGACAGGGATGGCCGGCCGCGACTGAGAGCCGCCACGGTGGCGCGACGGGGAAGTTCCCTCCCGAGCCGGACGGTGAACACGTCGCGTCAGTAGCCGCGCCTGGTCGCCCGCCATTACCGGGCAGCCCGCTCTGGGAGAATGCCTCCCGGAGCGTTGAGCGCGCCGGGCAACCGGCGAAGCAGGGTGGTACCGCGTGGCTGACCCCTCGTCCCTGCCGAGGGGTCTTTTTCGTGCCCGCGCGACAGGGGTGCCCAGCTCGATGACGATCCAGGACCAACTCGACGACCTCCGGGGCCGCGCCCTCGCCGCCCTCGACGCGGCGACCGACCTCGCCGCCGGCGAGGCGTGGGAACGC
The DNA here is from genome assembly GCA_039809985.1 of Thermomicrobiales bacterium. GTDB lineage: Bacteria > Chloroflexota > Chloroflexia > Thermomicrobiales > UBA6265 > JAICJJ01. Next base: position 25,737 of record JBDHWC010000018.1, on the reverse strand, counting down.
GCCTACCTCGGCCCGAAGGGGGAGCTCACCCAGTTCCTGCGCGGCCTCGGCGGCCTCTCGCCCGAGGAGCGGCCCACCGCCGGTCGCGGCGCGAACCTGCTGAAGCAGGAACTCGCCGCCGCCTACGCGGAGCGGGAGAGCGGCCTGCGCGGGGCCGCCCTCGACCAGCGCCTCGCCGACGACGGGGTTGACGTCACCTTGCCGGGGCGGGTGCCGACGATCGGGGCGATCCACCCGATCACCGCCATGATCGACAACCTGAGCGAGATCTTCGCCCTCCTCGGCTTCCAGACCGTCTTCGGGCCGGAGGTCGAGACCGGGCACTACAACTTCGACCTGCTCAACATCCCGAGCGACCACCCAGCCCGCGACGTCTGGGACACCATCATCGTCGACGCCCCGGGCGAGATCGTCCTCCGCACCCACACCTCGCCGATGCAGGCGCGGACGATGGAGCAGACCGACCCGCCCGTCCGCGTCGTCGTGCCGGGCCGCGTCTACCGGTTCGAGGCGCAGGACGCCTCGCACGAGTGGGCCTTCCACCAGCTCGAGGGGCTCGCGGTCGACACCAACATCACGATGGCCGACCTGAAGGGCGTCCTCGCCGAACTGGCCCGCCAACTCTTCGGCAAGGAGCGGCGGATCCGCTTCCGCTGCGACTTCTTCCCCTTCGTCGAACCGGGCGTCGACTTCGCGGTCGACTGCGCGATCTGCAACGGCAAGGGGTGCCGCGTCTGCAAGGGCTCCGGCTGGCTGGAGCTCGGCGGCGCGGGGATGGTTCACCCGAACGTCCTGCGCGGCGTCGGCTACGACCCGGCCAAGGTCAGCGGCTTCGCCTTCGGCCTCGGCATCGAGCGGCTGGTGATGATGCAGACCGGCGTCGACGACGTCCGCGCCTTCGCCGGCAACGACCTCCGCTTCCTCCGCCAGTTCGCCCGCGCCGCCTGAGGCGACGCCCGCTCACCGACCCGAAGCCGCGACCCACGACCGCGAGGACCACCCGATGCGCGTCCCCCTGAAGTGGCTGGCCGACTACGTCGACATCGACCTGCCCCCCGCCGAACTCGCCCGCCGCCTGACGATGGCCGGCCTCGAGGCGGAGAAGATCGAGCGGATCGGCGAGGCGTGGGACAAGGTCTACGTCGGCCACGTCGAGACCGTCGTCCGCCACCCCGACGCCGACCGCCTCGTCCTCGCCACGGTCGAGGCCGGCGAGCACCGCCTGACGGTCGTCACCGGCGCGCCGAACATCCGGGCCGGGCAGAAGGTCGCCCTCGCCCTCGCCGGCGCGCGCCTGATCGACGGCCACAGCGAGGCCCGCGTCTGGAAGACGCTGAAGCCGGGCGTCATCCGCGGCGTCAAGTCGGAGGGGATGGTCTGCTCCGAGAAGGAACTCGACCTCTCCGAGGAGCACGAGGGGATCCTCGTCCTGCCGGACGACGCGCCGGTCGGCACGCCGCTTGCCGACTACCTCGGCGACACGGTGATCGAGTTCGAGATCACCCCGAACCTCGTCCACGCCTTCTCGGTGCTGGGCATCGCCCGCGAGGTCGGCGCGCTCACCGGCAAGCCGCTCCACCCGCCCGCAGCGACCGACCTGAGCGCCGTGCCTCCCTCCGCTGCCGACTTCGTCACCATCGCTGACCCGGATCTCTGCGCCCGATACATCGCGGTCGAGATCGACGGCGTCAGCGTCGGGCCGTCGCCCGAATGGCTGACGCAGCGGTTGCGGCACGCCGGCCTCCGTCCGATCAGCAACCTCGTCGACGTCACCAACTACGTGATGCTCGAGATGGGACAGCCGCTGCACGCCTTCGACCGAACGGCGGTCGACGGCGAGCGGATCGTCATTCGCCGGGCGCGGCCGGGCGAGTCGATGGAGACGATCGACCACCAGCGGCGCGACCTGACCCCCGACATGCTCCTCATCGCCGGGGCGTCGGAGCCGATCGGCATCGCCGGCGTCATGGGCGGCGTCGACAGCGAGGTCTCCGACGCGACGAGCCGGATCATCCTCGAGGCGGCCAACTTCAACATGGCGTCGATCCGCCACACCTCCCGTCTCCTGCGGCTCCGCTCCGACGCCGCCTCCCGGTTCGAACGAGGGCTCGACCCAACTCTCGCCGGTCCGGCGGCCGCCCGCGCCGTCGAACTGATCCTCGGGCTCTGCCCCGGCAGCCGCGTCGTCGGCTATCGTGACGTCTACCCGAGCCCCGTCGCCCCCCGCAGCCTGACCGTGCCGGTCTCCGAGTTCGAGCGCCTGCTTGGCGTCCGCTGGGAACCAGCAGCGATTGCCGACGCGCTCGCCCGGCTCGGGTTCGCGCCCGTGCTGAGCGGCAGCGGCGGCGACGCCACCATGGCCGTGACGATCCCGACCTTCCGCTCCGACGTCACGCAGGCGGCCGACATCGTCGAGGAGGCGGCCCGGGTCATCGGCTACGACACCCTGCCGGAGACGTTGCCGACCGGCCGCACCGCGCCGGTGCGGCGCGACCCGCGCCACCTCTTCGCCCGCACGGCGCGGCAGACGCTCGCCGCCAGCGGCCTGTTCGAGGCGATCCCCTACGTCACGGTCGGCGAAGCCGACCTGCGCCGGCTGGGCGACGAGGGGGATGGTCTCGGCTTCCTGCGTACGGTCCCGGTTGCCGACCTGTTGCGTCTCCGCAACCCGCTCCAGAGCGACCGCGACCTGTTGCGGCCGACGCTGCTGTCGGGACTGCTCGACGTCGCCGCCGCGAACTTGAAGCACGAGTCCGGGGTCCGCCTGTTCGAGGTCGGCAGCGCCTTCCTCCCCAGCGGCGAGGAACTGCCGAACGAGCAACCGCTGGTCGCCCTTGTCCTCGCCGGCCGGCGGGAGCCGGTCAGCCGTTTCGCCGTCGAAGGGGACCTCGACTACTTCGACCTGAAGGGCGTCGTCGAGACGCTGCTCGGGCGGCTCGGCGTCGCCGACTGGCACGTCGCCCGCGCCGAGCACCCGGCCCTCCATCCCGGCCGCGCCGCCGAGCTGTGCCTCGGGGAGCACCGGGTCGGTTTGCTCGGGGAACTGCGGCCCGACGTCGCCGAATCCTTCGGGATCGAGGTGCCGCGCGTCGCCGTGGCCGAGCTCGACCTCGACGCGCTGCGGGCCGCGGCATCGCCAGTCGCCGGGGCCAAGTCGCCCCGCTACCTGCCGGTGCAGCAAGATTTCGCCGTCGTCGTCAGCGAGGAGACGCCGGCCGCCGCCGTCGAGGCCGCGCTCCTCGGCGGCGCGGGCGCGCTCGCCACCGGCATCGCCCTCTTCGACGTCTACCGCGGCCCGCAGCTCGGTGAGGGACGCAAGAGCCTCGCCTACCGCGTCACTTTCACCGCCCCCGACCGGGCCCTCACCGACGCGGAGCTTGGCAAGGTTCGCGACCGGATCGGCAAGGTGCTCGGGCAGCGGGTCAAAGGCGAGCTGCGGACATAGCCTCGGGAAGTCGGGAAGTCGGGAAGTCGAGGAGAGCATGGCAGAGATGCTGACAACCGCTCCCGAGGCACTGGGCGCGCCGCGGCTGGTCACCGACTTGGACGAAGCGCGGCGTCTCCTGACACGGCGGCGCGGCTTCGAGGAAACACCGCTCTCCGAGCGGGCGCGCGAGGGCATCCTTCGCGTCTTCGGTGAGGAGCTGACCGCCGTCCAGGTGGTCGACCGGATCGTCGAGGCGGTGCGGACCGAGGGGGACGCGGCCGTCGCCCGCTTCACCGCCGCCTTTGACGGCCGCGTCCCCGACGTGGTCGAGGTGCCGCGCGAGACGCGCGCCCTCGCACTCGCCGGCCTCGACCCCGAACTGCAGGCGGCCCTGCGCATCTCGGCCGAGCAGATCGCCGCCTTCCACCGCAAGCAACTGCGGACCTCGTGGCTCGAGTGGAACGACGAGGGCGCGCTCGGCCAGATCGTGCGCCCGCTCGACCGGGTCGGGCTCTACGTGCCGGGCGGCCAGGCGGTCTACCCGTCAACCCTGCTGATGACCGCAGTCCCGGCCAAGGTCGCCGGTGTCGGCGAGACGGTCGTCTGCTCGCCGCCCGGCCCGGACGGCGAGATCTCGCCGCTGATCCTCGCCGCGGCCGAGGTGGCCGGGGTCGACCGCGTCTTCCGCGTCGGCGGGGCGCAGGCGATCGCGGCGATGGCCCACGGCACCGCGACGATCCCCCACGTCGACAAGATCTTCGGCCCCGGCAACCTCTTCGTCGTCCTCGCCAAACAACGGGTCTACGGCGTCGTCGCCATCGACCAGCTGCCGGGGCCGACCGAGACGCTCGTCGTCGCCGACGAGTCGGCCGACCCGGTCCTCGCCGCCGCCGACCTGCTCGCCCAGTCCGAGCACGACCAGATGGCCTCGGCCATCCTCGTCACCACCAGCCGCGCCCTCGCCGACTCGGTTCGGCGCGAGGTCGCCGCCCAGTTGGCAGATCTGCCGCGCCGCGCCATCGCCGGGCAGTCGCTCGCCGCCAACGGGCTGGTCGTCGTCGTGCCGGACGTGCCGACCGCGATCGACCTCGCCAACCGCTACGCCCCGGAGCACCTCTGCCTGCTGCTGCGCGACCCGTGGGCCGCCGTGCCGCTCGTCCGGCACGCGGGGGGCGTCTTCGTCGGCGAGGCGAGCCCGGAGGCCCTCGGCGACTACACCGCCGGCCCCAGCCACGTGATGCCGACGGGCGGCACCGCGCGCTTCTCGTCTCCGATCCACGTCGCCGAGTTCCTGAAGGTGATCAGCGTGATCGGCGCGAACCAGCGCGCGATCGAGCGGCTCGGCCCGGCCACCATGGCCCTCGCCCGGGCCGAGGGCCTCGAGGGGCACGCTCGGGCGATCGAGAAGCGGCTCGGCCGATCCGGGTAGCCGCTACCCCTCCGACAGTTCGCGCAGGGCCGCGACCACGCGCTGCTCAACCCCCTCGCCGCCCGCGGCTGGCAGCCGGGAGACCGCGAACTGCGCCTCCGCCGCCGTGTAGCCGAGCGAACGGAGCGCCTCCAGCACCTCGCGGTCTTCGTGGCTGACCGGCCCGCCCGCGACGGGGCCGGAGGCGACCAGCTTGCCGCGCAACTCGAGGATCAGACGGGCCGCCGTCTTCCGGCCGACGCCCGACACCGAGCCGAGGAGGGCGGCGTCCTCGTTGTTGATCGCCGCCGTCAGGCGGTCGCCGCGGAGGGTCGAGAGAATCGCCGTCGCCAGTTTCGGCCCGATGCCGGTGACGCCGATCAGCGTCTCGAACGACCGCAATTCCTCGCTGGTGGCGAAGCCGTAGAGCGCCAATTGGTCCTCGCGAACGACGAGATGGGTGACCACCCGCACCTCTTCGCCGACCGCGCCGACCTCGTCGAGCGTCGCGCCGCTGGTGTTGACCCGGTAGACCACGCCGCCGACCTCGACCAGCAGCGCGTCGGACAGTTTCGATTCGAGTCGGCCTCGCAGTCCCGCGATCATTCCCGCTCCTGTCCCTGCCTGCCAATGCACTGAGACGGGAAAGTGTCAAAGCAACAGCACAGCCTGTGCATCCCGCGGCCGGGCCCGCCGGAACCGCCCTCTCCCCCAGCCCCCTGTCCCGCCGCGGCAGGAAAAGGGGGAGCAACTGGTCCGGAAGCGGGTCAAGCCCTCCCCCGGCCCCCGAGCTGCCGCGGCGCGGCTGTCTTCCGGCGGCTACCTCCCCTTGTCGGTGCCACCGACCGGTGGGGCGAAACCGTACCAGCGCTCGGCGTTCCCGCCCAGCACCGGCGCGACCTCCTCCGGCCGCAGGTTGCCGTCCGCCAAGGTTCGCCGCAGGAACCGCCCCATGCCGAGCACCGGGTGGTCGCTCCCCCAGAGCACCCGTTCCGGTCCGACGATGTCGAGCACCGCCCGGAAGACCTGCGGCCGGAAGAGGTAGGTCGAGGCCGCGCTGTCGTAGGCGACGTGAGCGGCCACCTCGGCGATCTCCGGCATCAGCTCGTGGAACGGCAGGCCGCCCCCCCAATGGGCCAGCGTCACCCGCCAGCCGGGATGGGCGGCGAGCATCCGCACCAGCTTGGCCGGCACGGCGGTGCCCTTCCCCGGGTAGGCATGGCCGACCGGCTCCGAGGCGTGGAACAGCGCCGGCCGGTCATGTGCCAGGCACACCTCCGCCAAGGGGGCCAACGCCCGCGAGTCGTCCAAGGCGAACCCCTGCGCGTCGGCGTTCAGTTCGCCGACGCCGGCCGCGCCCATCCCGAACGCGCGCTCCGCCTCGCGGGCGGCGGCCACCGAGTCGGTTGGCGAGACGATGGCCAGCCACGCGAGGCGGCCGCCCGCCGCCGCCGCGGCCTCGGCCAGCGCGTCGTTGTGCCAGCGGCAGAGCCCGGCGTCGCGCCAAGGCCAGCCGCAGACGACCGCGCCGTCGACCCCGGCGGCGTCCATCGCCCGGAGCAGCTCGGTCGCCCCGATGACGGCCGCCTTCTCGGAAGCGTAGAGTTCGCCGAACCAGGGGTCCGCCTGAAGGAAGCGCGACCGGTCGTGCATCACCTCGTCAGGGAAGATGTGGGTGTGCGCATCGATGACCATCGCGCCCGCGGGCGTTGCCGGCCGAGGCGTGAAAACGCGATCAGGCACCGTGCATCGAAGCGTGGCGGCTGTCGGCCACCCTTCCTCGCAGGGGTTGGCGGCGCGCGGGCGGCACAGGAATCGCGGCGTCGATCCGATTGCCAGTGGTTGAACTCGCGTGCCTGCTCACCCGGGTCAATGCGGCACGAGCAGCAGGTACGCCACCGCCAGCAGCGCGAGGACCACGAGCGCGGCGATGGCGATCATCGCCGGCGACGGACCGCCCCGGCCGCTCGGCAGCGGCGCGGGCGCGACCGAGACGCGGGTCGGCGTCGCCTCCAGCACGACCGCGCTGACGTTGTCGGAGGTGCCGCGCTCCTTGGCAAGGTCGACCAGCAACTGGGCCGACTCCTGCGCCGGTCGGCCGACCATCGCGGCGATCATGTCGGCATTGGTCAGCACGTCGTAGAAGCCGTCGCTGCAAAGCAGCAGCCGGTCGTCCGGCAGGAGCGTCAGCTCGTAGACCGGCGGCAGCTTCGACTCGAGCCGCGCCCGACTGCCGAGCGCGTGGGTCAGCACGTTGCGCTGCGGGCTGGTCCGCGCCTCGTCCGCCTTCAGCCGCCCCTTGGCGACTTCCTCAGCGACGAGCGTGTGGTCCTTGGTGATCTGGGTCAGGCCGTTCGCCCGCACCAGATAGGCGCGGCTGTCGCCGACGCTGGCGATCGCGGCGTGCTTGCCCCGCACGAGCGCGGCGACCAGCGTGGTGCCCATCGCCCGGTCGCTGCCCGCCTCGGCCCCCTTGGCATGGATGGCATCGTTCGCCCGCCGGAACGCTTGCCGGAAGGCCGCCTCGGCGTCCGGCCCCGGGTCGGTTCCGATCGTCTCGGCCAGCGTCTCGATCGCCAGCCGACTGGCCACCTCGCCGTCCGCGTGTCCGCCCATCCCGTCCGCCACGGCGAGGAGGAAGACCGGCTCGGTCGCGCCCGTCGCCGGGGCCAGCGCCGTCGCCAGCACCGCGTCCTCGTTCGACGGGCGACCGCCGACGTCGGTCGCACGGCCGACCTCCAGGACGAAATCGAGTGGCACGAGCGCGGTGGAGGCGTGGCTCACGGCGGCGTCCGGGCTCCTCTTGGTCGGCTGGTAACGGCAGCCGATCATAGCACGCGGCTCGCGACCCAAACGACAATGGCGCGAGCGGCGGCGGGGGTCGCCGGAGCCGTCGGGGAAGCGGTGCGGGCGTGACGTATTCGGCAAGGGCAACCATCCGGGCCGGCTGGCTGCTCGCCGCGGTCGTCGTCCTCGTCCTCGTCGGCTGCGGCGGGGCGGCCGTCGCGCCGACCGCCGCCCCTGCCCCCGACCTGACGCCGGCCCAGATTCTGGAGCGGACGAGCCGTCGCCTGGCCGAGACCCCGACCGTCCACTTCGAGCTCAAGGTCGACGGCGACACCTTCGTCGACAGCGGCAATACGATCCGCCTGCTGACCGCCAGCGGCGAGTTGCAGCGTCCCGACCGGGTGGTGACCACCTTCAAGGTCGAAGTCGTCGGCCGCACCGTCAGCCTGCAACTGATCACCATCGGCGACAAGTCGTGGGTGACGAACATCCTGACCGGCGCGTGGGGTCCCGCCCCGCCCGAGTTCCAGTACCAGCCGACTGTCCTGTTCGACAACCAGAACGGGATCGGGCCGGTGATGGGCCGGGTCTCCAACGTCAGCCGACTCCCCGACGAGGAGATCGACGGGCGGAAGGTCTACCGGCTGCAGGCGCAGGTCGATCAGGACGTGATCGGGCCGCTCACCTACTACACCATCAAGGGCTCGCCGGTGACGGTCGACCTCTGGGTCGACCAGCAAACCGACGACCTGCTCCGCGCCTCGATGTCGGAAGCGCCTGCCGCCGACCGGCCCCACCCCGCGACCTGGACGCTCGACCTCTCGCGGCAAGGCGACAAGGTGTCGATTGAACCCCCAGTCTGAGCCGACGGCCGCGACGATGGCCGTCGCTCTCCGGGAGGCGCGCGCGCCGCTCGCCGCCGCGCTGCTCGCGGTCTTCGTCGGCGCGCTCGACCTGACCGTGATCGCCACGATCCTGCCCCGGATCGTCGAGGACTTGCAGGTCAACACCGCCGACGTCGACCGCTACGTCTGGATCGTCAACGGCTACCTCCTCGCCTACGTGGTCGCCATCCCGGTCGTCGGCCGCCTCTCCGACCTGTTCGGGCGGCGCACGGCGTTCGCCGTCTCGCTGGCGATCTTCCTCCTCGGCTCCGTCTGGTGCGCCCTCGCCCACTCCCTCGGCTGGATGATCGCCGGCCGCACCATCCAAGGCCTCGGCGGCGGCGCGCTGCTGCCGGTGACGATGGCGCTGGTCGGCGACCTGCTGCCGGCCCACCGTCGCGCCTCGGCCCTCGGCGTCGTCGCCGCCGTCGACACCCTCGGCTGGGTGCTCGGTCCGCTCTGGGGAGCAATGGTGGTCAGTTCCGGCATCGGCGCGGACCCGTGGCGCTGGGTCTTCCTGCTGAACGTGCCGCTCGGCCTCGCCGCGTGGCTCGCCGTCGTCCGCACGCCGCCGCCCCGCCACATCCCGGAGGCCGCCCCAGCCGCGACCGGCTTCGACCTCGCCGGCGCGCTCCTGCTCGCGCTCGCGCTCGTGCTGCTCCACCTCGGCCTGTCGGCCGGCGGCGAGATCGGGATGCACACCGGGGGCGGCCGGGCCCTCGGCGGCACCCGCAACCCGCTCGCAGCCTACTCGCTGCCGCTGACGCTGGCCGCGGTCGTCGTCGGCGCGGGCTTCATCCTCCGGGAGCGGCGGGCGCGGGTGCCGCTGGTGCCGCTCGCGCTCTTCCGCGAACGACGCTTCTCCGCCGCCGCCGCGGCGAACCTCCTCGTCGGCGCGTCGCTGATCGTGGCGATGGTCGACATGCCGGTGGTCGTCACCCTGATCGTCGACCCGGACCGGGCTGCTGTCGTCACCGCCCTCGTCCTCGCCCCGTTCACCCTCCTGATGGCGATCCTCGCCCTCGGCGGCGGCCGGTTGGCGATGCGCTTCGGCGAGCAGCGGGTGGCAGCAACCGGCGCGGCCCTCGCAGCGGTCGGCTACGCCGCGCTCTGGTTCGGCCTCCGCGACGGCGAGATTCTCGGCCTCGTGCCGGGCCTCCTGCTGACCGGGGCCGGGTTCGGCCTCGTGGTCGCCCCAATCGGGGCCGCCACGCTCGACGCCGCCCCCGCCGCCGACCGCGGCATCGCCGCCGGCCTCACGCTCGTCGCCCGTCTGCTCGGGATGACGGTCGGCATCTCCACCCTCACCGCGCTCGCCGTCAACCGTCTGCAGACCCTCGTCGGCGACCTCAGCCTGATCGTCCAGCAGCCGGGCGAGTCGACCGCCGACTTCCTGCTGCGACAGACGCTCTACCTCGAGCAGACGGTCATCCCGCTCACCCTCCGGGTGGTGCGCGAGACGTTCCTCGCCGCCGGGGTGATCGCGCTCCTCGCCCTGATCCCGATCAGCCGGATAGCCTCCTCCGACGACCCGGACCCGGACGACCGCCCGGCCCCGTAGAATCGGGCCAGACCGGTCAGTCGTCGTCACGGGAGGAGCACCATGCCGCGCGCCGTCGTCCTCGGGGTCGATTCCAGCACCCAGTCGACCAAAGTGCTCGCCGTCGACCTCGAGACCGGCGACGTGGTCGGCGAGGGTCGCGCCCCCCATTCCGGCGCGGACACGCAGGACCCCAACGACTGGTGGGCGGCGCTCGTCGTCGCGACCCGGCTCGCGGTCGGGCCCGAGATGGACGTCCGCGGCGTCAGCGTCGACGGGCAGCAGCACGGGCTGGTCTGCCTCGATGCCGACGGCCGGGTGGTCCGCCCGGCATCGCTCTGGAACAACGTCAGCGCCGCCCCGGACGCCGAGCGGCTCAATGCCGTCGCCGACTTCGCCGCCGCGGTCGGCAGCCGGCTGGTCGCGTCGTTCACCATCGCCAAGCTGGCCCACCTCGCCCGCACCGACCCCGCCGACCTCGCCCGCACCGCCGCCGTCTGCCTGCCGCACGACTGGGTCACCTACCGTCTGACCGGCGAACTCGTCTCCGACCGCGGCGACGCCTCCGGCAGCGGCTGGTGGTCCCCGGCCGAGGGCCGCGTGCGGCGCGACCTGCTCGCCCTCGCGGTCGGCAGCGGGGCAGCGGATCGGATTCGCCTGCCCCGCATCCTCGGGCCCGAGGAATCGGCCGGCACGCTCTCGGCGGCGTCCGCGGCCGAACTCGGCCTGCCGGCGGGAATCCCGGTCGGACCGGGGACCGGCGACAACATGGCCGCCGCGCTCGGCGTCGGCGCAACCCTTGGCGACATGGTGGTCAGCCTCGGCACCAGCGGCACCGCCTTCGCCGTCACCGACCGGCCGACCGCCGACGCCACCGGCGAAGTCTCCGGCTACGCCGATGCCAGCGGGCACTTCATGCCGCTCGCCTGCATGATCAACTGCACTCGGGTCGTCGACACCGTTGCCGCGCTGGTCGGGCTCGAGCGGGTCGCCGCCCTCGACCGCGCCGCCGCCACTGAGCCCGGCGCGGGCGGGCTCCTCCTGCTCCCCTATTTCGGCGGCGAGCGGACGCCGAACCTGCCGAACGCGACCGGCCTGCTCACCGGCCTCACGAGCGAGCGCGCCACGCCCGACCTGATGGTCCGCGCCGCGCTCGACGGCGTGGCCGCCGGCATCGCCTACTGTGTCGAAGCCTTGGCCCGGCTCGGGGTTGCCGCGCCGCGCATCGTGCTGGTCGGCGGCGGCAGCCAGCATCCGGCGTGGCGACACGCCATCGCCGACGCCACCGGCCTGCCGGTGACGGTGCGCGGCGGCAGCGAGCACGCGGCGCGCGGCGCGGCGGCCCAGGCGGCAGCGGTGGTTCGGGGAGAGACGGTTGCCGAGGTGGCTCGCCGCTGGGCCCCGCCGATCGTCGTCGAGGTCGCGCCGCGGCCCGGTGCCCGCGCGGCATTTGCCCTGTCCCGCCGTCGGGAGCTGATCGAGGCCGAGCGGGCACGCCAAGCGTGAGCCAGGACGGCGGCGTCAACATGGAGCGCGGCGTGCCGCCCTACGACGGTCGGCGCGAGGTTCCGAACTGGCGGCGCGGCGCTTCCCCGAAGTCGGCGAGCCGATGGCTCGTCGCGATCGTCTCGCCGTAGGCCTGCCGGAACAGGTCGTGCACCTCGGCGTAGCGGGCGTGGCGGGCCGGGCTCGGCTCGGTCGGCGGCCCGTACGCCGCCCACGCCCGGGCGGTCGACACCGGGTCGCGGCCCCGCACCGCGGCGACCGCCAGCACGGCGGCACCCATCGCCGCTTGGTCGGCGGTGGCGAGGGCGACCACCGGCAGCCCGAAGGCGTCGGCTACCACCTGCCGCCAGAGGGGACTGCGCGCCCCGCCCCCGGCCATCACGATCTGGGTCGGCGCGGCCCCCCGCTCCCGCAGCACCGCGAACGCGTCGAGGCACGCCAAGGTCGTCCCCTCGATCACCGCCCGCACGAGGTCGCCGCGGGTGTGGTGCGCGCCGAGGCCGAGAAACGCCCCCCGCGCCCGCGAGTCCATGTGCGGCGTCCGCTCGCCGGCGAGGTACGGCAGGAAGAGCAGCCCGCGCGCGCCGACCTCCGACTGCGCCGCCCAGCCGGTCATCCGCTCGTAGGCGTCCGGGCCGGCGAGGCCGAGCAACTCGTCGCGCAGCCATTTGAGCGCCATGCCGGCGGCGAGGGTCGCGCCCATCTGGTACCAGCCCGGCTTGCCGGTCGCCGGCTCCAGCGCGGAGCAGAAGGCGTGGATGCGCCCTTTCGGATCGGGGTCGAAGGCGGCGCTCGGCACCATCACCTGCGCCCCGGTGCTGATCGAGAGGAGCATCGAGGTCGGCTGGACGATGCCGGCCCCGAGCAGGCCGCTCGCCGCGTCGGCGGTGCCGACCGCCAGCGGCACACCGGGCGGCAGCCCCAGCTCGTCGGCCGGGGCCGGCAGCAGTTCGCCCGCGATCGAGGCCGCGGACTGCACCGGCGGCAGTTGCGCCTGCTCGACGCCGACCGCCTCCAGCAGCTCCGGCGACCAGTTCCGCCAGCGCGCGTCGAACAGCAGGGTGCTGGAGCCGTCGCCGGGGTCGGTCGCCGTCTCGCCGCAGCAGCGCCAGCGAAGGTCGTCCTTCGGCAGCATCACGTGGCGCGTGCGCCACCAGACCGAACTCCGCTCCTGTTTCACCCACGCCACGCTCGCCGCCTGGAACCCGGTCGCCAGCGGGCTGCCGGCGATCTCGATCAGCCGCCGCGGCCCGACCTTGGCGGTGATCTCCTCGACCTGCGCCCGCGACCGCCCGTCGGCCCAGATGATCGCCGGGGCGAGCAGCCGGCCCGTCTGGTCGCGCAGCACGGTGCCGTGCATCTGGCCGGAGAAGCCGATCCCGGCCACCCGCAGGCCCGACCCGCCCCAGCCGACCGCCTGCCGCACCGCCTCGATGGTGCCGCGCCACCACGCCTCGGGGTCCTGCTCCGCCCAGCCCGGCTGCGGGTGGCTGACCGGGTAGGCCCCGGTGCCGGTGGCACGCAGGCGACCGGTCTCGTCGACCACCACCACCTTGACCGACGACGTGCCGAGGTCGACCCCGAGGAAGACGTCGCTCACGACGGCGCCCGTTCGCTCTGCATCCGGACGATCTCGTGGCTGAGCGGCGCGACCGCGTCGTAGAGCGGACGGAAGACTTGCTGGTAGACCTCCTCGTAGATCGGCACGGCTGCGGGGTCAGGCTCGACGTCCCGGGTCGCGGCATCGAGCGCGGCGATGGCACTCTCGGCGTCGGGGTAGACCCCGGCACCGAGCCCGCCGAGCATCGCCGCCCCGAGCGCGGTCCCCTCCTCCAAGCCCACGATCCTCTGCGGCTGGCGCATGATCGACGCCTTGATCGACATCAGCAGGCTGTTCCGCGTGCTGCCGCCAATCGCCCGGAACTCGCGCGGTGCCTCGACCCCCGCGTGGCGGACGATCCCGTCGAGCGAGTTGCGCGACTCGAACGCGATCCCCTCCAGCACCGCCCGGGTCATCACGCCGCGGGTCGCGTCGGTCGAGAGACCGACGAACGCCCCGCGCGACCGCGGGTCGTCGTGCGGCGGGTTGGCCAGGCGCAGGTGCGGCAGGAAGGTCACCCCGAGGCTGCCGGGCGGCACCGCCGCCGCCTCGGCCAGCATCGTCTCCCAGTCGAGCTTCTCGGCCGGCCCGGAGAGCACGTCGCGCCACCACGACACGCTCGCGCCCGAGGTGTACTGGCCGGCGAAGACGTAGGTGCGCCCGTCGACCACGTGCGCCCCCTGCGCGTATCCCTGCCGGCCCACTTGCGGGTCCGAGAGCGGCTTGGCGACCGGCACGAAAACCGCCTCGGCGGTCCCCAGCGAGTTGAGCATCACTCCCGGCGCGATCGTCCCCGCCGCGAACGCGCCGCAGACGTGGTCGTGGCCGCCGGCGGCGACCGTCGCGCTCTGGGGCAGGCCGGTGGCCGCCGCGGCCTCGGACGTCACCGGCCCGAGCGCCGTGCCGCCGGAGACCAGCGGCGCGAGCAGGGCGGGGTCGATCCCGGCCTCGCGCAGCACCTCCTCGTCCCAGCGGAGGCGGTGCAGGTCGAGCATCAGGGTGCGCGAGGCGATCGAGTAGTCGGTCGCCGCCACGCCGCAGAGCCGGAAGGCGACGTAGTCGGCGACGTGCAGCCAGCGGACGCTGCGCGCCCACGCCGCCGGCTCGTGCTCCTTCAGCCAGAGCAGTTTGGCGAGCGAGAAGATCGGCTGCAGCGAGATGCCGCTCGAGGCGAAGAGCCGGTCCTTGCCGATCGCCCGGTCGAGCCACTCCGCTTGCGGGGTGGTCCGGGTGTCGAACCACGCGATCACGTCGCAGGTCGGGCGGCCGTCCGCGTCGAGCAGGACCCCCGCCTCGCCCATGCTCGCGACGGCGACGCCGACCACTCGGCGCGGGTCGTCGACCCGCGCCAGGGCGTCGCGCAGGACGCTGACGGTGCAATCCCACAGTTCCTCGGCCCGGTAGTAGGCCCGGCCGGGTCGCGGGTAGTGGGTGGGGGTCGGGGTCGTCGCCACCGCCGCCGCCGACCCGTCCGGCTCGTAGACGACCGCCTTGACGCTGGTCGTCCCGACGTCGAGGCCAACGATCAACGGTTCCATTCCCGCTCGCGTCCCTTCCTGCGATGTGCGCCCGGTGGCGGTGCGCCATCCTACCCGAGCCGCCGCGGCCCCGTCCCCGGCGGCCCCGGCGATCCGGGCGGGCCGGTCAGTGCGCGAGCGGGACGCGCACCCCCTCCATCGCCCCGGTCATGATCGCGACCGCGTCGGCCATCGCCACCGAGCGCGGCTCGACCACGGCGATGCGGCGGCCCAGCCGCTGGATGTGGACGCGGTCGGCCACGGAGAAGACCTGCGGCATGTTGTGGCTGATCAGGATCACCGGCAGGCCGCGGTCGCGCACCTGGCGGATCAGGTCGAGCACCATGCCCGACTCCCGCACCCCGAGCGCCGCCGTCGGCTCGTCCATGATCACCACGTGGCGGGCGAACGCCGCGCTGCGGGCGACCGCGACGCCCTGCCGCTGGCCGCCGGAGAGGGTCTCGACCGGCTGCCGCATCGAGCGGATGCCGATCTTCAGGTCGCGCATGTACTGGGCCGCGTCCTCGCGCATCCGCCGCTTGTCGAGCATCCGGACCACCGAGCCGAGCGGGCCGCGCCGCCGCAGCTCGCGCCCGAGGAAGATGTTCTCGGCGATGTCGAGGGCGGGCGAGAGCGCGAGGTCCTGGTAGACCGTCTCGATCCCCGCCCGGCGGGCGTCGAGCGGTCCGTGAAACTTGACCGGCTTGCCGTCGAGCAGGATCTCCCCCTCGTCGGGGGTGAGCGCCCCGGAGAGCGCCTTGATCAGCGTCGACTTGCCGGCGCCGTTGTCGCCGATCACCGCGAGGATCTCGTCCGGGTAGAGTGCGAAGTCGGCCCCGTCGAGGGCGGTGACGTTGCCGTAGCGCTTGACGAGGCCGCGCGCCTCGAGGACCGGGGTCCGGTCCGCCGCCGTCTCGCTCATGCCTGCTTCCTGCGCGCGTACTGGTCGACCACCACCGCGAGGATGACGAGGATGCCGGTGACGAGCACCTGGTAGACCGACTCGACGCCGATCAGTTGCAGTCCGTTGCGGAAGACGCCGACGATCAGCACGCCGAGCAGCGTGCCCATGATCTTGCCGCGGCCGCCGAACAGGCTCGTGCCGCCGAGCACCACCGCCGTGATGCTGGCGAGGTTGTCGGTCTGGCCCGCGTTCGGGTCGCCGACCCCGGTCCGCCCGACCGACTGCAACGCCGCGATGCCGTAGAAGAGGCCGGCGAGCGAGTAGACGAAGATCAGCAGCTGGTTCGTGCTGATGCCGCTCAGGCGCGCCGCCTCCGGGTTGTCGCCAACGGCGTAGACGTGTCTCCCGAACGCCGTCTCCCGCATCACGAACCACATCAGCACGTAGAGCACGAACATCAGGACCGAGCCGTAGGTGATCGCCGTCGTCCCGACCTTGAAGGTGTTGCCGAGCCACGTCATCGACGACGGCACGTTGGTGATCGTCTGCTGTCTGGAGTAGATGATCGTCATCGCGAAGGCGATGTTCAGGGTGCCGAGGGTGACGATGAACGGCGGCAGCCCGAAGCGGGTCGACAGCACGCCGTTGAGGAGGCCGAACCCCACCGCCGCCGCCATCCCGAGCAGGATCGCCGGCACCGGGTGGACGCCGTTGACCACCGCCAGCCGCGTCATCACGATCTGCGACAGGGCCATCACCGCGCCACAGGAGAGGTCGATGCCGGCGGTGAGGATGATCAGGGTCTGCCCGATCGACATCACCCCGATCACGATCGACTGCTGGACGACGAGCGAGAGGTTCTGGCCGGTCAGGAAGCGGTCGCTGCGCGAGGCGAAGAACGCCCCGGCCACCAGCAGCGCGAGCAGCGGCCCGATGCTCGCGATCACCTCACCGGCCGAGATCGAGCCGCGGGCGACGTGCGCCTCGCCGTAGCCGGCGGACGCGGCGGAGGGGCTGTCCATCTGCGGTCCCTGCCGTCGGCGCGTCCGGGCCCGGCTCGCGCCGGGCCCGGATTCCGTTCACGTGTGCCGGGAGTCTACCCCCAGCAGTTCGCCAGACCGAACGTCGTGTCCTTCGACTCGATCCCCTGCATCGGCTTGTCGGTGATCAGGTTGACGCCGGTGTCGGTGTAGCCCGAGGGCTTCTCGCCCGTCTTGGCGTACTTGACGACCGCGTCGACCCCGAGCTCCGCCATCTTCAGCGGGTACTGCTGGGCCGTCGCCGCGATCTCCCCGTCCTTCACCGCCTGGACGCCGGTGCAGCCGCCGTCGATCGAGACGATCAGGACGTCCTTCTCCTTGCCCGCCGCCTTCAGCGCCGTGTAGGCGCCGCGGGCCGCCGGCTCGTTGATGGTGTAGACGAGGTTGATGTCGCCGTTCTTCTGCAGGCAGTTCTCCATCGCCGTCTGGCTCTTGGCCTGGTCGCCGTCAGCGTCCTGGCTGCAGACGACCCGGCTGTCGGGCACGAACTGCGAGTCCGTCGCGACCGGGGTCGCGCCGCCCGCCTCGGCCGGGCCGAAGCCGGCGAGGAAGCCGTTGTGGCGCAGCACGCTGACCGAGACGCCGGTCGAGCCGTCGATCGTGGCGATCACGGGGGCCTTGTCGCCCATCGCCACCTTGGCGTACTCGCCGATCAGGCGGCCGGCCTTGAAGTTGTCGGTGGCGAAGAGCGCGTCGGTGGCGTCCATCGGCTCGGTCGGGGTGTCGAGCGCGATCACCAGCACGCCGGCCGCGCGCGCCTTCTGGATCGCCGGCACGATCGCCTTGGTGTCGCCGGGGGTGATCAGGATGCCCTTCGCCCCGGCGGTGACCATGTTCTCGAGCGCCGTCGTCTGGCCGGCGTTGTCGGCGTCGAACGCGCCCGCGCCGGTCAGCAGCTTGACGCCCGCCGCGTCGGCCGCCTTCTGCGCCCCTTCCTTCATCTTGACGAAGAACGGGTTGGTCTCGGTCTTGGTGATCAGGCCGACGATGATCTCGTCCTGCGCGGCGGCCGGCTGCGCCAGCCCGACCAGCGCCGGCGCGAGCATCGCCACTGCGAGCAGCACCGCCGACCAGCGCCACGCCAGGCCGAACGCACGCCGCCGTCCCGTTGGTCTCCCGCGACTCATGGCACGCCTCCTTGCGGCACGTGGCGGCCGGGCTCACCCGACTGTGGGCCGACCGCGACGTCGACCGCCGGACTGTATGGGCGATCCCGAACCTGTGCAACGTGCAGCCGCTACACGGATTCGGCACGAATGCCCGATCATCCTATCCCTTCACCGCGCCGAGCGAGAGCCCGCGCACGATGTAGCGCTGGACCAGCAGGGCGGCGATCAGCGGCACGATCAGCGCCATCAGGGTGCGCGTGCCGACGTACTGGTAGTCAACGCCGCGCGTCTGCTCCGCCCCGACCAGGAAGACCGACATCGGCCGGTTCTTGACCGTCGTCGCGTAGGCGAACAGGAACTCGTTCCACGAGAAGGCGAGGCAGAGGATCCAGCTGACGACGATGCCCGGGGCGACCAGCGGCAGCGCGATCTTGGAGAACATCTCCCAGCGCGACGCGCCGTCGATCTGCGCCGCCTCCTCCAGCTCGCGCGGGATGTCGCGGAACATCTGGGTCAGGATGATCACCGGGAACGGCAGGTTGAAGGTCGCGTTCAAGATGATCAGCCCGAGCAGCGTGTCGATCAGCCCGAACTGCCGCAGGATCAGGAAGAAGGGCGCGACGAAGATCACCGGCGGCGCGATCCGCTGCGAGAGGAACCACGACGTCAGGCTTCCGTTCGACGGCCGGTGGTAGCGGAAGCGGGCGATGCCGTAGGCGGCCAGCGAACCGAGGACCACTGCCAGCGTCGCCGCCGCGATCGCGATGATCGTCGAGTTGAGCAGCGCCTGCCGCAGCTCCGGGTAGCTCCACTGCTTCTGCCAGTGGGCCAGCGTCACCGGGAACTGGATGACCGGCAGCCAGAGGTTGCCGTAGCTGTACTTCGCGTCGCGGATCGAGTTGATGAACGCCCAGTAGAACGGGAAGAGCGTCCAGATCATGATGACGACGATCAGTGCCCAGATGAAGACCGTGCCGAGCGCGTGGCGCAGGGTGCGCCCGCCGCCGGACGGCGCGGGCCCGGGCGCCATCGCGCTCGGGCTGGTGGTCGCGCTCATGCCCGCACCCCTTCCTCGTCCTCGTAGATGTGCGCGATCTTGCCCCAGAGGAGCGCGACGAGCACGACGACGATGAACAGCAGCAGGAACGCCTGCGCCGCCGCCTCGCCGTAGAAGAAGAACTTCCGCGCCGTCTGGTAGTTGAAGTACGAGTAGTAGCGGGTCGCCTGCCCGGGGCCGCCGAGCGTCATCGCCACCACGAGGTCGAACACCTTGAAGGCGTCGATCGCCCGCAGCAGCAGGATCAGCCAGAGGATCGGGGCCATCAGCGGCAGCGTGATGTGCCGGAAGTTGTCCCAGACCGTCGCCCCGTCGACCTCCGACGCCTCGAGGATGTCCTGCGGCAGCCCCTGCAGCCCGGCCAGCGCGATGATGAAGACGAACGGCGTCCACTGCCAGACGTCGGCGATGATCGTCGTGATCCGCGACCAGAACGGGTCGGACAGCCACGGCGGCGGGGTGATGCCGAAGGATGAGAGCAGCGAGTTCACCGGGCCGCCGCCCTCGTAGAAGATCGTCCGCCCGAGGTAGCCGATCGCCACCGGGGTGGCGAAGATCGGCAGGGTCAGGATCGTCCGCATCACCGAGCGGCCGCGGATCTCCCGGTTGAACAGGAGCGCGAGGCCGAAGCCGAGGATCATCTCGAAGAAGACGGCGCCGACGAGGAAGAAGTAGGTGATGGCGAGGATGAAGGAGACGTCCTTGTCGAGCACCTTCAGCGTCAGGTAGTAGAGCACCACCGGCACCGCCAGCAGCGGCGCGTTGCGGAGTGCCCCCCGCAGTTGCTCGCCGGTGTAAGGCTCGCCGCCCAGCGCCGCGCGCAGCCCGCCGATGGCACCGGCCACGACCAGGCTGGCGAGCACGATCCAGACCACCGTCAGGATCACCGGCCACGCCGTCGCCCAGCCGAAGAGCGTGTCGTTGAACAGCTTGCGGTAGTTGCCCCAGCCGACGTCGCGGATGATCTTGCCGTTCCGGAACGCGTAGCGGCTGGTCGAGATCGCGTACGCCAGCGGGAAGACCGTCAGCATCAGGATCCAGACGATCGCCGGCAGCACGAACAGCCACTTGCCCCAGTCGCGCCCGAGCACCGGGTCAGCCCGATTCCAGACCAGCAGCGCCCCCCACGGCAGCAGCGCGGCGACGACGAACGCCACCGCGTAGCCCTGCAGGCCGGGCCCGAGCGCGGTCGCCCCGGGGTCCACCTTGGGCAGGCTGCGGGAGACGAAGATCGGCAGGATCAGGGCGAGCAGCGAGGCGAAGGTGACCGCCAGCGTCTGCACGAAGCGCTCGCTGCGCGGGAAGACGACGGCGGAGAGCGCGGCGATGATCCCGGTCAGCCACGCGAGGACCATCACCCAGCCGTCGCCGGCCTTGGTCAGCTTCTGGGCGACGTCGCTCAGCGGCACGCCGCTGCCGTCCGCCAGCACCACCGCCGGCAGGGTGTTCGCCAGCAGGAAGCCGGCCAGGAGCGCGACCAGAATCGCTCCTCGGCTCAGCCAGGTCCGCAGGTCGGTGCTCGCCGCCGCCGCCGCCGACCGGGGCTGGTCGGCCGGGGCCGTCAGGGAACCCGTAGTTTCGAGTTGGGACATGGCTGCTCCCGGGCGCTCCCGATCGGTCCGTCCGCGGCCCGGAAGGGCCGCGCGGGCGGCCGGGGGCCGGGCCGAGGTCGGCCCGGCCCCCGGTTCAGTTCGCGCCGGCTCGCGCTACTCGAGGCCGAGCGACTTCCGGTACGACGCCTTCTGGGTCTCCCGGTCGAGGGAGTCCGTGATGTCGTTCCAGTCGCCGGCCATGTTCTTCAGCGCCTCCTCGGCACTGCCGACCTGGTTGGTCATGAACTCCGACAGGCGGATGTCCATCGCCGACCAGTAGCGCTCGGCACCGGGGATCCGCAGGTACGGCAGCTGGAGCGGGTTGCTGAAGTTGTTGAAGAACGCGGTCGTGTACTCGATCGCGTCCTGCTCGTTCCAGCCCTGCGCCGTGTAGTCGTCGATGCTGCCGGTGCCGACCGGCTCCGGGATCTGGTAGGAGCGCGCCGGGTCGACGCCGTCGGTGCCGCGGGCGGCGAAGAAGCGCTGCTTCGGCTCGGTCGCCAGCAGGGCCCACAGATAGTAGGCGAGGTCGGCGTTCTCCGACGCCTTCATCACCACGCCGGACCACGAGCCGCCGGTGGTGTTGCCGACGATGTTCGGGGCGTCGGTCTTCGACTCGGCCCCGGTCTGCGGGTTGGTGTAGCCCATCGTGCCCGGCAGCACCGAGCAGCCGAGCAGGCCGACCGTCGGCTGCTTCTGCTCGATCGCCAGCGGCGTCACGTCGCCCCACGAGTAGGTGAAGACCGCGTTCCCCTTCAGGAAGTAGTCCCACGCCTCGCCGAGCGCCCAGCCCGCCATCGCCTCCGGCCCGAGCTGGAACAGCTCCTTCAGGTAGTTGGCGGCGGCCACGTGGCCCGCGCTCTCGCAGAGCGGGTCCATCGTGTCCGGGTCGAACCAGTAGAGGTTCGGGTTGTCCGGCCCGATCACGAACGGGGCGGAGAGCGAGGCGTAGTGGTACATCCCCTGCCCGCCGACCTTGAGGTGGAGGGAGATGCCGCTGACCTTGCCGCCCATCCCGTTGTCGCGGCCGTTGAAGAACTTGGCGATGTCGAGCAGCTGCGTCCACGTCTGCGGCGGCACCGGCATCTCGTAGCCGACCGCCTCCTTGAACGCCGCCTGGTTCCCCTCGTCGTTCAGCAGGTCGCGCCGGTAGTACAGGCACTGCCCGTCGCAGTCCATCGGGATCACGTACTGGTTGCCGCCGTAGAAGCGCAGCTTGCGCAGCGACTCCGGCTCGGTGCTCAGGTCGTACGACGGGTACTTGCCGGAAGTGTCCGCGGCCATCTCGTCGACCGGCAGGACGAAGTCGCCCTCGACCAGCTCGCCGAGCCACTGCATCGCGATCATCGCCCCGTCGTAGGTGTTCTGGCCGCTCGAGGCGTCGTCGACCAGCTTGGTGAACGCGCTCTCGATCGGGTCGGCGATGACGGTCAGCTTCGCGCCCGTCGCCGCCTCGAACTCCTCGCGCACCTCGTCCACCGGCACCTTGACCGAGGCGTCGATGACTTGGAGCGTGAGTTCCCGGCCGCTGCCGAAGCAGCCGTCGCCCTCGCACGGCTTGGCCACCGTCGGCGGCTTCAGACCGGCCGGGTCGGGCGTGGCGAAACCGTTGTCGCTCTGCGCTGCCGCCCCCTTCAGGAACAGCCGCGTCGCCGTCGCCGAGACGCCGAGGGCCGCCATGCCGCGAACGAAGTCGCGGCGGGCGACCCGCCCGGCATAGAGCGCCTGTGCCAACTCGCGCACACGTCGGTCTGCCATCGGACCTGCTCCTCCTCGCATGCCCGCCGGCCCCTTCGCCGGCCAACGTCGTGCGGCCCTCACCGGGGCCGCTGTCCCGTTGCTCCCGGGACTGGAGCCTTGCTCCCGAGGTTGAGTGGGCGGCCGGTCCCCGTTGACCGGCCGCGGTTGGGGCGCGACGCCGTCACTCCCCGTGGATGACTCCCCGCAACAGCTTGCAGATGGCGAGGCGGTCGTCCGCCTGCCAGACGTTGCGTCCGTAGACGACGCCCTTGGCCCCCGCCGCCAGCGCGCCCTTGGTCGCGGCGATCACCGGCTCCGGGGTGGCCGAGCGCGCGCCGCCGAGCACCAGCACCGGCACCGGGCAGCCGTCGATCACCTTCCGCATCGACTCCGGGTCCCCGGTGTACGCCGTCTTCACCACGTCCGCGCCCAGCTCGGCCGCGACCCGCGACGCGAAGGCGAGCAGTTCGGCGTCCTGCTTGTCGTCGATCACCCGCGCGCCCCAGAGGACCGCCTCGCAGATCAGCGGCACGCCGACGCGGCGCGCGTCCTCCGCCAGCGACGCCAGGGCCCGCACGTTCGCGGCATACGCCGCGCCGTCCTCGTGGCCGACGATCAGGAAGCAGGTGATCGCCTCCGCGCCGAGCGAGACCGCCTCCTCCGGCGAGCAGACCACCTCGTACTGCTCCCCCTGTGCCGTGCTCTGCAGCTTCTTCGGCAAGCCGGGGAAGACCTCGTAGTTGTGGATCCAGTCGACCCGCACGATCGGGTCGGGCGCGCCGCGGTGGGCGAACAGGTCGGCCGTCTGCTTCAGCACGCCCGGCGTGATCAGGATGCCCTCGGGCCCGCCCTTGATGATCTCGCCGACGACCTCGCGCACGTTCTCCGAGCGCGGCTTCGGGCCGCCGGTGACGCCGTGGTCGAAGGCGGCGATGAACGCCCGCCCGCTCTTCGCGTCGAACAACCGGCCGAGCCGGACTTCTGCCCCGTTCACGATCCGTGCCTTTCCTCGCCCGCGGGCCTCGGTCGGTTCGGCTGGTGCGCCTGAACACGCGGGCCCCGGCTTGGTCCCCCCCGGGCCATGCCGCACCTCGGTGTCGCCTCGGAGAGCCGGCGCATCATACGGACGGGCCGTCGCGCCGTCAAGCGCGCCGCGAACCGCCATCGCCCGGCTCCGACGACCGAGGCGTTGCTAGAATCGGGCCGGCAGGACTCGAACGGCACGGAGCGGCGATGCAGCGTCCCACCCTCACCCCCAGCGGCCCCGCGACCGACGCCGCGCCCTTCTGGCTGCCCGCCGCCTTCGGGTTCGCGCCATTCGACCACGGCTGGCGCAAGACGCTGCCGGGGGCCGGGGACGTCGCCTTCGCCGCACTCGCCTGGCCGCACGCCCAAACTCCCTCCCACGCGGTGGCGAACGGCCGGCGCGAGCCGATGGACGCCCTCCTCTTCGTCGTCCGCCTGCAGGCGGAGACGTGGGGGATGCCCCCTTCCGAACTGGTGCCGGTCAACCTGCTGGCGGTGCTGGCCGACTCCGGCGGCTCGCTCCTCGTCGCCTACCGCCCCGAGCTCGGCTTCAACGCCGAGGGCTGGCTCGGCTTCGCGATCGCGC
Source organism: Thermomicrobiales bacterium (assembly GCA_039809985.1). Classification (GTDB taxonomy): domain Bacteria; phylum Chloroflexota; class Chloroflexia; order Thermomicrobiales; family UBA6265; genus JAICJJ01. Next base: position 2,014 of record JBDHWC010000018.1, on the reverse strand, counting down.
TCGGCGGCCGTTCCGGGGTGCTCGTCTCCCACATGGTCGGCGTCCGGCCCGACGCCCGCGGCGGCGGCACGATCGGCTGGCACCTGAAGGTGCTGCAGGCCTGTCTCGCCCACGGGACGGGACACCATGGCGCGATCTGGACCTTCGACCCGATGCGCGGCGCGAACGCCCGGCTCAACGTCGAGAAACTGGGCGCGACCGTCTCCACCCTCACCCTCGACAAGTACGGCCCGCTCCGCAGCACCCTCTACGGCGACGTGCCGAGCGACCGCTTCACCGCGGAATGGGACTTCGACCAGGCACGCACGCGCGCCCGCGTCGCGGCGGTGCTGGCCGGCGAGCACCGTTCCCCCACCGTCGACGACCTCGCCGCGTTCCCGGAGGCGACCGTCGCCAACGTCGCGTCCCTCGCCGCCGCACGCTCCCCCCGCCTCTGGTACCGGATCCCCGGCGACATCGACGCGCTCTCCGGCGGCGACCCGGCCGCCGCCAACCGGTGGCGCGACGAGATGCGCTTCGTGCTGGGCCGGCTGCTCGACGTCGCCCGGGCCGAGGGCGACCCGTCCCGCGACGGCCCGGCCGCCGTCGCCGCGACCCGGACCGCGGGGGACTACCGGGTCATCGGCTTCGTCACCGGCCCGCCCGGGCCGGACCGGCTGAACGCCTACCTGCTGGAACGCCGCGACGGCGCGGCAACGGAGGATCCTGCCCTGTGAGACTGCGCGAAATTCGCGTCCACCTGCTCGACCTGACGCTGCGGGTGCCGTTCACCACCTCGTTCGGCACGTACCGGACGCTGCCCCGCCCCTTCGTGGTGATCGAGACCGTCGACGGTCGTCGCGGCGTGGGCGAGGTGCCGACCCTGCTCGACCCCGCCTACAAGGCGGAGTGCGACACGCCGGCGGTGTTGACCTCGCTGCGCGAGTTCCTCCTGCCGAGCGTCGCCAAGGCCCACGCCGCCCACGGCGAGATCCGCGGCGTCGACGGTATGCGCGACGCCTACGACTGGGTCAAAGGCGCGGTCTTCGCCAAGAGCGGCCTCGAGGCCGCCTGCTGGGACCTGACCGCGCAGGCCGAGGGGAAGCCGCTCTGGAAGCTCTGGGGCGGCGACCGCCGCTCGTTCCCGGTCGGCGTCAGCATCGGCGGCAAGTCGCTCGACGACGTGCTGCGGCTCGCGGACAACGCGGTCGGGCTCGGCTACCGCCGGCTGAAGGTGAAGATCTGGCCCGGCTTCGACGAGGAGCCGGCCCGCGTCCTGCGCGAGCGGTTCCCCGACGTCCTGCTGCAAGTCGACGCCAACTCCGCCTACACGATCGAGAACTGGGCGCGGCTGAAGGCGCTCGACCCCTACGACCTGCTGCTGATCGAACAGCCGCTCTACGACGACGACATCGTCCTCCACAGCGAGATCGCCAAGGAGTTGCGCACGCCGGTCTGCCTCGACGAGAGCATCCACTCGCTCCGCGACACCCGGGCCGCGATCCGCCTCTGGGAGCGCAACGACGCCCTCGACCGGCTGGTGGTCAACATCAAGCCGCCGCGCGTCTCCGGCTACCGCGAGGCGATCGCCATCGCCAAGGCGTGCGACGAGCGCCGGGTCCGGACGTGGATCGGCGGCATGCTCGACTCGAGCTGGGGCAAGGCGATGAACCTCAGCCTCAACAGCCTGAACGCCGTCCACCTGCCGGGCGACCACTTCTCGCCCTCGGGCGCGTACTTCGAGCGCGACGTGACCTTGGAGCCGCTCGTCGCCAAGGACGGGGCGTTCACCCTCCGCGACGGCGTCTCGACCGGGCTCACCTTCGACTGGGACTTCCTGGAGCAGGCGGCCCCGGTGGTCGCCAAGGTCGACTTGCGCGCCTGAGCCGGGCGCGGGCGGCGGGGAGGCCGTTGCGGAGGCGGCGGGCACCCCGTCGTCCCGACGGGCGGTCGCTAGCCGCCGACGCCCGGCCGCTCCCCCACCTCGGGCGAGATGTCGGGCAGGCCCGCGCGCGCCGCCTCGCTCGGGGCGGCA
>JBDHWC010000017.1:0-37074 GCA_039809985.1 Thermomicrobiales bacterium | reverse complement strand
GCGCCGCCGTTGATCGTGGTCGCGATCGACACGCCGGTCCGCAACACGCCGAGCCCCGACTCGCGCTCGCTCGGCACCGTTCCCGGCAACACGCAGGTCGAGCTGACCGGGCGGGCCAGCCCCGGCTTCCTCGAGATCATCTGGCAGGGCCAAACCGGCTGGATCCCGAACACCGTGGCCGAGATCAGCAACCGGATCGGCGTCGACGTGGCCGTCGCCAACCGCGACCTGCCGATCCTCGACGCCCCGCGCCCGAGCGCCAACGTCCGCGGCACCGTTCCGTCGGGCGGAACGGTGATCCTGACCGGGGCGCGCAACAACGGCTACGTGGCGATGTCCTACAACGGCACTGGCGGCTGGGTCGACGGGAGCGGTCTCGGCAGCTAGCGGACCGGGGGGCCGGTTCGACGGGGGAGAGAGGAGCAGCAGGATGTCCGGCAACGAAGTGCCGCGCAGCGCGGGGGCGGTCGTCATCGGCGGCGGCGTCAACGGGCTGTCGACCGCGTTCCAGCTCGCCAAGCGCGGATTGCGCGACGTGGTGGTCGTCGAGCGCAAGCAGATCGCCGCCGGGGCAACCGGCAAGTCGGGGGCGCTTGTCCGCTGCCACTACGCCAACGTGCCCGAGGCGCAGCTGACGAACGAGAGCATCAAGATCTTCCGGAACTGGGACGACGAGGTCGGGCACGGCTCGAGCGGGTTCGACCCGGTCGGCTTCGTCCAGGTCGTCGCCCCGGGGGAGGAGGCGAACCTGCGGGCGAACGTCGCCGACCAGCAGGCGATCGGGGTCGAGACGTCGCTCGTCTCCGCCGCCGAGCTGCGGGAGATCGAGCCGCTCCTCAACACCGACGACCTCACCTACGCGGCGTGGGAGCCGAACAGCGGCTACGCCGACCCGAACGCGACCGCCTACGCCTACGCGGCGGCGGCCAGCGCCCACGGCGCGACGATCCTGACCGACACCCCGGCCCTGCAGGTGCTGACCGAGGGCGACCGGGTCTCCGGCGTCGAGACCGCGCACGGCACGATCTCGACCCGCGTCGTCGTCATCGCCGCCGGCTCGTGGGCCGACCGGCTGCTCCTGCCGCTCGACCTCGATTGGGGGCTGGTCCCGGTCCGGCCGCAGGTGGCGATCTTCCGCTGGCCGGCCGAGATCGAGGGGCGCAAGCGGCACCCGGTCGTCATCGACGCCATCAACCACTCGTGGCTGCGGCCTGAGGGCGTCTCATCGACCCTGATCGGGGCCGAGCGGGACGTCGTCGGCGTCGACCCGGACACCTTCGACGAGACGCTCGACGAGCGGGTGGTCGACGTCTCCCGCAAGGCGCTCGCCGCCCGCTTCCCCGTCTTCGCCAACGCGACGATGCGCGGCGGCTGGGCCGGCACCTTCATGCGCAGCCAGGACGGGCACCCGATCATCGACCAGGTCCCGAGCGTGCCGGGCCTCTGGGTGATGGCCGGCGACAGCGGCACCTCGTTCAAGACGGCGCCGGCGATCGGCATCTGCCTCGCCCAGTGGATCCTCGACGGTCGCTCCGAGCTGGTCGACCTGACGCCGTTCCGGTCGACCCGCTTCGCCGAGGGCGCGCCGTGGCTCGACGCCCACAGCTACGGCGACGACCGGACGCTGACCGTCTCGCGCTGACCCGACCGGACCGATGCGGGCGCGGGGTTGGCCCGCGCCCCGCTGACGGAGACCAGACGAACGTGCTGACCACGAACCGAACGCACCTTCACGTCGTGCCCGTCCACTTCGACGGGGACGAGCGGATTCCGGCCGACGCCGACGCGGTGCCGGCCTACCTCGCCGCCGGCCTGTTCGACCTGCTCGGCACGCCGAGCGTGTCCGAGCCCACTTTCCCCGAGTCGTTGCGGACGGAGGTGACCACCACCAATATCGGCCTGCTCGGCGGCGAGATCGCCGACGCGGTGGCCGACGGCCTGCAGGCCGGGTCGCCGGTGCTCGTCGCCGGCGGCAACTGCACGCTGGTGCCGGGCGTCGTCGGCGGCATCCAGCAGGCGCTCGGGCCGGACGTCCGGCTCGGGCTCGTCTGGTTCGACGCCCACGGCGATTTCAACACGCCGCGAACAACCCCCTCGGGCATGCTGGGCGGGATGCCGGTGGCGGTTGCCGCCGGCCTTGCCCATGCCGAGTGGCGCACCCTCTCGCACCAGCGCGCGCCGTTGCCCACCGACCGCATCCTGATGGTCGACGTCCGGAACCTCGATCCCGACGAGGACCAGCTGGTCCGGGCCACCGACGTGGTGGTTGCCGCGCCGGCCGCCGGCTACCCGGGGGTGGACCTCGCCGAGGCCGCCGCTGCCCTCGCCGACCGTTGCGACGTGATCTACCTGCACGTCGACGCGGACATCCTTGACGAGCGGTACGTGCCGAACCACCGCACCAAGGAGCCGAACGGCCCGACCATGGCCGAGACGCTGGCCGCGGTCGACACCGTGATGGCGACCGGCAAAGTCGCGGTCTTCGCCCTCGTCTCCGTCTGGCGCGACGGCGAGGGGGGCAGCGTGGCGATCGCCTCGGGCCAGGAACTGCTGCGGGGCAGCCTCGTCGCGTGGGAGCGGCACGGGAACCCGCTGCTGGCCGGCTAGCCCAGCCAACAGCGGGGCCGAAGGCGAAGGAGCGGCAAGGGCGAGGAGTGGCCACTCCTCGCCCTTGCCGCTCCTTCGCCGGTTCACGCGTCGGCGTCGCCCCGGCGCAGCGCGGCGTAGCCCTCGTAGCGCGCGGCGGCGATCCTCCCCTCCTCGACCGCCTCGCGGACGGCGCAGCCGGGCTCGTGCAGATGCGTGCAGTCGGCGTAGAAACAGCGACCGAGGCAGTCCGCGAACTCCGGGAACCAGAGGTCCAGGTCGGTCGGCGCGACGCCCTGCAACGACAGCGCGCGAATGCCCGGCGTGTCGGCGACGAACGTCCCCGCCTCGTGCTCGACCCGCCGCAGGATCGTCGCCGTGGTCGTGTGCCGCCCCTTGCCGGTCGCTGACGAGACGTCTCCCACGTCTCGTTGCCCCGCCGGGTCGAGCCGGTTCAGCAGGCTCGACTTGCCGACGCCGGACGGCCCGGCCACTGCCGTCACCTTGCCCCGCAGTCGCTCCTCCAAGTCCGGCAGGCCCTCCCCGGTGACCGACGAGAGGTAGAGCACCGGGTACCACGGCTCGTAGGGCGCGAATCGGGCGCGAGCCGCTGACGGCCCGCCTCCCGGCTCCGGCTCGTCGAGGTCGATCTTGTTGACCCCGACCAGTGCCGGGATGCCGCGCGACTCGGCGAGGACGAGGAAACGGTCGAGCATCCTCAGGTGCGGCTCCGGGTTGTGCAGCGAGAAGAGGAAGAGCACCTGGTCCGGGTTGGCGAGGATCACCTGCTCGACGTCGTCGGTCAGGCGGGCGAGCCGCCCGAGCACGCTCCGGCGCGGCTCGACGAGCGAAATCTGCCCCTCGCCCTCGCCGACGTCGGCGACCCAGACCCGGTCGCCCGGGGCAACGAGATCGGTCTTGCGGCGCTCGCGCTTGAGCGTGCCCCTCACCGTCGAGAGGAGAGACGGACCGGCATCGGTCTGGACTTCGAAGAACTTGCCGTAGGCGCGTACCACCGTGCCCGGCACCGCGCCCTCCGGCGGGCTGGCCGGGGCACCGCCGTCGAACCCGACCGCGACCGGCATCGCAGGTGGTCGACGCGCTTTCTTCACCTCTGCGCTCCGCCTAGACGACGGGGCGGCGCGAACGCGCCGCCCCGTCGCCCGAACGTCGAGCGCCCCGTTCGCATCCTAGGAGCAGATCCCGTCGCGGCAGAAGTAGCCGGCGCAGCAGCCGAGGTCGGACCAGCACGCCCCGCCGTAGTACCGGCAGCAGTTGAGCTCGCCGTCGGTGATGATCCCGTTGTCGTCGCAAGCGACCGGGCCGCCCTCCTGACTGCACTGGTCGGTCGAGGTGCAGGCCGAGGTGATCGGCAGCAACCCTCCCGACGAGCCGCCGCCGATCGCGCTGCAGACACCGTTGACGCAGTCGTAGCCGGAACAGCAGCCGCCCGCGCTCCAGCACGCGCCGCCGCCGTAGCGGCAGCAGTTGAGGTCGCCGTCCGAGACGATCCCGTTGTCGTCGCAGGCGACCGCGCCGCCCTCTTGGCTGCACTGCCCGTCGGCGGTGCAGGCCGCGCCCAGTTCCAGCAGGCCGGACGACGACCCGGGACTGCAGACGCCGCCGACGCAGAACAGCCCGTAGCAGCAGTGCGAGTCGATGCCGCACGCGCCGTTCTCGACCCGGCAGCAGTTCAGGTCGCCGTCGGTGGCGATGCCGTTGTCGGCACAGACCACGTCGCCGCCCACCTGGTTGCACTGGTTGTCAGCCGTGCACGCCGTGCCGAGCGCGAGGCCGCTGCCGGTGTCGCCGTTGGCGCTGCAGATGCCGTTGATGCAGTAGTAGCCGTAGCAGCAGTCGGCGCTGTTGACCGTGTCGGTGCAGGCGCCCCCTTCCTGCCGACAGCAGTTGAGCGCGCCGTCGGTCGAGTAGCCGTTGTCGGCGCAGATCGTCGTCCCGCCGGCTTGGCTGCACTGGTCGCTGGTGGCGCACTCCGCACCCGGCGCGATGTCGCCGGACGAGGTGGAGCCGCCGCAGATGCCGTTGACGCAGTAGATGCCGACGCAGCAGTGGCGGTCCACCACGCAGCCGCCGCCCGTGTTGCGGCAGCAGTTGCGCGCGCCGTCGTCGTCGATGCCGTTGCTGGCGCAGACGGTCGCCCCGCCCGACTGGCTGCACTGAGTGGTCGACGTGCACGACTCGCCGAGGCCGAGTCCGCCGCCAGTGGTGCCGGATCCGGCGCAGACGTTGCCGAGGCAGAGGCCGGTGCCGCAGCAGTGGAAGTCGGCGCTGCACGCCCCGCCCACGGGCCGACAGCAGTTGAAGTCGCCGTCCTCGCGGATGCCGTTGTCGCTGCAGACGACCGGGATGCCGCCGTCGGGCGTGCCGATCTGGCTGCACTCGGAGTCTGCGCCGAGAGCTGAGCATCGACCGCCGATCGGCACCTCGGTCGCCTGCGCGGCGACGCGCCGCTGTCGGCCGACCCCGACCAGCGATGCCACGGCCCCGGCCGCCACGGCCCTCACCACGTCGCGGCGGGACGCGCCCGAGGCCACCGCCCGGGCGAGACTGTCGAACCGCCGATGATCCATCTCGTAGTCGCTCCCCACTGCCCCGACGCGTTGCCCGCACCCCGTCTGCGCCGCCGCCGTGGCCGCTCCCCGCCCACGACCGCGCCACGCCCCTCAACCCCACAACGCGCGAGAGTCGGTCCGGGGGTCGCGCACCGGGCCGATCCGCCCATTGCCCACGACGCAGATCGGGGGCGACGCGGCCTGCCATCTGCGACGGCCCGTCCGCTCGCCCCCGTCCCGATCGCGGTTCCCCTCCCGACGGGCCGATGATAGATGGGTTCCTATGGGCTGTCAATCGACCGGAATCACGCGAACTGACGTTCGTACACCGACCGGGCAACGCCGTTCCCCGACGCTTGCCTAACCACGCGCGGCGTTCGGCTCACGGCAGCAGGTGGGTCCACGCATCGGTGGAGAAGCGGTCCCGCACCCGTCGTGCCGCCTCCTCCAGTTCCTCCGCGCTCACCTCGCCGCCGGCTGCGGGGTACCGCTCCCGAAACTGGTTCAGCATGTGGGTGATGATCGTGTCGCGGGGCAGCGCGGTCTGCTGGCGGAGCGGCCCGACTCGCTTGTCGGCGGAGCGAATCCCCTTGTCGCTCAGCTTCTCCTTGCCGATCCGCAGGACCCGGGTCATCAGGTCGGTGTTCATCTCGTAGGCCATGGTGGTGTGGTGCAGCACGGCGTGGTTCCGGCGGGCCTGCGCCGCGCCGCCGATCTTGCCGTTGGCGGAGGTGATGTCGTTCAGCGGCGCGTACCAGGCGTCGATCCCGAGCGCCCGCAGGGCGTCGACCACCCACGCGTCGAAGAACGCGTACGACTCCGGGAACGACATCCCCTGCACCATCGCCTCGGGCGCGTGGATCGACCACGTGATCGCCCCTTCCGGCTCGATGAACATCGCGCCGCCGCCGCTGATCCGGCGCACGATCGCGATCCCGTTCTCGGTCGCCGCGTCCTCGTTCACCTCGTTCCGCACCGACTGGAAGCGGCCGAGCACGACGCACGGGGCACTCCAGCCCCAGATCCGCAGCGTCGGCGGCCGCAACCCGGCCCCGACCCGCTCGGTCAGCACTTCGTCGAGGGCGATGTTCATTGCCGGCGGCCGCGGCACGCCCGGGATCACCTGCCATGTGTGCGCCAGCCACCGTTCGTCGTGGGCATCCGGGACCGCCACCGGCGCGCGCTCCATCTCACTCCTCCTCGGGTTCCGGGTTGAGGGCCCGCCGCACCGCCTCGGCAACGGCCTCCGGCGACGAGCCGAGCAACTCCGCGCCGGCCGGGATGGCCGCCGCCACTGCCTGCGCCATCTCGTCGGCCGACCGGTCGGCCGGCATCCCCTCCAACGAGGCCGTCAGCGGCTCGATCGCCTCCTCCGGGTAGAGGAAGAAGTCGCCGGAGACGACGACATCGCGCAGCACCCCGTCGTCGACCCGGAAGTCGACGACGACCATCTTGCCGCCGGGCGTCTTGTGGGCCCCGTGCCGGGCTGCCCCGTCGGCCGCCGTTCCCGCCATCACCCTGCTCCTTTCAGACGGCGCACGACCAGTCGGGCCGCGGCGTCGCCGCTCGCAGCCGCGCCGTTCACGCTGCTGTCGACCGTCGCCTCGCCCGCGAGGAAGAGGCCGTCGGTGTCGGTGGCGTTCGTCGGCAGAGCCGCGCCGAAGCCCGGCGGCTGCCGGAACCGGGAGAACGGCACGTGAACCCCCCGCAGGATGGTCCAGTCCGTCTCGTCGTGGCCGACCATCCGCGCCGCGTCGGCCCGCGCCCGACGCGCGAGCGTCGCGTCGTCGGCGTCTGCCAGGCGGTCGCCGACGACGACCGCGGCCAGCAGGTGACGACCGGGCGGCGCGTAGGACGGCTGCACCGTCGAGAGCGGGGCCACGTGGTTGACCGTCAGTCGCCCCGTGCCGTCCGCGGCCAGCCGCGACCCGAGCCTCGGGTCCCGCTCGCCGGCGAGGAACACCGTCAGGCTGCCGACGCCGTCGTCGGCGTCCGGGAGGGCGCGGATCCCGGTCAGGCGTCGCGCCGTTGGCGGGTCGCAGGCGACCACCACGGCGCTCGCCGCCACACGCTCGCCGCCGACGCGGACGCCGACCGCCCGGCCGTCCTCGACCACCACGGCTTCCACCCGCTGGCCGAGCCGCACGCTGCCGGACGGGAGCGCGGCCGCGAGCGCGGCCCCGACCGCGCCGATGCCGTCCCTCGGCAGGAGGGCGCGCCCGGCGAGCAGCATGTTCAGCGAGAAGAGGAGCGGCCCGGCGCTCCCATCCAGCGTCGGGTCGAACAGCAGCGCTCCGCCCCAGACGGGGCGGGCGAAGCGGTCGACGAAACGTCGGCTGAAACCCTCCTGCCAGAGTACGTCGACCCCTGCCAGCGGCCCCATCGCCTCGGCGGCTTCGCGGGCGGTCCTCCACGGCGCGCGCCACGCCTGGGCGGCGAGCCGCGCCAGGCGGCTCAGGTCGGCCATGCCGAAAAGCGGGGACGTGAGGTCGCGCAGCAGGCCGGACGGACGCGCGACCGGGTTGGTGAACGGCACCAGGCGACGACCGGTCCAGACGAGCGTGCCGGCGTCGAACGGTCGGCACCCGATCGCGTCGGAGTCAACCTTGTCCCAGAGGCAGGGCAAGGCCGCGGGCAGCAGATGGAACCCGTGGTCGAGCAGGAAGCCGTCGGAATCGCGGGTGGTCCTCATCCGGCCACCAACGACTTCGCCCGCCTCGAGCACGAGCACCGGCAGCCGAGCCGCATGCAACGCGCGGGCACAGCTCAGCCCGGCCACCCCCGCCCCAACGACCACCACCGGGCGATCAGCAGACGCCACGGGGTCCGAACTGGCTTGGCGGGCGGCCATCGCTCCTGTCTCCGGGCTCGGCGGGACCGACGACACCGGGTCGGTCAGCTGCCCTCGAGCGCGCGCCGGATGCGTGCGACATGCTCCTCGTCGAACTCGACGTGGCGCTCGACCTCGTCGGCGACGACGATCTCGGAGCCGTCCGCGTCGATCGCGGTCCGCTCCCAGTCGCGCAACGTCAGGTTCATCAGCAGCGACACGAGGTCGCCCCGGGCCCGCTCGAAGTCGGCGAACAGCGCCGCGGCCTCCTCCGTCGGTTCCGACTCGTCGGGAACGGGCAACGGCGCGAGCAGCGGCGTCGACTCGTGGGTCATCCGGTGCACGCGGACCAGCACGGCGGCGTCGCGGTCGCGCAGTTCCGCCAGCAGTGGCGTCGGCAGCCCGTCTGTTGAGGCAGCCAGCTCCCGCAACGAGGAAGGCGTGCCCAGCAACTCGTCGATCAGGTCACGGTAGTTGTCGAGCATTCGGGCACGTGTCCTCCGACGGCGGCACCCCGACTAGAGTGGGAGGCCCGGCACGTCGCTGTCGACGGTCAGCACCCACGCGATCCCGAACGGGTCGCGGAACTCGAAGTGCCGGTCGTCGTTGCGCAGGATCGTCATCGGGCGGACCAACGCCTCGCCGCGCAGGTTCGTGAAGGTGGCCGCATCGACCCGCACCGCGATGTGGTCAAGCGCGTTGCGGCCGAGTCGGATGCCGCGCCCGAGGTTGTGCAGCGCGAGCGTCAGCGGGCCGTTCCGCAGGAAGCTGACTTCCGCTTCCTTGCCGGAGGCGATCGCCAAGTCCCACAGGTAGTCGTGGTCGACCGCGTCGTAGGCCCCTTGGTCGTTGCGCCGCAGGCGGCCGATCAGTTCCATGCCGAGGAAGTCCTGGTAGAACCGCTCGGCCTTGGCGAGGTTGTTGACGCGAACCGCGACATGGTCGATGGCTTGCACGCGAACCTTCGGCTCGGCCTCCAGCAGCGCGCCGCCGGTCGCCCGCAACGCCTGCGGCGCGCTCTCCGCGGTCCCGTCGATCGCGGGGCCGACCGGGTTCAGGCTGGCCCCCAGCGTGTAGCTCCTGACTTCGTCAAGCGGCTCGTGCTCGCCGACCTTCGGGATCGACCGCTCGACCCACGGCTGGTCACGCCGGATCGCGCGGACCATCTCGCCCCGGTCGGTCGCCTCGAGTTCCACGCGGTCGCCGCTGTGGAGCACGATCCGGATGTCGGGCCGGGTCGCGCCGAGCGTGTCGAACCAGTCGTACAAGTTCTGAATCACCTGCAGGCTGTGCGACGCGATGCTCAGGTCGACGTAGGGATCCTCGAAGCCGAGACCGTGCGAGTCGCGGACAAGCAGCACCTGGGCGTCCGGGGCCTGACTGACCGCGACATCCGCGTCGGCGGCAAGCGCCTCCGGCACTTCAAGCAGAAACCGGTAGGCCATCCCCGTCCAATCCTCCGCTCGCCGCCGGGCCACGGCCGACCGCACACCCGCTGATCCGTCGGCCCGGACGGCGCGTCCGGCCCGGTCGTCGAGGCGGATTGTACCCCACTCTCGGCCCCGCCCGGACCGTGGCCCGTCGCCCTCAACTCGCTCGCCGGCAAGCCGTCGCGAACTCGGCGCGGCCGGAATTGGGACCGACGGGGTAACGCAGCGCGACTCGCCAGCGGCATCGGAAGCGTCTACTGGTCAGACCCGCGCCCGAATCCGCCCGCTCGCGACGACGACCGGCCGCCGACCTGCTCGGCGCGCCCCGGTCGGGAGGGACACACACATGGAACGCTCAAGTCGGCTCGGCGCGCGGGCGCGTCTGGCCGCGCCGCTGCTGCTGCTCGGCGCGGCCGCCGGCATCGGATCTCTGGTTCCGGCCGCCGCCGAGAACGTCTCGCCGTCGAGGAAGGTCAAAGGCCGCGAGATCGCCAAGGAGGCCATGAAGTACAAGGGGGACAAGTACGCGTGGGGCGAGGAGTCGCCGAAGAAGGGCTTCGACTGCTCCGGGCTGACGTGGTACGTCTTCAAGAAGGTCGCCAACATCGACATCGGCCGCACCGTGCCGGCCCAGTGGGACAAGGGGAAGAACGTCAAGAAGAGCAAGCTGAAGCCGGGCGACCTCGTCTTCTTCAAGAACACCGACGGCAAGGGGCTGACGCACGTCGGCATCTACGTCGGCGGCGGCAAGTTCATCCACGCCGAGAACGAGAAGACCGGCGTGGTCGTCACCCCGCTCAGCTCCTCCTACTACACCGATCACTGGGCCGGGGCACGGCGCATCTGATTCACCCGTTCACCCGCGACGACAACCGCGAACGCAAACCGGGGGGCCGAAACAGCCCCCCGGCTCTTCTCTCCGCGTCAGCCGCGACTCAGAACTCGTCGTCGTAGCCCTTCAGGTCGCGCATCAGCTCGCGCACCTGCGTGCTCGCCTCGGTGGCGACCCGGGTGGTCTGCTCGCGCCGCCGCTCGTCGAGCAGCAGCCAGACAACCAAGCCGAGCAGCGACCCGATCCAGAAAAGCGCCGCCAGCGGCTTGCCGCCTTGCTCCCGCTTCGCCTCCGGCTCGTCCGCCACGATCGGCGCGGCCTGTTCCGCGGCGGCCTCCGCCTGCGCCGCCGCGGCGACGGCCTGCTCGGCGGCCTCCGCCCGGAGCCGGGTTGCGGTGCGCTCCGCGTCGTCCCGATGCGCCAGGACGCGTCGCACTGCCTCGTCAAGCGCGTCGGCGAGATCGGCTCGGTCGATCCCCTTCTCGCCGCGCGGCAGGCGGTCGACCGCTGCGCTGGCGGCGTTCTGGGCCGCCTCCCTCAGGTTCGGCAGCATCTCGTCGCCGACCGAGTGCGTCACCTTGGCGCTCTTCAGCTTGGCGGCCCCGGCAACGTGCTTGCCCATCCCGAGCGCGCGCTCGGCCCGGGCCACGGCCGCGGCCGCCGCCTGCGCCGCCGCGGTCTGGGCCGGCGAGAGCGCCCCGAGGTCGATCTCGCTCAGTTCCGGCAGCTGGCTCACCTGATCGGTGACCGCCGCCATGATCTCCTCCCCGGGCGACAGTTTCTTCTTGGCACCCCAAGGCATCCGGAACTCCTCTCCGTGCTTCGTCGGCGTTCCGCTGCGCCCCCCAGCGCAATTGCCGAGCCAGCAACCACGGGGGCGGCGTCGCGCACCAAGTCCTCTCCTAGCGAATGATACCGGGCAGGTCGAGGGATCGGCGCGACGACGGCCCCAGTGGTCCGGGGATTGCGGCCGCCGACCCCCGTCGCCATACTCGACCGAGGCGAGACCCCAACCGGCGGCCTGCCCGGAGGCACCGATGCTGCTCACCATCGAGGTCGGCAACACCAACACCGTCTTCGGGCTCTGCGACCGCGCCCGTCGCGACCGGGTCGCAGCCTACCGGCTCAGCACCGTCCGCGAGCGGATGCCGGACGAGTGGTTCGCGGACCTGACCATGCTCGCCACGGTCGACGGCCACGCCCTGAACGGCCTCGAGGGGGTGATCCTCTCGAGCGTGGTGCCGAGCGTGACGACGTCGCTGGTCGAGATGGCCGAGCGTCGGCTCGGCACGGAGCCGCTGGTGGTCACCCCCGGCCTCGACCTCGGCATCGCGTTGCGCGTCGACGAGCCGCGCCAGCTCGGGGCCGACCGCCTCGTCGACTGCGTGGCCGCGAAGGCGAAGTACGGCGGCCCGGCGATCATCGTCGACCTCGGGACGGCAACCACCTTCGATGTGATCAACGGCGACGGCGACTTGGTCGGCGGCTCGATCGCCGCGGGCGTGCAGACCTCGCTCAAGGCGCTCGCCGGCAACGCCGCACAACTCTTCAACGTCGAGCTGCGCCAGCCGGACGGTCCGATCGGCAAGAACACCGCCGACCAGCTCCGGATCGGCCTCGTCCTCGGCCACCAGCTGTTGGTCGAGGGGATGATCCGGCGGATCCACGCCGACCTCGGCACCGACGCCCCGGCGATCCTGACCGGCGGCCTCGCCCCGCTCTTCGCCGGCCGCTCGCCGCTCTTCACCCACGCCGACCCCGACCTGACGCTCGACGGGCTGCGGATCATCTGGGAGATGCTGCGCGGGGCCTGAGCCTGTTCGCCCGCCATTCGATCCCGCCCGCGCCTGCGGCAGCGGCCCCTCGACCAACTGGCAGGCGCTGCCCGGACGGCGTGTCGCCGTCCCCGTGTCCGGGTGGGCCGGACGCGTCGCCGGGCGTCGTTGGTTGTTCGCCGGGCCGGGGCGTGGTACACAGCCTGACGGTTCGGCGCCGAGGCCGCGACACGTCAGGACTCGGGCAGCCCGAGCAGCGAGGGACCGGCGGCACGATGGCACGAACCGTGATCGAGCAGGAGACCAGCACCGTGGCGGCCACCGAGCCGGGCGCACTCCGACTGGCAATGCAACGCTCGGGACGCCTGACCGAGAACACCCTCGACCTCCTGCGGGGGATCGGTCTGGAATTCGAGAGCTACGGCCAACGCCTCTTCTCCCACTGCCGCAACTTCCCGCTCTCGATCCTCTACGGGCGCGACGACGACATCCCCGGCTACGTGGCGCTCGGCACCGTCGACCTCGGCATCGTCGGCCGCAACCTCGTCGTCGAGGAGGAGGCCGCGGTCGAGGAACTGCTGCCGCTCGGTTTCGGCTACTGCGCGCTCGTCGTCGCGGTCCTGCGCGACTCACCGGTCACCCGGCCGGAGGAACTGCTCCACCGCCGGGTGGCGACCTCGTACCCCAACTCGGCCCGCCAGTACTTCCGCGGTCTCGGCGGCCAGCCGGAGATCATCGAGATCAGCGGCTCGGTCGAGGTCGCGCCGTCGTTGGGCCTTGCCGACGGCATCGTCGAACTGACCGCCACCGGCTCGACCATGCTCCTGAACGACCTGCGGCCGATCCACACCATCCTCGAGTCGGAGGCGTCCCTCTTCGCCAACCCGAGGGCGTTGGCCGACCCGGCGAAGAAGGCCAACATCGACCGCCTGCTGCTGCGGATCAACGCGGTCCGCGCCGCCAAGCGCTACAAGTACCTGATGATGAACGCGCCGATCGCCGCCCTGCCCCAGATTCGCGCGGTGGTGCCCGGCCTCAAGTCCCCGACCGTGGTGCCGCTCGCCGACCCGGGGTGGGTCGCCGTCCACACCGCGATCGAGGAGGATGTCTTCTGGGAGTCGATCGAGCAACTGCGCGCCGCCGGGGCGACCGAGATCCTCGTCTCCTCGCTCGAGAAGTTGATGCTCTAGACTTCCCGCAGTCTGCCGCGCCGCCGCCACGGAGGGTTCGTCGTTGTCCGGGGTCTCCACGCGCCACCCGATCCTCGACGCCGAGCGTCTCGTCCGACCCGCGATCCTCGGGCTGCCAGCCTACACGCGTGAAGCGCCGCCGACCTCGAACCCGGCCCGCCACGTCCGGCTCGACTGGAACGAGTCGGCGCACGGCCCCTCGCCGAAGGCCCGCCGCGCACTGCAGGGGCCGCTCGACGTCCACCGCTACCCGGAGTTCGACGCGCGCACGCTGCGCGAGGCGCTCGCCGCCTACATCGGCGCGAACCCGGACCACGTCCTCGTCGGCGCGGGCCTCGACGACGTCCTGCAGACGCTGGCGTTCACGATGCTCGGCCCCGGTGACAACGTGGTGATCTCGGAGCCGACCTTCGGCGTCTACCGACCGCTCTTCGCCGCCCACGGCGCGGAGGTGGTCGACGCCCCGCTCGCCCCCGGCTTCGTCCTCGACCCCGAGCGGGTGCTGGCCGCGGTCACCGACCGGACCAAGTTCATCGTGGTCTGCAACCCGAACAACCCGACCGGCACCCTCTTCCCGATGGAGACGGTCGAGCGGATCGTCGCCGAGGCCCCGTGCCTCGTCGTGGTGGACGAGGCCTACGCCGAGTTCGCCGGCGTCTCGCACCGGCCGCTGATGGACCGCTACCCGAACGTCGCCGTCATGCGAACGATGAGCAAGTTCGCCGGCCTCGCCGGGATGCGGGTCGGCTACGGGGCGATCCCGGAATCGCTCGCGCCCTACGTGATGCGGGTGATGCCCGCGTTCTGCAACGTCAGCGTGGCGGCGACCGCCGCCGCCCTCGCCTCCCTCGACGATCTCCCCTATCTCGAGGGGATCGTCGCCCGGATCGTCGCCGACCGCGAGGCGCTGGCCGCCCGGCTGCGCGAGATCCCCGGCGTCGAGCCGCTGCCGTCGGCGACCAACTTCCTCCTCGTCCGACTGCCGACGGACGGCGCGCCGGTGGTGCGGGAACTGGGCGAGCGCGGCGTCTACGTCCGCTCGTTCCCGAACCCGAAGGGCGGGCTGACCGACTGCCTGCGCGTCTCGATCGGCGACGCCGAGGAGAACGCGATCTTCGCCAACGAACTCGAGGCCTTGCTGGACGAAGCGCGGGCCGCCCGATGACCGTCAGCGACGGCGTGGCCCGCTTCCGCCGGGCCGAGATCGAGCGCAGCACGCTCGAGACCCGGATTCGCCTCGCCCTCGACCTCGACGGCGGCGACGTTCGCGCCGCCACCGGCGTCCCCTTCCTCGACCACATGCTCGACGCCCTCGGCCGGCACGGGCGGCTCGGCATCGTCGTCTCCGCCGAGGGCGACGCCGCGATGGACCCCCACCACACCGTCGAGGACATCGGCATCGTGCTCGGCACCGCGATCCGGCAGGCGCTCGGCGACCGGGCCGGCATCGCCCGCTACGGCCACGCCTACGCCCCACTCGACGAGGCGCTCGCGCGCTGCGTGGTCGACGTCTCCGGCCGCCCTTACCTCCACTTCGAGGCGGTCATGCCGGAACCGTCGATCGGGGCCGATTTCGCCTCCAGTCTGGTCGAGGAGTTCTGGCGCGCGCTCGTGGTCAACGCCGGACTGACCGTCCACATCGACCTGATCCGGGCCCGCAACGCCCACCACGCCGCCGAGGCGATCTTCAAGGCATCGGCGCTCGCCCTGCGCGACGCGACCCGGGTCACCGGCGACCCCCGGCGGGTGCCGTCCACCAAGGGGATGCTGGCATGACCTCGCCGCTCGTCGCCGTCGTCGACTACGGAGCGGGCAATCTCCGCTCGATCCGGCGCGCCCTCGAGCACGCCGGGGCGTCGGTGGTCGTCACCGCCGACCCGGGGGTGATCGGCGCGGCCGACGCGGTGGTCCTGCCCGGCGTCGGCGCGGCGGGCGCGGCGATGGACCGTCTGCGCGGGCTCGGCATCGTCCCCGCGATCGAGCAGGCCGTCCAGGACGGCCGCCCGTTCCTCGGCATCTGCCTCGGCATGCAGTTGCTGTTCGGTCCGCAGGAGGAAGGGGACACGGTCGGCCTCGGCCTCTTGTCGGGCTCGGTCCGGGCGATGTCGGGTGCCGTCAAGGTGCCCCAGATCGGCTGGAACCGGGTTCGCCTGGCCGAGGACGGCCCGCTCGGCCACGCCGGCGAGGAGCGCGACTACTACTTCGTCCACTCCTACGTGGTGGAGCCCGCCGACCCCGGCATCGTCGCCGCCGAGACGCGCTACGGCGAGACGTTCCCGAGCATCGTCGTCGACCGCAACGTCTGGGGCATGCAGTTCCACCCGGAGAAGAGCGGCGACGACGGCCTCGCCCTCGTCCAGGCCTTCGTCGACCACGTGGCGCGGGGCATGGCGGCGACGGCCCAACCGGAGTCGGTGTCGGCGTGATCGTCCTCCCCGCCATCGACCTCCGGGCCGGACGCTGCGTGCGGCTGGTCGAGGGGGACTTCGCGCGCGAGACCGCCTACGACGCCGACCCGGCCGAGGCGGCGAAACGCTGGGCCGCCGCCGGCGCGGAGTGGCTGCACGTCGTCGACCTCGACGGCGCGGTCGTCGGCGAGCCGGTCAACGTCGAGGCGGTCCACCGCATCCGCCACAGCGTCGACCTCCGAATCGAGCTCGGCGGCGGCCTGCGGCTGCCGGAGCATCTCGAGGCCGCGCTCGACGCCGGCATCGACCGCGTCGTCCTCGGCACGGCCGCGTTGCGCAGCCCGCAACTGGTCGCCGACGCCGTCGCCCGCTGGGGCGACCGTGTCGCGGTCGGCCTCGACGCCCGCGGCGGCCGCCTCGCCGCCGACGGCTGGCTTGACCAGACCGACGCGCTGGCGACCGAGGTTGCCGCCCGGCTCCGCGCCGCGGGGGTGACGTGGTTCGTCCACACCGACATCGCCCGCGACGGCACGCTGGCCGGCCCGAACCTGACCGCCTTGTCCGAGATGGTCGCCCTGCTCGGCCACGGCGTCGTCGCCTCCGGCGGCATCGGGCGGATCGGCGACGTCGCCGACGTTCGCGACGCGGGCGCCGACGCAGTGATCGTCGGCCGCGCCATCTACGACGGACGGGTCGACCTGGTCGAGGCGATCGCCGTCGCCCGCGAGGTGCCCGCATGAGCGACGCCGACACCGCGGTCGAAACGATCTACCGACGGGTCATTCCCTGCCTCGACGTGACCGCCGGTCGCGTCGTCAAGGGGATCGAGTTCGTGAACCTGCGCGACGCCGGCGACCCGGTCGAACTCGCCGCCCACTACAACGCCGAGGGCGCGGACGAACTCGTCTTCCTCGACATCACCGCCTCGTCCGACAGCCGCCGCACGATGCTCGACGTGGTGGAGCGGACCGCCGACCAAGTCTTCATCCCGCTCACCGTCGGCGGCGGCGTCCGCACCGTCGGCGACATGCGCGACCTCCTCTCGGCCGGGGCCGACAAGGTCTCGGTCAACACCAGCGCCATCGCCAACCCCGGCCTGCTGAGCGAGGGGGCGGAGATCTTCGGCCGCCAGTGCATCGTCTGCGCGATCGACGCCCGTCGCAACCCGGACGGCGCCGGCTGGGGCGTCTACACCCACGGCGGCAGGAAACCGGCCGGGCTCGACGCCGTCGCCTGGGCCGCCGAGGCCGCGCGTCGCGGGGCCGGGGAAATCCTCCTCACCAGCATGGACCGGGACGGCACGAAGGAAGGGTACGACCTGCCGCTGCTCGAGGCCGTCGCCGCCGCCGTCAGCGTGCCGGTGATCGCCTCCGGCGGCGCGGGCACCCCCGAGCACCTCGCGGCGGGACTGGCCCCGGGTCGCGCCGACGCCGTCCTCGCCGCCTCGATCTTCCACTTCGGGGAGTACCGGGTCGCCGACGTCAAGGCCGCGCTCGCCGCGCGAGGCGTCCGTGTCCGCCGCTGACGACCTGCCGATCCGGTTCGGGCCCGACGGACTGGTCCCGGTTGCCGTGCAGGACGCCAAGAGCGGCGCGGTCCTCATGCTCGCGTTCATGAACCGGGAGGCCCTCGAGGCCACCCGCGCCACCGGCGAGGCCCACTACTGGAGCCGAAGCCGGAACGCGCTCTGGCACAAGGGCGCGACCTCCGGCCACGTCCAGCACGTCGAGGAACTGCGCGTCAACTGCGAACTGAACAGCCTGCTGCTGCGGGTTCGCCAGCGCGGCGCGGCCTGCCACACCGGCTACCCGACCTGCTACTACCGACGGCTCGAGGCCGACGGCTCGCTCACCCCCGTCGCCGAGCGCGTGTTCGACCCGGCCGACGTCTACGGCGAGGCAACTGCACCGTCGCCTGCCGACGACGTGGTCGCCGCAGCACGCCTCCTGTTCGGTGCCTACGCCTACCTTCTGGGCAACGACCTGAGCCGCGAGTCCAGCACCTCGCGCCGCCTGCGGTCCGCCGACCAGTCGACACTGGCCCGCGTCGCCGACGAACTGGCCGAACTCGCGGGCGTCCTCGACGGCAGCCATCGACACGCCGGGTTGCACGAGGACGTCGTGCTCGAGGGCTCGCAGGTGGTCTACTGGCTGGTCGTCGCCAGCCTCGGGCACGGGCTCGGCTGGGACGACCTGCGGCTCGACACCGCGCTCGCCGCGCCACCCGCCCGCTCTTCAGGTGTCGCCGCCTCCAGCCTGCGCGACCTCGCCGCCGAGTGGCGGGAAGCCGACGCGAACGCGATCCCCCGCGACCTCCCCCACCGAACCGCATGCGCCGTCGCCGTCGCGGCAGCCGCCACCGGGGTTCCCCCGCTCGACATCCTCGCCCACGACCTGGAAGAACTGCGCCGGCGCACGTACCTCGCCCCGTACTTCGACCTCGCCGACGCCGCGGAAGCCGCCCGTGCCTAGCGAAGGCCTCACCCCGCCCAGGGATATGTCGTGACGGCGCCGCGCCTGCCCGACCCGCCGGAGCCGAGCCAGCGGCTCTGGACCCCGTGGCGGATGCGCTACGTCGGCGGCGGGGCGAGGGTCGACGGCTGCCTCTTCTGCAACCAGGTCGCCGGCGACGACGACGTGGCGTCGCTCGTCCTCTGGCGCGGCCCGCGCGTCTTCGTCACCATGAACCTCTTCCCCTACAACACCGGCCACGTCATGGTCGTCCCCAACGAGCACGTCGCCTCGCCCGAGGAGGCGGACCCAGCGACGCTCGCGGAGATGGCGACCCTGCTTCGCCCGGTGCTCGCTGCGAGCCGTCGCGTGCTCGCCTGCGCCGGTTTCAACATCGGCATGAACGTGGGCGACGTGGCCGGGGCCGGGATCGCCGCCCACTTGCACCAGCACGTCGTGCCTCGCTGGGTCGGCGACGCCAACTTCATGCCGATCATCGCCGGCACCATGGTCTTGCCGGAGATGATCCCGGTCACCTACGCCAAGCTGCGGGCCGAGTTCGCGCGGGAGCTCGACGACGCGTCAGGCGCGGCCGTCGCCGTCGTCGGTGCCGACGGGGCGTCGCTGCTGGTCGACTCAGCGGGACACCTGCCACGCACAGTCGCCGTGCCGGGACAGTCGCTCGCCCGTGCCGCGAACGACACCGCCGCAGCCCTCACCGGCGGCGCACCGTACTTGGTCGGCTGGGCGGGCGGTCGACGCGCGGACGACGGACCGCGTGCCCTGGCGTTCCGCGTGGACCCCGACCAAGAGCCGTCGGTTGGCGACTGCCGCTGGGTTCCCGCCGGCGCGCTGGTTGACGATCGGGACCGTTGGATCGCCACGGCGGCCTTCGCAGCCGCTGCCAACGCGGTCGTCGCACCGGGCTGAGCCTATAATCGCCCAGATTCCAAAGCAGAACGGTCGACCGCGCGCAATGCCCGCGGTCGCAACGGAGGGCACGCGGTGCCGGGTGCCGAGATTCGCCGTTACTCCGAAGACCGTCGCGGCCTCGCCATGAACGGGGTGATGACCGTCGCCGGCAGCGCCCTCTCGGCGCTGGCCGAGACGCTGCTGCTGCCGATCATCGTCCTCGCCTTCTTCGTCGGCCAGCTCACCTCGTCGTACGTGGCGGTCGGGCTGGTGCCGGCGATCGGGATCGGCCTCTGGGCGCTCGGTCGTCTGCCGGCCGCCCTCTTCCTCGGCGGCCAGCGTCGTCAGCAGCCGTGGGTGGCCGGGGCCTCGATCGTGAAGGCGGTCGCCACCGGCCTGCTCGCCCTCACCTGCTTTCGCATCACTCCCGCCTCACTGGCCGACACATCGGGACCGCTACTGCGCAGCTTCTTCATCTGCTGGATCGCCTACAGCCTCGCGGGCGGCTTCGCCTCGGTGCCGCAGTCTTCCCTGCTGGCAAAGTCGGTGTCGGATGCCAGCCGCGCCACCTACTACCGACAGCGCGGGTTCTGGGGCGGCGTGGCGGGCCTCCTCGCCGGACTCTTCGTCGCCCAGATCCTGCGCGACGGCGGCCCCGCGTTCCCGCGCAACTTCGGGCTGATCTTCCTCGCCGCCACCATCTGCCAACTCGCCGCGGTCTTCTTCCAACTCACCTTGCAGGAGCCGTCACGGGTGAGCGTCTCCGCGACGCCGGGCCCGCTCGAAGTGCTGCGGGGCGTTCCGGCCGCCTCCACCGACCCGCACTTCCGCCGCTACCTCGCCTACCGAGTCCTGGTCGGCGCGGCGGCGGTGATCGACCCCTTCCTCGTCATCTTCGCGCTCGCCCGGCTGGGCATCGACCAAGCGGCCATCGGCGGCTACGTGGTGGCCTACGTGGTCGGCCGAATGCTCGCCGTACCGTTCTGGGCAACGATCGAGCGCGCGTACGGCGACAAGCCGATCCTCCAGATCTCGGCCCTGCTCCGGATCGTGCCGCCGGTGCTGGCGCTCGTCCTCCCCTATCTGCTCGACTACCAAGAACTCGAGCGCCGCCTGGCCGAAGGCAACCAACTGCCGATCGTGTTCGGCGTCGCCTTCCTCGTCCTCGGCGCGGTGACCTCCGGCCAAGGGCGGGCGAACTTCGCCTACCTGAGCGAGATCGCCAATCCGCGCCTGCACGGCATCTACGCCGGCATCACGAACGCTGTGCTGGCGGTGGTCGCGTTCGCGCCGGTGCTCGGCGGCATGCTCATCGAGCGCTCCGGCTACGAGCCTCTCTTCCTCGCCGGCGCGGCGGTCGCCCTGCTCGCGGTCTTCGCCAGCGGCGCCCTGACCGACGCTTTCGTCCGGCCGGTCGCGACCCCTTCCATCGCACGCGTGCGCCGCGGCCCGGGCAACGCCCGTCCCGCCGGGTAGGCCCGGCGTCGCTGAGCCGCGTTGTTCCGTCCTGACGATCGTCAGTCCGATGTTGTCCCGTGGGACATCGGCGGGACGATCGGTCCCGCTGCCCGCACCTCGGCCGGCACGCGGCCCGCGAACTGCCTGAAGTTCTCCGCGAAATCGATCGCGACGCGCCGGGTTGCGGTGTCGAACGCCAGCGGGTCGGCCCACGTCCCGCGCGGCCGCAGCGGGGCGTCGGGCACGCCGGGGCAGGCGACGGGCACCCGGAACCGCCAGACCGGGTCGACCATCGCATCTTCCCGCCCCAGCGAACCGTCGAGCACGGCCCGCACGATGGCACGGGTGAGTTGGATCGGCATACGACTGCCGACGCCGTGCGGCCCGCCCGTCCAGCCGGTGTTGACCAGCCACACCTCCGGCTGGTGTCGCCGGATCCGCTCCGTCAGTAGTTCGGCGTAGCGTTCGGCCGGCAGGGCCAGGAACGGGGCACCGAAGCAGGCGGAGAAGGTTGCCTCCGGTTCGGTGATGCCGCGCTCGGTTCCCGCGAGCCGCGCGGTGTAGCCCGACAGGTACCAGTACGCCGCCTGCTCGGGCGTCAGTCGGGCGACCGGCGGCAGCACCCCGAAGGCGTCGGCCGTGAGGAACAGGATCCGGGTCGGGTGGCCGCCGACGCCGCAGCCGGCGTTGCGCAGCGCCGACATCGCGAACGCGGCGCGGGTGTTCTCGGTGCGCGATCCGTCCCGAAAGTCGACCTCGCGGGTGCGCGGGTCGAGCACGACGTTCTCGAGCACCGTGCCGAAGCGGCGGGCCGCGCGGTCGATCTCCGGCTCCGCCTCCGACGAGAGGTTGATCACCTTCGCGTAGGAGCCGCCCTCGAAGTTGAAGACGCCCTCGTCGTCCCAGCCGTGCTCGTCGTCGCCGATCAGCGTGCGCCCCGGGTCGACCGACAGCGTCGTCTTGCCGGTGCCCGAGAGGCCGAAGAAGAGCGCGACCTCGCCGTTCGGGGCGGCGTTGGCGGAGCAGTGCATCGTCGCCACCCCGGCCCGGGGCAGCGCATCCTGCAAGGCGACGAACAGGCTCTTCTTGATCTCCCCGGCGTAGGCCGTGCCGGCAATCGCCACCGTCCGCTCCGAGAGCGAGAGGGCGACGGCGACCGACGAACGGGTTTCGTGGCGGGCAGGGTCGGCCTGCATCGACGGCGCGTGGAGCACCGTCCACCCCGGCTCGGCCGACATCGGCAGCGCTGATCGGAACATCTGCCGACTGAACAGCGCGTGCCACGCCTGCTCGGTCGCCACCGTCACCGGCACGGCCCGCGAGGCGCGGGCCACTGCCGACACCCGCACGACGAAGCCGCCGCGCGTCCGCAGGTGCGCTGCGACGTCGTCGCGGAGTCGGGTGAAGGCGGACGGCGACATCGGCTGGTTGACGCTGCCCCACCAGATGCGGGACTCGGTCGCGTCGTCGCGGACGACGTACTTGTCCTTCGGCGAGCGGCCGGTGTGCGCCCCGGTGTCGACCACCAGGCCGCCTTGGGCGCTGAGTTGGCCCTCGCCGCGCCGGACGGCGCGCTCCAGAAGTTCTGGCACCGTCAGGTCGGCGTTCATGTCGGTGCGGGCACGTGCCCGCGAAGTCGTCGCAAGCATGGGGCGTCCACTCCTCGCGCCGTTCGGCGCGTCAGGGACCGGCGACCACCCGGACCGCCCGTGGCGGCCCGGCATCGCCGGCAAGGTTGTTCGGGGCGAAGGGTCGGCGCGACGGTCGGCCGCGCCGGGCGGGTCAGCCGACGAGGGCCGGTCTGATCGCGTCGATCGCGCGGTCGAAACGCACCAAGACGTCGTCGATCACCGTCTCGTCCATCGCGGTCGACACGTTGAACCCGAGTCGCGGCGCGCTGGAAACCCCTTCCAGCAGCAGCGCGAGGTGCAGCAGCCGCGCAAGGCCCTTGTCGACCTCGGCGGCGCATCGATAGGAGTGAACCGACTCGACCCCGACGTGGACGCCGACGAAGGAGCCGAACCCGGTCACCGCACCGGTCACCTCGCGATCCGCAAACACGCGCCGCACGCCCGCCCGCAGCCGGTCGCCGAGGGCGTTGACCCGGGCGACCTCGTCCGCGGTGTACAGCTCCATGGCGGCGACGCCGGCGACCATCGTGATCAGGTTGCCGTTGAAGGTTCCCGACTGGTAGATGAACGACGGGCGGTTCGGGTCGAACTGCTCCATCACCGCCGCCCGGCCGCCGAAGCCGCCGACCGGGAAGCCGCCGCCGATGATCTTGGCGAAGGTGGTCAGGTCGGGCCGGACCCGGTAGTGCTCCTGCATGCCGCCGGGCATCAGCCGGAAGGTCATCACCTCGTCGAGGACCAGCAGCGCGCCGCTCTCGATCGTCAACGCCCGGAGCGCCTCGAGGAACGCCGGGTCGGCCTCGATCAGGCCGCCCGCGCCCATCACCGGCTCGACGATGACGCAGGCGATCTCCTCGCCCCGCTCGCGGAAGAGCCGCTCGGCGGCGGGGATGTCGTTGAACGGGATCACCGTCACGTTCTCGGTCGTGTTCCGCGGCACCCCGAGCGTGTCGAGCACGGCCAGCGGCGCGTCGGCCGTCCCCGACTCCGGGCTGCGCGGGTCGGGGTGGACGCTGACCTCGATGTCGTCGTAGGAGCCGTGGTAACCGCCCTCCATCTTGGCGATCAGGTCGCGGCCGGTGAAGGCGCGGGCGGCCCGCAGGGCGTTCATCACCGCCTCGGTGCCGGAGTTGCAGAAGCGGACCAGGTCGACCGACGCGACCCGCTCGGTGATGATCTCGGCCAGCCGGGTCTGGAACGGGTTCGGGTTGGCGAACGCCGTGCCCCGCCCGATCTGAGCCGCCACCGCGGCGGTCACCGCCGGGTGCGAGTGGCCGTGGATCAGCGAGGTGTAGTTGTTGAGCAGGTCGTAGTAGACGTTGCCGTCCGCGTCCCAGGTCCTGCACCCCTCGCCGTGCGTGACGGCGAGCGGGTACGGCGCGTGGAACGCCACCGTGCGGGTGTCGCCGCCGGGCATCACGCGGCGGGCTGCGGCGTGCAACTCGGCCGAGCGGGCAGAGCGGCTCCGATAGTCGGCGAGAACGGCCTGCTCGACCTCGTGCCGAGTCCGCGTCGTGCTCTCGACCACCATCGCGCCCCTCCGATCATTGGCCCGGCAACCGCCGTCGGGGGAAATCTAGCAGGACGCCCGCGCCGGGCCAACCCGCACCCGCCGCCGGGCCGCGCGGAACCGGCATAATCGTCCGGACGACCGGGTCGCAGCGACGGAGGAAACCGCGGGTGAGAATCGAACCGTTCAAGCTCGAACGCTGGATGAGCAAGTACGAGGTCAAGGTCAAGTACGACATCGCCGAGAGCGGCATCTCCCCGATGACCACCCGCGAACTGCTCGACCTGCTGCCGGAGGATGAGCGGTCAGCGGCGACCGACGCGCTGCTCGACCTGCCGCTCGCCTACACCGAGGCCCGCGGCACCGAGCGCCTGCGGACGGAGATCGCGAGGACCTACGCGGCCACCAGCCCGGACGAGGTGCTGGTCACCACCGGCGCGATCGAGGCGAACTTCCTGCTGATGAACGTCCTCCTCGCGCCGGGGGACCACATCGTCGCGGTCAATCCCGCCTACCAGCAGCTCCAGAGCGTGCCGAAGGCGATCGGCTGCGACGTCTCGCTCTGGTCCCTCCGGCACGACCACGGCTTCCGCTACGACCTGTCGGACCTCGAGGCGCTGGTCACACCGCGGACGAAGCTGATCGTCGTCAACACCCCCCACAACCCGACCGGGGCGATGCTGAGCGAGGCGGACCTCCGCCGGATCCACGACCTCGCGGTCTCCGTCGGCGCGCGCGTGATCTGCGACGAGGCGTACCGGTGGCTCGACCTGCCGGGCGGCGAGCCACTTGCGCCGCCGATGCGCGACCTCGGGCCGAGCGCGATCAGCGTCGGCACCTTCTCGAAGCCGTTCGGGCTGCCCGGCCTCCGCATCGGCTGGATCGCCGCCCCGGAGGAGATCGTCCAAGCGTGCTGGGGGATGCGCGACTACGTCTCGCTCAGCCCCGGCAAGCTGAACGACACGCTCGCCACACTCGCCCTCCAGCACCGCGACCAGATCGTCGAGCGCACGCACCGGATCGTCGCCGCCAACCTCGACGAGGCGGAGGGATGGTTCGCCCGCAACGCCGACCTCGTCTCGTGGACGCCGCCGAACGGCGGGTTGCTGGCGATGATGCGCTACTCCCTCGACGTGCCGTCGCTCGAGTTGTCGAACCGGCTGGCCGAGGAGTACAGCGTGATGCTCGCCCCCGGCTCGGCGTTCGGCTACGAGGGGCATCTCCGGATTGGCATCGGCCAGACGCCGACGGTCTTCGCCGAGGGCCTGCGCCAGACGGAGCGCTGTCTGCGCGACTTGGTCGCCGCGGGGGCGAAAGTCAGCTGAGGGACGGCGGGGCGTCGAGCGGCCGCGGCCGTTCGGCCCGTTTGCCGGTCACCGGAAATCAGCGCAGCACACAGCGACGCCGGGGGCGATCGCCCCCGGCGTCGTCGTCTCCGTTCGAGCTACGAGACCTGCGCCGCCGCCCGTTCGATGGCCCGCTTGGCGTGGACCTTGAGCAGTTGCTTGCGGAACCCGGCCGACGCGTAGTGGTCGCCGTTCAGTTCCAGGCCGTCGGCCACCGCGTCGGCCGCGGCAGCGATGTTCTCCGCTGTGAGCTTCTTGCCGGAGAGGATCTTCTCGGCCGCGGTCGCCCGCGTCGCCTTCGACGTCGCGCCGGTGACCGCGATCCGCACCGAGTCGGGCACGCCGTCGGTGCCGGTCGGGATCACGACCGCGACGCCGACCACGGCGTAGCCGGAGGCCGGGTGATGCACCTTCTCGTAGGCCATCCCGGTCTTGCCGGCCCGGCCCGGCAGCGACACCTCGGTCAGCACCTCGTCCGCCGCCAGCGAGGTCGTCAGCAGGTCGACGAAGAGGTCGTCGGCGGAGATCGTCCGCTCGCCCTTCGGCCCGACCGCCTTGACCGAGCCGCCCATCGCGAGGACGACCGCGGTGAAGTCCGCCGCCGGGTCGGAGTGGGCCAGCGCCCCGCCGAGCGTGCCCTTGTTCTGGACCTGCGCGTCGCCGACGTTGTTGGCGACCTCGCCCAGCAACGGGAAGGCCTTCGCCAACTCCTTCGAGTCGCGAATCTCGGCGTAGGTGGTCATCGCGCCGATCTTGGCGCCGCCGTTGACCGAAATCCCCTTCAGCCCCTTGACGCCGCCGAGGTCGACCAGCGTCGACGGCGAGGCGAGCCGCAACTTCATCGCCGGCAGCAGCGAGTGGCCGCCGGCCAGGATCTTGGCGTCCGGGTCGCTCGACAGGATGGCGATCGCCTCCTGCACGGTCGACGGCTTCCGGTAGTCGAACTGGTTCGGAAACACCGTTCCCTCCTCTCGGCGGGTCCGGGCGGCTGCCCGGCGTTCTCCCGCGCTCCGCGTCGGCTGCCGCCGTTAGGCGTTGTGCATGGCCCGCCAGACCCGCTCCGGGGTCAGCGGCATGTCGATGTTCTTGACCCCGAGGTGCGACACCGCGTCGATCACCGCGTTGGCGACGGCCGGCGTCGCCGCGATGGTGCCCGCCTCGCCCGCGCCCTTGGCCCCCATCGGGTTGACCGGCGACGGCGTCACGGTCCGGTCCAGTTCGTAGACGGGGACCATGCTCGCCTTCGGGATGGCGTACTCGTTCAGCGTGCCGGTGACGAGTTCCCCGATCTCGTTGTAGACCGCGCCCTCGTACAGCGCCTGGGCGAGGCCCTGCGCGATGCCGCCGTGCAACTGCCCGTCGACGATCAGCGGGTTGACCACGTTGCCGACGTCGTCGACCGCCACGTAGCGGACCACCTCGAGCTGCCCGGTCTCCCGGTCGACCTCGACCACGCAGACGTGCGTGCCGAACGGGAAGGTGCAGTTCGGCGGGTCGTAGAAGGTGGTCGCCTCCAGCGTCGGCTCCATCCCCTCCGGCAGGTCGTAGCCGACGTGCGCCGCGAGGGCGAGGTCCTGGATCGTCTTCACGGCGTCGGGCGAGCCCTTGACGTACGCCTTGCCGCCCTCGAAGACGATGTCGTCCGGGGAGGCCTCCAGCAGGTGGGCGGCGAGCTGCTTCGCCTTCTCCCGCACCTTGGCGACGCTCTTGTAGATCGCCGTGCCGCCGACCGTCAGCGAGCGGCTGCCGTAGGTGCCGAAGCCGAACGGCGTGCCGAGCGTGTCGGAGTGCTCGATCTGGACGTCGTCGTACGGCACGCCGAGCTCGTCGGCGACCAACTGGGCAAACGTCGTCTCGTGCCCCTGCCCGTGCGGCAGCGAGCCGGTGGTGACCACCACCTTGCCGGTGAGGTGGACCCGGACGTTGGCGCTCTCCCAGAGGCCGGCCCCCCAGCCCTCGCCCGGGAGCCCGATCCACTTCGAGGGCGCGATGCCGCAGACCTCGACGTACGACGAGAGGCCGATCCCGATCAGCTTGCCGCTGCCGTCCGCCCGCCGCTTGGCCTGCTCCTTCAGCAGGTCCTGGTAGCCGACCATCTCCAGCGCCCGGTCGAGCGCCGGCTCGTAGTTGCCGGAGTCGTAGGGCAGCATCCCGATGCCGGTGTCGTACGGGAAGTCCCCCGGCTGGATGAAGTTGCGCCGGCGGACGTCGGCCGGGTCGACCCCGGTCGCGTCGGCGACGAGGTCGCAGACCCGCTCGACGAGGTACGCCGCCTCCGGCCGGCCCGCGCCGCGGTAAGCGTCGACCATCGCGGTGTTGGTGTAGACGCCGGTGACGTCGACATGGATGTTCGGGATCTTGTAGCAGCCGGCGACCATCCGGCCGTAGAGCGTCGTCGGGATGCCGGGCGCGACGGTGCTCAGGTAGCCGCCGAGGTTGGCGTAGGTCTTGACCTTCAGGGCGGTGATCTTGCCGTCCTTGGTCGCGCCGATCTCGACGTCGGTGATGTGGTCGCGCCCTTGGGCGGTGTGCAGGTAGTTCTCGCTGCGATCCTCGAAGAACTTGACCGGCCGGCCGGTCGCCTTCGACAGCCACAGCACCAGCGGCATGTCGAAATAGAGGAAGATCTTCGAGCCGAATCCGCCGCCGACATCCGGCGCGATCACCCGGATCTTCTGCTCCGGCACGCCGAGGACGAAGGCCGCGGTCAGCAGCCGGTGGACGTGCGGCGCCTGCGAGGTCGCCCACAGGGTGTACTCGCCAGTGCCGGCATCGTACCGGCCGACCGAGCCGCGCGGCTCCATCGCGTTCGCGATCAGCCGCTGGTTGCGAATCCGCTCGCTGACCCGCACGTCGGCGGCGGCGAGCGCCGCGTCGACCTCGGCCGCCTCCTTGCCGCACGACCATTGCATGACGACGTTGTGCGGGGCGTTCTCGTGCAGTTGCGGCGCGCCGTCGCGGGTCGCCAGCTCGGCGTCGACGACGGCCGGCAGCTCCTCGTAGTCGACCTCGATCGCCGCGAGCGCGTCCTCCGCCTGGTACCGGCTGTCGGCGACGACGACCGCGACCGGGTCGCCGACGTGCGTCACCTTGCCGAGCGCCAGCACCCGCGGCGTGTTGACGTTGTTCTGGACCTTCCCCGCCTGCCACGCGCAGGGCAGCGGGTTGACGTCCTTCAGGTCCTCGCCGGTGAACACCCCGACGACGCCGGGCATCGCTTTCGCCCGGCTGGTGTCGATGCCGCGGATGTTGGCGTGGCCGTACGGCGAGCGGAGCACCGCCATGTGCGCCATGCCGGGCAGCCGGACGTCGTCGAGGAAGTTCCCCGCGCCGGTGATCAGGCGCGGGTCCTCGCGTCGCTTGATCGGTTTGCCAACGAGCTTCTCGGGAACCTCGACCGCTGCGGACATCTCGGTCCTCCCGCGGAATCCGGGGGTCGGCATCGACCGCCCGGGTCAGGCAAGCGTCCGGTGGCGCGGGGCCGGCCGCCCCGCCGGCGCGGTCGGCTAGGACGCCTGGCCGGCGACGCGCTGCTCCCACGCCGCGACGCTCTCCGCGCCGCCCGTGCCGTTGATCTCGCCGGCGGCGTAGGTGACGGCGCGGACGATGTTCTGGTAGCCGGTGCAGCGACAGAGGTTCCCCTCGAGGCCGTGCCGGATCTCGTCCTCGCTCGGGTTCGGGTTGCGGCGGAGCAGCGCCCGGGCCGACATGATCATGCCCGGGGTGCAGTAACCGCACTGCAGGCCGTGCATCTCCCAGAAGCCGCGCTGGACCGGGTCGTATTCGCCGTCCTTGGCGACTCCCTCGATCGTCGTCACCTCGGCTCCGTCCGCCTGGACCGCGAGCACCGTGCAGCTCTTGACCGACGCGCCGTTCACGTCGACCACGCAGGCGCCGCACTGGCTGGTGTCGCAGCCGACGTGGGTGCCGGTCAGCCCGAGGTTGTCGCGCAGGAAGTGAACGAGCAGCAGGCGCGGCTCGACCTCGGCCGAGTACTCCGTCCCGTTGACCGTCATCTGCACCGCCACCTTGGCCGGTGCCGTCACCGTGTTCGCCATCGTTGCCTCCGCAACCGCGCCATGGACCCATCGAACCGCGGCCCCGTCGCCACGACACGCTCGGTCCCCGACCCCGGCAAGCCGGGACGCCCTGCGAACCACCGACGACCAGACGGCGAATGCCGGCCCGATCTTCTGCTCGGCGTGCCCATGTTCGCGGGCCGCAGTCTATCACCGCCGCCGTCGGTTGTCGCCACCGGCGGGCGGCCTGCGGCCCCTCGTGCAAGTCCCTTGCTCAGTCGCGGTCGGATGGCACGCCGTAGTGCCGGCGGAGCAGTTCGAAATCGAACGGCAATCCGGGCGCGACCTCCACCCCGGCCTCCTCGAAGGCGACGCGCCCCTCGTCCGAGGCGTCATAGAGCCGAGTCGGCAGATTCATCAGCACCGAGAGGCCGTCGCCGACCGCGATCAGCCCGTGCAGCGCGCCCGGCGGCACCGTCACCATCATCGGCGCAGGGGCGTCCGACTCCGCCGACAACTCGACGAGGACGAGGGAGCCTCGCGTCGGCGAACCCTCGCGCGCGTCGGCGATCGGCACCACCAGGCGCCCGGCGAGGCAGACGAAGCGGTCGGTCTGCCGCTGGTGGACGTGCCAGCGGCCGTCGTCGCGGGCCACGCCCGGGCGGGTGTACGAGACGTAGGCCTGCGCGAACGGCAGGTCGTCCCCGAACACGTCGGTCCAGTCGGCGCGCAGCAACTCGGTCAGCGTGCCGCGGTCGTCGCGATGCGTCGTCAGCGGCCGCACCTCGACCCCCGGCATCGGCGACAGGGCGGTTCCGCCGGTGACGAGCAGCCGCTGCACCGCGGCCCGCTCGACCGCGATCCGCTGCACGCGCTTCAGGGTGGTCACGCCCGCCCCGGCTCGGCCGCGGCCAAGCGCCAGCCGTACTGGCGGTCGTAGTAGTCGCGGAACCGTTCGTCGGCCCGCACCGCTTCCCACCAGCCGGGATTGGCCACGTACCAGTCGACGGTGTCGTTCAGCGTCGCCTCGAAGTCGCGGGTCGGGGCCCAGCCGAGTTCCGTCCGGATTTTCGTGGTGTCGAGGGCGTAGCGCCGATCGTGGCCGGCCCGGTCGGGCACGTGGCGAATCAGCGAGTCGGGCTGCCCGACCCGCTCGAGGATCGCCCGGACCACCTCGATGTTCGGCCGCTCCTGCCCGGCCCCGACGTTGTAGGCCTCTCCCCGCCGCCCGTGCCGCAGCACGAGGTCGATCGCCGCGGCGTGGTCGTCGACGTGCAGCCAGTCGCGCATCTGCAGGCCGTCGCCGTAGACCGGCAACGGGCGCTCCTGCAGGGCGTTCGTCACGAACAGGGGCACCATCTTCTCGGGGTACTGTCGCGGCCCGATCGTGTTCGCGCCGCGGGTGACCACCACGTCGGTGCCGTAGGAGATGGCGTAGGCCCGGCACATCAGTTCGCCGCCGGCCTTCGCCGCGGCGTAGGGCGAGCGCGGCAGCAGGGGGTCGCCCTCGCGCGAGCGGGCATCCCCCTCGACGTCGCCGTAGACCTCGTCGGTGCTGACCTGCAGCATCCGCTTGCCGTGCGTCTTCACCGCCTGCAGGAGGGCCACCACGCCGTCGACGTTCGCCCGGGCGAACGCGTCGGGGTCGAGCAGCGAGCGGTCCACGTGCGACTCGGCCGCGAAGTTGACGACGGCGTCCGCCTGGCGCACGACCGCGTCGACCGCGGCCGCATCGGCGATGTCGCCGACGACGAAGCGGAACCGCGGCTCGCCGCGCAGTTCCTCGAGGTTCGCGGGGTTCCCGGCATAGGTCAGCAGGTCGTAGCCGACCACCTCGTCCTCGGGGTGCGCCGCCAACACCCGCCGGACGAAAGCCGACCCGATGAAGCCGGCCGCGCCGGTGACAAGGACGCGCATCGGCCCTACTCCGTGTAGCGACGGGCAACCGCGACCCGCGCACCCATGTCCCGCACCAGGTTCGGCACCGCCGCGGCCACCGCGTCCTGCCACGGTCGCAGCCGGACGCCGAGCGCGGCCGCCCGCTCGTTGCGGAGCGAACTGTCGGCCGGGCGCCGGGCCGGCGCGCCCTCCCGCCGCAACAGGTCGGCCAAGGGGGTCGCCACCACGGCCGAGGCGTCGTACCCGGCCAAGGTCGCGACCTCCTTGGCCAAGGCGTAGCGGGTCGCCCGCCCCTCGTTCACGACGTGGAAGATGCCGGAGGCGCGCAGGGCGGCCAGCGCCGCCAGTCCTTCGACCAAGTCCCCGACGTAGGTCGGGCTGCTCGCCTCGTCGTCGGCGACCTCGATCCGCCCTTCGCGCAGCAAGGCCCGCAGGACCGTGCGCGGGAAGTGGCGGCCGGAGCCGCCGTAGACCCACGCCGAGCGGGCCACGGCGAACAACGGGTCGGCGGCGAGGATCGCCTGCTCGGCCGCGAGCTTGGAGCGGCCGTAGGCGTTGATCGGGCCGGTCGGGTCGTTCTCGCGGTACGGCGCGCCGCCGTCGCCGGGGAAGACGAAGTCGCTGCCGATCCCGATCAGGTAGGCGCCCGCCTCCTTGGCGGCGGCGGCGACGTGGGCCGTCCCCTCGCCGTTGACCGCCATCGCCAGCTCGGGGTCGCGCTCGGCCCCGTCGACGTCGGTGTAGGCCGCGGTGTGGATCACCACCTGCGGCTTCGCGCGGACGACCGCCTTCCGCACGCTCTCGGCCAGCCCGAGGTCCATGGCAGAGTGCAGCTGTGCGCCGGGGTGGTGCCCGAGCCGCAGCACGTCCGCCTCGTAGGCCTCCAGCAGCGAGCAGAGATACTCGCCGATCTGGCCGGCCGCACCGGTGACGACGATGCGTTGTCCCTTCAGTGAATCGAGCACATTCTGCGGCACGGCGCCCCCTTCCGAAACCACGTCCCGGCCCGGCGCGTCCGGATCGACGCCCGAGCTACGAGACGACACTCACGGTCGAATGATCGCCCAGCATCAGGCGAATCGCGTGCGGTTTCTCCGGCGAGTTGGAGACCACCGCCTCGCGGCCGATCAACGAGTCCGCGATTCGGGTGCCAACGTCCTCGATCCGGCTCCGGGCCAGCAGGATCGAATGCTCCACCTCGCACTGGACGAGGACGCAGTCCTCGCCCACGGTCGTGAACGGGCCGACGTAGGCCCCGACCAGCCGCGCCCCGGCCCCGATCACCGCCGGGCCGCGCACGGTGCTGGCGACCACGGTCGCCCCCGACTCGACCACCACCTCGCCGAGGATCGTCGAGTCGTCGTCGACCTCTCCGTCGATCCTGCGCCGGACGGTGCCGAGGACCAGCCGGTTGGCCTCCAGCATGTCCCCCTTCTTGCCAGTGTCGATCCAGTCCGCGGTGATCAGCGACGAGCGAACGTCGCGGCCGGCGTCGACCAGCCCTTGGATGGCGTCGGTGATCTCCAGCTCGCCGCGGGCCGAGGGCACCAGCGCCGGCGTCACTTCGTGGATCGTCGGCCCGAAGAAGTAGACGCCGATCACCGCGAGGTCCGACACCGGCTCGCGCGGCTTCTCGACCAGTCGCACGACCCGGCCCTCGCCGTCGAGCACCGCGACGCCCAGCGACTCCGGGTGCTTCTCGCGCTTGAGCAGGATCTGGGCGTCGGCATCGCTGTCGGCGAACATCCGGGCGTGGTCGGCGATGCCGCCCATCAGGAAGTTGTCGCCGAGGAACATGCAGAACCGGTCGTCCGCCAGCCACGACCGGGCGGTCATGATCGCATGGGCGAGCCCCTTCGGCTCCGCCTGCGGAATGTAGGTGACGCTGGCTCCGAACCGGCTGCCGTCGCCGACCGCCGCCCGCACCTGCTCGCCGGTGTCGCCGGTGACGATCCCGATCTCGGTGATGCCGGCCTCGACCAGTTGCTCGAGGGCGTAGAAGAGCACAGGCTTGTTCGCCACCGGCACCAGCTGCTTGGCCCCGGTCGCGGTCAGGGGCCGCAGCCGCGACCCCTTACCCCCTGCCAGCACGAGCCCCTTGATCGTTCCCATGGGCGGCTGACGGCTCCCCACGCGCGGTCGGTCGCCGAATCGTAACACCCCCGCCGTCGCGGGTCGGTCCGGAGGCTGTGGTAGAGTCGCCGGTCGGCGCGAGCACCCGGCCTGCCGGTTCCGCCGCGCGACGGCGTGACCCCCGGGAGGGGCCGGTTCGATGGCGCTGCGCCTCTCCAGCAAGCCCGCGCCCGGAGCCCGCTCGGCGGCCAGCGGCGGCACCTTCGACTCCCTCAAGCGCTACCCCGTCTTCCGGCGGCTCTGGCTCGGCATGTTCGCCGGCTCCGTCTCGCAGTGGATGCAGCAGATCGCGCTCGGCTGGATCGCACTGACGATGACGAACTCGACCTCGTTCGTCGGCCTCGTCACCTTCATGGGCGGCCTCCCCTTCTTCGTCGTCGGCCCGATCGGGGGCACCCTGATCGACCGACTGGACCGCCGCCGCGTCATGCTGGTCTGCCAACTGCTGGCCGCGGTCCTCGCCGTGATCGTCGCCTTCGACGTGATCTCGGGCTACGTCCACCCCGCGCACCTGGTTGCCGCCGCCTTCCTCAACGGCTCGCTGCAGGCGATGCTCGGCCCGACCCAGCAGGCGATCGTGCCGATGCTCGTCGACCGGAAGGACCTGACCAACGCCGTCGGCCTGATGAGCGCCGGCCAGAACACGACCCGGATCGCCGGCCCCCCGGTCGCCGGGGTGGTGATCGGGCTTTTCGGGGTCGGGGCCGCCTTCCTGCTGCAGGCGGTCGCGCTCGGCGTGGCGTTCCTCTTCGTCCTCGGCGTGGTGCTGCCGCCACGGTCCGACGTCAGCGCCGTGCGCGGCGGCGTCTTCGACGGCATGCAGCTGATCGTCCGCCGGCCCGATCTGCGGGCGCTCTTCCTGCAAGCCTGTCTGCCGTCGTTCCTGATCTTCCCCTACATCAGCTTCCTCAACGTCTACGCGAAGGACATCCTGCAGATCGGGCCGACCGGGCTCGGGCTGCTGATGGCGGTCTCCGGCGCAGGCGCGGTCACCGGGGCGCTGATGACGGCCTCGCGCGGCTGGGGCCCGGGCGCGGGCAGGATCCTGATCGTCGGCACGATCGTCTACGGGGCGATGATCATGGCGGTCGCGTTGGTCGGCGACCTGCGGCCGATGCTGCCGCTCATGTTCCTCGCCAGCATGACCGCGTCGTTCTTCATGAGCGGCAACACCGCCCTGCTGCAGCACCGGATCACCGACGACATCCGCGGCCGGGTGATGGGCACCTACATGCTGACGTGGGGCCTGATGCCGGCCGGGGCCCTGCCGATGGGCCTGCTCGCCGCCAGCATCGGCACCCCGTGGGCCATCGCCTCGCTCGCGCTCCTCTGCTCGGTGCTGACCGCCGTGCTGGCGGTGACCTCCCCCGCCCTTCGCAACCTGTAGCGTCCGTCGAGGGTCCGCGGTCCGCGACCGCGAGCCGAGATGCCCCTATGCGTCCTCGACCGTCTCCGCGTCGCGGTTCGCCTCCAGCATCTCGGCAACGATCCGCTCCGCCTCCGCCGGCAGCCGGGGGCCGACCTCGCGACCGGCGGCGGCGACCGCGTCCAGCGCCACCGGCAGCGAGTCGACCGGCGGCGCGAGCGGCCCGACCCGTTCCCGCAGCTCCCGGCGGTACCACGCGCCGACGCGTCGGCGGACCTTGTTCAGCGACGGCGGCGGCACGTCGGGGTAGCCCGCCGCAACCCGCGCCACGAGCGGCTTCAGGTCGCGGGTCGGGAACGGCAGCGCGGCCACGTGGTCGACCGCGGCCCGGGCGTCGCGAACGGCCTGCACGTCGGCGTTCCAGTGCCGGACCAAGGTCAGGGCCGAACGCTCCCGCGGGGCGCGCCGGGCCGCCTCGGCCGCGATCGCCTCCTCGTCGACCACCGGCGCGTCGTCGCACAGGAGCAGCGGCTTGGTCGCGTCGAGCCAGAACCCGACCGTGGCCCGAGCCAGCCGGAAGTAGTAGAGCCCGGCCAGCAGACTCTCGTCGATGCCGACCGGCAGCGCGTCGGCGGCGGCGAGCGGGGCCATGATCCCGGCACCGGGCAGGGGTCCGAAGAAGACGTCGCTCGGCGCGGGAACCAGCACCACCTCGTCGGCCCGCACCGTCGTGCGGACGATCCCGTGCCGCCGCTTCAGCATCAGGTGGGTCAATGGGAAGTCGGGGCAGACGAAGACGCCCGGCACCGGCACCGGCTCGCCGTTGACCTCCGGCAGGAAGTCCGGCACCTCCCCTCGGAGCGCCAGCAGCGCCTGCACCACCTCGACGCTCACCTGCTTCGAGCGCGCCGTCTCGACCGAGAACTTGGCGTCGGCCGCCTGAATCGTCGACCTGCCGTCGATGCGGCCGGCGAGCAGCAGGTCGGGGTTCTGCAGGCCCCGGCGCGAGGCGGCGGCGGCGACCCCCGGCTCGGCGTCGAGCCGGTGCACCACTTCGACCAAGATCGCGTCGCCGCCCGGCACCGGGCGCTCCGACGACGGCCACATGGCGGTCGCCTCCGCCACGACGTCGGCCCAGCGGTCCCCGACCAGGTTGCTCGCCCCGCCCCGGTCGGCGAGGCCCATCACCTCGCGGTCGAGGACGGCCGAGACCAGGTCGCCGCCGGGCAGCCGTGACGACTGCGCCACCTTCAGGTCAGATGACAGGGAAGGCTCCGATCTGTTCGCGCCCGGTCCGCCGCCGACGATGCAACGCGGCATGAACCGTGCGCAGAATAGCAGTCGCAACGCCCGTGTCCCGCGTCTCCTGTCCTCCCGGCACGGCCGTTGCCCGTCCCAGTCGAGCATCCGTGCCGAGGATGGCCGCCCATGCCTGCCGCGATCCCCAGCAAGCCTGCCCCGCTCGACCCCTTCGTCGACGAGTTCCTCCGCTGGATGGCGGATCAGCCGGACGGCTTCACCCGTCCGACCGACAACCCTTCGCTCGGGGCCAGTTTCGACTGGCCGGAGCCGTTCGTCGACGTCGTCTTCACCTGTTCGCGCGTCCGCCGCCTGATCGAGCCGGCGACCGTTCCGGCCGGGCGCGGTCGCGTCCGCTGGACGCTCTCGCAGCGGGGCCGCGTCTGGCTTCAGCGCGCCTGCGTGCCGCCCCCCGCCTGAGCCGGCCGCCGGCCGCGTCCCCGGGTCGCGACCAGCCAGCCGGTCGCGGCGACCCCGACCACGGACGCCAGCCGAGCCAGCCAGTCGACGACGTCAACGCCATACTCCAGCACGATGGTGACGCGGCCCGGTGGCACCGCGACCTCCATCTCGTTCGAGGCCGTGCGAGCGATCGTCACCGGCTTGCCGTTGACGGTCGCCTGCCAACGGGGGAACCAGTTGCGACGCACCAGCGCCGTCCCGCCCGGGCTCGTGCCGCCGGCGACCAGTCGCCCGTTGCCGGACGCCACGTCGAGTCTGGCCGCGCCGACGGTGACGATGCTCGTCGGCGCGTTCACCCGCCACGCGCCGTAGGTGCCCGACCGGATCGGGGTCAGCCCGGCGTCCGAGACCGCCGCGGCTGCCACCGGGCCGGTGGCGACCACCGCGCCGATCCCGTGCGCGGCCAAGTAGGAGGGGTCGAGCGTCGCCGCCAGGTCCGGGTAGGCGTTGCCGAGTTCGGGGCGGTAGCCGGGCGTCCCGGCATGGTGGGCGTCCCAGTACCAGAGCCAGTTGTCGTAGAAGAGCGGCCGGTCGGTCCAGAACGGGGCCCAGAGTTGCTGGTGCCACGACAGCGCGCTGCCCGCCACCAGCAGCGCCGTGCCCGGCGCGGCGGCCGCGTCTGCCGCCCGCACCGCCGCCTCGAGGTCGGCCTGTTGCGGCACCCCCGAGGTCGCCACCATGTAGAGACCGCGGGCCGGCGGCATCGGCAGCGCGGGATCGGGGACGCTGTCGAGCCCCGGTCGCAGCCACCAGACGGCCAGCACGACCGTCAGCGTACCGACCGCCAGTTCAACCGGCCACTGGCGGGCCCGGCCGGTCCGTTCCGCCAGCCACGTCCCGGCAACCCAGATCGCGCCCGCGGCGAGGGCGAGGGTCAGCAGCCGCTGGAACGGCATCAGGCGGGTCGCCTCCAGTTGCGGCACCAGTCGACGAAGCGGCGAGCCGTCGACGAAGGCGAGGGTCAG